>JBBQEG010000050.1:0-19760 GCA_038320495.1 Opitutales bacterium | reverse complement strand
GCTCTGGCTTTATTTCACAGCGCCGCTTCCGCAAGGTGTCGATGGCACCACGATCCATCACGCCATGCTGCGAGATCAGTTTTCCAACCAAATCAATTCCGTGCATGTCCGCGACGGAGCCCGCCGGACCACACTGGTCTTCCTACCGAGCCACCGTGAGAAGCGAGTGCGCTTTCGGCCGTAACCCGGAAATTTCCCGCCTCGCTCCATGCTTACGAACAGGTATGAAATATTCGGGCCAGGAGAAGATCGAAACTCGAATCCCAAGATCCTCCAAGCGGACAACGCGGAGAATCCAAGCGCACCGGCTGGCTCGGCTCAAATATCCCCGCCTTGCGGCCGCAGTACAAGCTCCGCCACGACGGTTCGCCGGGAGAGCCGATACACATCCAGAAACGCCCGCGCGACATCCGCCGCCGGCATCATCCGCGCTTCATCGACGCCACTGCCCGCCCATGACGGCGATACCGTCGCGCCGGGATAAATACAGCATACGCGCACGCCTTTATCGCGCAGTTCAGCCCGCATGACCTTGCTCAATCCACTCACGCCAAACTTTGCCGCGGAATATCCGGCACCACCGGGATAGGCCGTGAATCCCGCGATCGAGCTCATGTTGAACACATCCCCGCGACCGCGCGTAATCATGGCGGGCACAAACGCGCGCGACACCAGAAACACACTGCGCAGATTCGCCGCGATCATCTCGTCAAAGGCCGCCACCGTCATCTCCGTGAACGGCGCGCCGACAAATTTCCCCGCGTTGTTCACGAGCACATCCACGCTGCCGAACCGCTGACCGACCGCCGCGGCCATGGCGCCAACCGACGCTTCGTCCCGCACATCGCAGGGAAACACTTCAACCTGCACCCGCTTGTCCGCTTTTGCGCACAGCCGCGCAACGGCCTGAAGCTTCTTCTCGTTTCGCGCCGCGAGCGCGAGCCGTACGCCAGGCACTTCGGCTGCGAACACCTTCGCGATGGCAGCACCAATTCCTTGCGATGCACCCGTGATGAGGACGATAGGACGAGCCATGATAGTATATTTATTTAGCAGCGCGGATTCGATGGCGGCGGATTAAATAAACTCAACCCATTTGGAAATTCACGGCGGCTCAGTCCGCCCTGGCGCGCGGAACGTTTAACATAAGAGGGAGCCGAAATCCATGAAGTCCGCCTTGAAGCCATCCTTCACGCCTTTGCAGATCACGCTGACGGCATCGTGCGAGTGCAGCGATTCGAGATGCGAGCAGGCGATGCGGAAATCGAGGATCCGCTTGTCCGTATCGAACTCGCGATAAAGCAACCGCGCCGCGTCCTCGACAAACTTGAGGTGGGCTCCATTCAGCTCGGCGAACGCCTGTTCGTCTTCGCGCTTCACCATGACTTGCGTCTCGGTTTGCAGCGCGTTGAGGCAGAGCTTCTGCACATCCTCGATCCAGATGCGTTTGCCAGGAACCTCTTCAATCACGACGCGCGCCTTGCTGCGTTGGGAATGCGGGACAGTATATACACCACGCGTATCGCGCGCGTGTTCCGACAGCTCCGCCGAGCACGGGCACGCGGACGAATATACAAAGTCGAAATGGATGAACCGGCGGTAATCACCCGTGTGGGTCATCACCCCTTCGAAAGCGACATTGTAGAACTGATACCCTTCGAGACCGCTGCGCAGACTCTGGTGCAGCATCGGATAGGAGAAGCTCACTTTGAGTCGCGCATCCTTGCTGTTCACGTCCTTCAAATAGGCCCGGAGAATGCGGCCCATCCATTCACCGGTGAAGACATCGTCCTTGTGCTCGTAAAACGAGCGCACGATCCGGCTCATGTTGATGCCTTTCAAATCCGCTTCGAGCGAGACGGTCCCGGTGACGCTCGCCTCGAGCGTAAGGATCTCCTTCTGCTTGGTGCGAAACTTCAGGGGAAGTTTGAAGTTATGCACGCCCACCTGCTGGATCGGCACATGCGCGCCTTGGATCGCATCATGCGCCGCTTCCATCATATCCGGAAGCGTCTCGCGATACTTCGGCGAAGCGCGAAATTTGGCATCGTAGCTCCGCTCCACGCGTGCCGGAGCTCCACTCAAAGAGCGGTGCAGGTACATTGATTTCTTGGTGGTCATGTCGTTTTTGCTGCGCCGGAGAAACGGTTGGTGACGATAACAACCCGGCCGCCAGGCCCGCGGAGTCACCGGCGAAAGTGAAAGGATCAGGGTGCGTCGGGACCGAAGTACTCCGCGTAGTTACGCGGAGTCTCAAACAAGCGGACGCGGTAAAGTTTTCCCGCTGTGATATGCGGTTCGATCTCGTTCCAGAACGCGATCACGAGGTTTTCGGTGGACGGATTGATCCCGCGGAGAAAGGCCACCTGGTCGTTCAAGTTGCGATGGTCGCACTTTTCCACGACCGCCCGCTGGAGGATCCGCTTCAACTCGCCCAGGTCCATCACGTATCCAGTTTCCGGATCGGGCTCGCCCCGCAGCGTTACCTCGAGGACGTAGTTATGGCCGTGCCAGTGCGGATTCGTGCACAAACCGTAATGCTCCTCATTCCATTTCTGGCTCTTGGTCGGGTTATGCAACCGATGGGCAGAATTGAAATGGACCTGCCGGGTGATATACACGATCCCCCGCAGCACGCGGGGCGCGGCAACCTTCTTAGCAGCGGGAAGTTTCGGCATGGAGGGTCAGAAATAGCGAAAAACGGGCCGCGGTCAATGCGCGGACCTGAAATGCGAAATCACCGCACGGAAACTTCTGCTTTCAGGGCGGCAACGGTTTTGCCGTGGACCCCTGCGCAAAACAACAAAGTCGTCCGACGGTGTCTTGCCTTTGCCGGCGAATCCCGGAGTCTCAGGCCTGCGTCCCCTTCCCCTCCGCTGCTGCGAGTCCGCATGAAATTCGAACACTTTGCCCTGAACGTTCCCGACGTGCACGCGCACGTGCAATGGTATGTGCAACACCTGGGGTTTACAATTGCGCGTAAGCGGGACGGCGCGCCCTTCATGCATTTCCTCGCCGACGACACTGGCCGGATCATCGTCGAGCTATACTCCAATCCCAAGGCACCTTACCCGGATTATGGCAGCGCGCACCCGCTCCTCTTTCACATCGCGCTGGTCGCGCCCGACGCCCAAACCGAACGCACCCGGCTCGAGCAGGCCGGCGCCCACTTGTTTCTCGAAGAACCCCAGCCCGACGGTTCGCTGCTCATCATGATGCGCGATCCCTGGGGCGTGCCGCTGCAGTTGTGCCAGCGGACCGCTCCCTTTCCCATGGCCTGAGTAGGTCGCGTCCCCTGAATTTAGCAACGCCGACCCGCGGCTCTTTCCTCTCCACCTTTCTCCCCTCCTTTTCACTCCAAGCCATGAATCTTACGATTTCTCCAACCGTCCTGTTTCGCCGCGCCCTGGCGACTGCCTGCCTCGGTCTTAACGCGTTGCTGATGCTTCCGGCGGCTGCCTTGGCCGCGGACGACTATAAAGTGGGGCCCGACGCCTCGCCCCAGCCGGGCGTGCCGCAGGGCAAGGTCACCAAGCATGCGTGGCAAAGTAAGATCTTTCCGGATACGACGCGGGACTTCTGGATTTACGTGCCGGCGCAGTACGACGGCACCAAGCCCGCGGCCCTGATGGTGTTTCAAGACGGCGAAGGTTGTGTAAACCCCAATGGCACGATTCGCGTCCCAGTCGTATTCGATAATCTGATTCATCGGAAGGAAATGCCGGTGACCATTGGTATCTTCATCAATCCGGGCGGACTGAAAAACGCCAACAACGAGAAAGCGCGCCAGCGCGGCAATCGCTCGTTCGAATACGACACCTTGTCGGATCGCTACGCGCGTTTCCTCCTCGAGGAAATTCTTCCCGAAGTCGGCAAGTCCTACAAACTGACAACCGATCCCGAAGGCCGCGCCATTCAAGGCAACTCGTCTGGCGGAATCTGTGCGTTCACGGTGGCTTGGGAACGGCCGAATGAGTTTCGCAAAGTTGTCAGCTACATCGGCAGCTTTACCAGCATTGCGTATCGCCCGGCTAGCGGTGGACAACCCATGCAACCCGGCGGCGACCTCTACCCCTCGTTGATTCGGAAGACTCCGATCAAGCCGCTGAAAATTTTCCTACAGGACGGCGCCAACGATCTGGATAACAGCCACGGCAACTGGTTCCTGGCGAATCAACAGATGCTTTCCGCGCTGCTCTGGGCCAACAAGAATGCCGACGCGAACAATGTGGCAGGTCCGCGTTACCAAGTGAAACACGAGTGGGGCGACGGTGCCCACAACGGCAAACATGGGGGCGCCATTTTTCCCGACGTGATACGCTGGCTCTGGAAAGACTACCTCCCGAGCGGCTGAGGAAGTGTTCGTGATTGCGCGGAAAAAGCAGTAAGGGTGCGTATCGCGTCGAGCCGAAGTCCGAAAAGTGAAACAGACATTCCTGTCTGTCGGTTTGGGAAACAGCGGCGCACACCTTCAGAACAGACAGGAATGTCTGTATCACTCCGACCCAGCGGGGACCAATCCTAATCGCGCCGAAGACCGCGGCGCCGCCATTGAAGGCGTCACTTGTCGGCCGCTGGCGCGTCTGTCTGACCGATGGAACGTCATTCGTACCGCGCTGCCCCCCATCCTGCCGATGACTGGTGGTGGATCTTCGATCCCCGCTTGAGCATCCGGGCGCGCGCCACCCTGTGGGTCGCGGGGACCGGAGTGGCGTTCACCCTCCTGGCGAGCTGGTTGACCGGAGCCGTTTTCCAACGTTCACTCGAGCAACCGGCCGGGCGGCACTTCGAGTCGCGCGCCGTCCAGGTGGGCGACAAGGTCGATCGAGCGATCTCTGAACGCTTCCGCGAGCTGCAACTCCTGGCGAACCTCGATGCCATCCGCCAAGCCAGCGAGACTCGCTCGGCGAGCCCAGCGGTGCTCAATTCGCTGCTGAGCGTCTCGCCCGATTTTGGCTGGGTCGGGTTGCTCGCAGCGGACGGACGCGTCATCGCCTCGACCGATGCCGCCCTGGTCAACACGGACTTGTCCGAACGCCCCTGGTTTCGCGGCGCGCGCGAAAAGCCGTTCGCAGGCGGTGTCCGTGAGATTCCCGATCTTGCGCGCAGGCTGCCGCCGACCGAGTTCGATTCGACGCGCTTCTTCGACCTCGCCGTACCCGTCGCCGCGACCAACGGCCAGTTTGCCGGAGTTCTGGCCGCACATGTCCGCTGGGACTGGGCCCAGGAAGTGCAGCTCTCGGTCGTGGCCGAGCCCGCGCTGCGGGAACGCATGTCGGTCACCATCTACTCCGGGCCGGACGAAGCGGTGCTGGATTCCGAGAGTTCCAACTGGAACCAGCCGCCGCCCGTCCCAGCCTTTCCGGAGGCCCGGCGGTTTCGCGGGGCCTTGGTGGAATCGACGTCGATGGGCGTGAAATACTTTTCTGGATACGCGCGAAGTCGAGGCTTCCGCGAGTATCGCGGGCTCGGCTGGGTCACCCTGGTCCGGCAGCCACTTGACCGCGTTTTTGCGCCCGTGCGCGAATTGCGACGCACGATTTTCGGCTGGAGCGCCGCCTTCACGTTCCTCCTCGCCATGGGAACGTGGCTGATCTCCGGACGTTTCGTCCGCCGGCTGCACGCCTACACCGCCGCCGCGGATCGCATGCGCGAGGGCGATGTTCTGACCGTGCTGCCGCGGCCCCGCTCGACCGATGAATTCGGCCGCATGTGCGACGCGCTCGGAGCCTTGGTCGAGACGTTGCGCGCGCGGCAGGATCCACTGTCACCTCCGTCACCGCCGCCGCCCGGCGGACGGCGCCCCTGACTCCTCGCTGCGCAGTTGATTTGCGCGAGCATCGGCGACGGCACCCGGGAAATCGTGAGCCGATTCTCGCCATCGCGCAGAAGATTGGCCGGGACCGGGAGGGCCAGCACCAGAGCTTGCCCCAGGGTTTCCAGGGCGCCGATTCGTCGACCGTTGAGCGTGACCGTCCACCCGATCTTCACGTTGCGCTGTCGGATCAGAAGCGTGAACTCCTCTGGATTCGCCTGCGCAGTGAAGCAAAAATCCAGCAGCGGCCCATGGGGCGTGGAGTCGGCGAACTCTTCCCATTCCGGCAGGCCAGCGATGCCGAGGTGGTGGCGCTCCGAGAAGAGCACACGCCCGCCGACATCATCGGCCCACATGCGACCCGCGAGCAGGAGGAGGCAAAGGACTACGAATCTCATGATTACGGAATGGGGGAACTGTCCCGACCGCTCCACGGGAACGAGGTTCGAATTGTCCGAACGCAGCGAATCGATTTCAATGCGGGATGCCCAGGATTTCCGCCGGCCTCCTCGTCTACCGGGTTTGCGACGCGCAACTCGAGGTTTTCCTTGCTCACCCCGGCGGGCCTTTCTGGAAAAACAAAGATGCTGGTGCCTGGACAATCCCGAAGGGAGAAATGGCCTCGGACGAAGAACCGCTTGCCACCGCCAGGCGCGAGTTTGCGGAGGAAACGGGAATCACCATTGAGGGTCCGTTCGCAGCACTCGGGTCGGTGCGGCAGGCAGGCGGAAAAGTCATTCACGTTTTCGTCGCACCAGCTGATTTCGAAGCGAACGCAATCGTGAGCAATACATTCAAATTGCAATGGCCACCCCGCTCGGATCGATGGATCGAGGTCCCGGAAGTTGACCGCGGCGAATGGTTTTCGCTCGAAGCCGCGGGTGCCAAAATCAATCCCGCGCAAGCCGAGCTCCTGACGCGCCTCCGCACGGCACTCGACCGCGTGTAGCTCACGCGCTCATGATCGCCCCCAATGCGCCGCACGCGCTTCACATGCCGTCCCATATCTTTCTGCAATTGGGGATGTGGCAGGAAGCCAGGACATCCAACGTTCTGGGCTGGGAGGCTTCAGTCAATTACGTCCAACGGAAACGACTCACTCCCACGTTGCGCGACTACCATAATCTGCACTGGCTGATCTACGCCTCCCTGCAGCAAGGACAATATGCCTCGGCCGGTGACCTCGTGGCCCGGTTTGTGGAAATGCGCGAGCAGGGGGATCTCGCTCCCTACAGTGCCCGTTATATAAATGACGCGCTTGCGGCGTATGTAATCGAAACCCGTCAATGGGACCGGGCCAAGGATCTCTTCGCCACTCGAACCGCCTCGGACAGCCGGGCGACCTCGAGTCCTGCCCGCGAGGTGGAGCTCTGCGGCGCTCCGCCGACGCCCAAAAAAGTGCCCGCAGTCACCGCGACGAGGACCCGGGCACCCAATTCAAGTACCCCGGCATTCATTCGCGACTACGCCGCCGCCGCCCTCGGTAGCAAGAATTCGAATACGATTTCCGGAACCGACCGGCGGGCGTTGCAACTCCGGAGCGTGGCGCTCGCGCAGGAGGGCAAATACCGTGCAGCCATCGATGTTCTCCGCGAAGCAGCCCAGAGTGAAGGCCGCACGCCGAAGCCGCCGGGCCCGCCGAGCTACAAGCCTGCGCACGAACTACTCGGTGAGTTACTCCTCCTCGCGAAGCAACCGGAGGAAGCACTCGGCGAATTCAAGATCGCGTTGGAGCGTCATCCGGGCCGCGCCCTTTCACTACTCGGCTCCGCGCGCGCCGAAGCGGCTTTGGGCAACAAGGCTGCCGCGAGGCTGGCTTACACCAAGCTGCTCGATAACTGGCAGCATGCAGATGCCGACCTACCGGAACTGATCGAGGCTCGCGAATACGTGAAATCGACCGGCTGAAAACGCCGCGAGTACATCCCCTCCGCTCGCTTGATGCGAACCGCGGCAGGGGTTTCATCCTTCACCGTGCAGCATTCACGTTTAGAGGAAGGCCTTTGCATCTTCACAACTCATGCGGCCGAAAAGAAGAAATGGCCTTGAAAATGCTATGTTCTGTGCGACTGTCCCGCCAGTCCAGTCAGCGTTCAGATACACGGTTCAGTCATCGTGATTTGAGTCCGACAGTGTGACAGAGAAAGTGCAGGAGTCAGAGACAGCTGCGGCAGCAGAGCAAGTAACTCGTCCGCCAGAGCACTTCAGTTTATTTCAGAGCAGCAGGGCAGTGGTGCCACTGCGTGGGGGTTGCCCTTGGGCCGGAACGCCGGCGGCAGTCCCGAACAGTCGCGATCAGCTCAGGTCGGATGGGTCGATGTGTCGTTCAACCTTAAAACCAAACAGGTGTACCGATGAACTCGATGAAGCTTTCCAACCTTATCGCTCAACGTCCGGACCTGCTCCGGCAGGTGCGGCTGGCCAACTTGGCGTATGCCTACCAGACGCTACTCGACTTCGCCGGGCGTATCGCCCGCGCGCGCCTGCAAGGCAGTGTCCTGTTACGGCCCGTGAATCCGGAGGAGGAGCGCTTCTGCGTCAGCCTCACCGCTCTCGAAGGCAATCAGTCCGTGATCGAAGAACACTTCTCCGACGAGGACTTGATCGTACTCGCAGATGTTCTCGGTTATGCCACGGGCCACCCCATGCACGAACTCAACTTCGAGATCGATCAATTGGATGAATTCCTGGTTCCGCTACGCACCGACCTGGAACGGGCCGGCATCCAAGTAGACGCCTCGTCGCCGCCCGTGAAACAGTCGCGGGAGTCTTCCTGAACGAAGGTGAAGGCGGTCTTCGTCTGGCCAGAGGGAGCGCGTGGCCGCGACCGCGGGTTGAGAGGGATAACATGCCCGGCGTCAACCCGCGGAATCCGGCGCTGAGGGAACCGTGGCCTCGACCGTGTCGATCGTGGAAAAACGGTGTGGCTTCGCCGGAAGAAACGCGCTCCGATGAGCGCCCTCACCCCTATGAATCGCCGCTCCTTTCTCACCGGTTTGGCCTCCGCCACCACCGTCGCACTCGCGACCCGTCCGCTCGTGGCGGCCACGCCTGCAGTCCCAAAGATCAAGCTTGGCATCGACAACTTTGCGGTTCGCGCGATGGGCTGGAAGGCCCGTGATCTGATCACTTACGCCGCCTCGCTGCGTCTCGACGCGTTGCTGATCTCGGATCTCGACGCGTTTGAAAGTCTCGACGATCCGAGCTTGCGCGAGGTGCGCCGTCAGGCCGAGGCCGCTGGCATCGCGCTCTATGTTGGCAGCTGGAGTATCTGCCCCACCTCAAAGACCTTTAAGCCCAATTGGGGCACCGCCGAGGAACACCTCAAGCTGGGTATCCGCGTGGCAAGGACGCTCGGTTCGCCCGTGTTTCGCGTCGTTCTCGGCAACATGGAAGACCGGAAAACGGAAGGCGGCATCCAGGCGCGCATCGCCGACACCGTAAAGGTGCTCAAAGCCTGCCGGCGCGAGGCCATGGACGCCGGGGTCAAGATCGCGATGGAAAACCACGCCGGCGATATGCACTCGTGGGAGCTCCTCCAGCTGATTGATTCCGCGGGGCGTGACTTCGTGGGAGCCAATATCGACTCGGGAAACGCGGCGTGGACCCTCGAAGATCCAATGGACGTTCTGGAGCGACTCGGCCCGGTCACGATTTGTTCGAGCCTGCGCGACAATATGGTGTGGGACGTTCCAGAGGGCGCGGTCGTGCAGTGGACCGCCGCGGGTGACGGCCTGATTGACTGGAAAAAATTCGCGAGTCGCTGGCGCGCGCTTTGTCCGCACGTGCCGATCATGATCGAGACGATCTCCGGCGTCCAACGCACCTTCGCTTACCGGAAGCCCGAGTTCTGGCAGAACTACGACAAGCGTCCCGAAGCCCTGGCAAAATTTGAAGCGCTCGCCAAGCGCGGCAAGCCTCTGACGCCGTTCCGCGCGCCTCCCGGCGAGGAGGGACGCAAGATTACGCAGGCATTTCAAAAAGCCGAGATCGAGAAATCGATCACCTATCTGCAGACGCAGATTGGCTTGGGTTTACGGGCTTAGCGACGCGGGCATTGCGGCGGCCTGGCCGGGCGTCTGCACACAGTCGGGGATGCTCGTATCACACATGCCTGGCGCACGCCCGATGGAACGTCGGCGGTACCATCCGATGGTCGCCCGGGTGGCCCGGGCGCCAATCACGGCCAGACTAACCAGCCAGTAGAATGGATCGATGACGTAATCCCACCCATTGTGGGATTCGAGGGCACTCAAGTCGTAGGCCACCAAGGCCGCGAGAAAAAGCACCCCGATCCGGTTGCCCCCCGCCAGACTCACGAGCGCGGCAGCGGCGAGCGCCCACGGCGCGATCTGGTGGTGCCAGCCCCAGTAATAAAGATCCACGGAGGGAACCAACAGCGGGTGCAAATATAACGCAGTGCCCGCCACCGCTCCAAAGAGCCAAATGGCACGCCAATCCGCCGGCTTGAACACGGTTACCCGGCAGAGATGTAACCACAGCGCCGCACAGACCACGCCCAGCATGGGCAAACTGGGATTCGGACAGAAGCTGAACGCCCACTTCCAAAGGGGCAGCCCCGCAATCGGAATAAACAACATTAAGACTGTTGCGATTCCGAAGATCGCCTTCAGTCCGCGACTGCATTCACGGGTGCGAAACCGCATCACCAGCCACAACGTGGCCAGCCAGAGGAGCGCGGCACAAATGAACCCGTAGAAAACAGGATCGATCCGGTCACTCATTGCGCAAGGCTCTCCAGCATTTCCGACGGTCGATCAAGCCAGGCGAGGTTAAACTCCACGTGTTTGATGCGTTCGCGTTGCCAGGTATAGGTAAGATGGATCCGCCCTTGCTGATCCTCGACCAGGCAGGGATATGAATATTCCTTGAGCACGCCCGCCTCGATCACGGCATGCGGAGTCCACGTCCGGCCTTGGTCGGAGGATAGCGCGAGGCGCAAATTTTCGCGGCCGCTCGCCGCGTCATTATAGACGAGTAAAATCCGGCCGTCCCGCAGGCGCAAAGCGTCCACGGCCGAGTCCGGATTCGGCAGCCCACAGAGACTCGCGTCGGACCACGTCCAGCCATTGTCATCGGAATACGCCGTGCGCAAGCGCCGCTCCGGGCCTCCATCGCGCAGCATCATAAGCACGCGATCGTCATCCAGCGGCACCAGCGTGGGCTGGATCAATCCCGCCTGCGTCGAGACATTGCGTATCCGATATTCTTCCACCCCGCCGGCGGCATCCGGCGTCAGCCAGAGCATCTGCGGATACTTCCACGCAAACTCATGATAAATGGGCAGGCCAATCCGGCCGTCGGCCGTAAAGATCGGCTTGTTGCGCACCAGCGAACTGATGTTGAGAAAAGGGTTTAGCGTCAGCCGGTGACTCTCGCCCCAAGTCCGGCCTTCGTCCCGTGACGTCTTCACGTTCAAAGCGCTGCCGGACCAGCCGCCGACGGTCACACTGACATAGACCATCCAAAGCAAACCGGAGCGATCAGGAAAGATCACCGCGTTCCCCACCTTTTTCACCGACCGACCGAGTTCGGTTTCAGCCGTCTCCCGATCGACGACGCGTTGCGGTTTGTCCCACTTGCGCGCTCCGAGCCCGAGGCGCGAGGTGAACAGAGCGACGTCGGCGGCGCCTTCGCGCGAGCCGCCATACCAAACCGAAAGCAAATCACCGCTTGGCAACGCACAGATCGTACTGCCGTGGGCGGCGGCCGTGTGGTCCGCCGGGTTGATCCAAGATTGATGGATGATGGGCAACGAATCCGGCGACCGCTCGGAGGCCGCTGTGGTCAGCAGCGCGGGAGCCATATCGGCCGGAGCCACGATGCCGCCTCGCGGCGCATTGCTGGCCGCGATTACGGCGGCCACCAGCGTAAGGGCAATCAATACGACCCGATGGAGAGACGGCAATCCGCCTGGAGACTCTGGCGGGGGTGTCGCGTCGTTCCGGGAATGCTGCATTGAAGCGGGAGTTGAAGAGGGATGCGGCGGGGAACAGGGTGAGAGGGACCGGACTAATTCGAGTGCTCGGCCCGCACGACCGCCGGTTCTGAGGTCTTGCGATTGGTGAGCAACAGGTACCGGGCGGTCTCGTAGAACGCCTGCGCGACGGATTTATACTCCTCGCGAGCGGAGGACACCTCGGGCTCGCGGGGCACTTGCGAAAAGTCCGCCCAGACGAAATCATCCCGTTCACCGCGGCGCTGGTGATTGCCAAAATACGAGCCGCGGATCACCCCGATGGATTGACTGTGTTGATCGACGATGAAGGCGACGTTGCTCCGGCCACCATCCCGCTGCTGCTGCCGGAGGAGGTCCCTCCCTAGCGTTGTATTGCGATACGGGATACCTACGATGCCGGCGATGGTGGGCAACACATCGACCATCGAGGACACCGAGTGGATCCGCTGCGCCTTAAGATACTTCGGCGCGTAAAACAGCAGCGGCACATGGTAACAGGTGAGATTGTTGTCGGTCCACGACGGGGGAAACATCGTGCCCGCATTACCTCCGATGCCGTGGTCGCCAATGAAGACGAAGAGCGTGTCCACGAAATAAGGCTCTTGGCGCGCGGCCTCCATGAAGGCCTGAAACGCAAAATCAGTATAACGAAACGCGTTGAATTCCGCATTCGATTCGAAGCCGCTCCGCTTCAGCTCGTCCTCCGGCAATTCCAGGAGTTGGAAGGCGCCGAGGTCCTCCTTCGGAATGGTATAGGGACGATGGTTGTCCGCAGTTTGAATCACCGCGAAAAACGGCTTCGTCTGCTGCCGCAACCGATCATTCGCCTCGAGGAACAAATTCTTGTCGCTAATCCCCCACACATCGATGCGCGGCGAATCGTAACTCTCTTCTTCATACAGCTGCAGGCCCTTGATGTTGTTGGTGAGCAGCCCTCGGATATTGGCCCAGCTGGAACTCCCGCCGAGAAAGTAGAGTTTTTCGTGGTCCACGAAGTCGTTGATGATCGTATGTTGATCGACCGTGGCAGGATTGCGGCTCGCCGTCTTTACGGGCTCCACATCCGGAATCCCCGTAATCGTCGCCCAGACGCCGCGCGCCGTGCCGATGTGCGGCGTAAAACAGTTATCGAAGAAAACGCCGTCCCGACAAAGCCCGGCAAAAAAGGGCGTGGTGTTCAGCGCATTGCCCCACATCGAGCTCTTGTAACCACTGAATGATTCGCACAGCACGAGCACCACATTGCGCGGGCGTGGCAGACTTCCGGCGGCTCCCGGCGGCGGCAAACCGGCTTCCCGGCGCTCGAAGCAGAGCCCTTCCGCGTCGGTTTCAGTCACCCCCAGATACGCGCTCATCTGCGGATAATGCGCCTTCGTCCGCGCCCGATCGTAACCGGATGAACGAAAACTGAGCGAGCTGACAAACGACTGAATCGGGTTGAGCGCCAGATTGGCGCTGGCGTCGTCGCGCAAATTAAACGCGTCGCTCCAACGCAATGGATACTGGCCCACCCGTCCGAAAACTCCCACCACGCAGACCAACATGACGCCGCCAAACCAGATCCGATTCACCCCTTTTCGAGGTGAGTCCGAGGACCCGGCGGCCCGCCGATGCAGGCCGATCGCAATCAGGACGCTGGCCGCGACGGCCGCCACCATCCCGAGCCCGATCCGGATAAGTGGATACGTTTGCCACGCCATTCCCGCCGAGATCTGCGCATCGGCCGCAAAGCCGAGAACCGACGCATTGAGCCGCTGATTCAGGTACCGGTAATGCAGGAAGTCACCGACGTAGAAGATGACGAGCGCTGTGCTGCAGAGCGCGAGCAGCACCAGCCAGAATCGACGCGCCGATGCGGTTCGAAAAGGATCGAACCATCGAACCTGACCGAAAACGAGGAGGGCGCCGAGAACACTCGCCACGACCCGAGCATCAAAACGGAACCCGAGCCAAAACGCCGGCCAGACTTCCGCCAAGGTGGACTCCTCGTGGCTGAAAACACTATGGATAATCAGCCGGGCGGCTGACATCGCCAGCAAGGAGCAGAGTGCCAGGAACAAGATCCATTGGATCAGGCGCGGAGCCCGCAGAGATGTGGAGGGCGTGGAAATGAGGAGGACCGAGGATTGGAAACGGCACGAGCAAGAGCAGATCAGCAGCAAAGCAGAGCCGGGGTGCCCGGGGCAAATCGTGTGAAGGGTGGAAAGCGGGGAGCCCTGCAACCGGTCAACGCTGCGGGGCAACAGGCAGAAAAAAACCCTGTCAAGGAATGGCGTCAACGGCGGATCCGCGCATCGGTCAATTTTTCACCTCCGGCCGCATAACTCTCCGGAAACGCGATTCCATCCTTTCCGTCGGACACTGAACCCGATAGCCCTTCCCCTCATTCCTCACCCCATGAATCGACGAAATTTCCTGCAAAGTTCCGCCGCGGCCTCTGCCGTCGCCGCTCTCCCATTTAACCTGCGCAGCGCCGAAAAATCCGGCGGGCGCAAGTTCCGGACCGTCCTCATCGGCTGCGGCTGGTGGGGCAACAACATCCTCCGTGAAGCCATGGCCAGCGGCTCCTGCGAGATCGTAGGCTTGTGTGATGTCGACGCCCGGCAGTTCGAAGCCACGCTCGCTCATGTACGCACGGGCACCGGCGACACGCCGAAGACCTTCAAAGACTACCGCGAACTTCTCGCCCAGACCAAGCCCGAGATCGCCATCATCGGCACCCCGGACCACTGGCATGCGCTACCCGCCATCGCTGCCATGGAGGCCGGTGCTCACATTTACGTGGAGAAACCCATCGGTCACACCATTGCGGAAGGACGCGCCATGGTGAATGCGGCCCAGAAGACCGGGCGCGTCGCCCAAGTGGGAACGCATCGACGCGTGTCCCCGCACAACGTCAGTGGTCGCGAATTCATCCGAAGCGGCAAAGCCGGTGACATCGGCATGGTCCGTTGCTTTGTCCACTACGCCGGCGGTCCCGAGCGGCCGCGGCCCACGGTCGCCGTGCCAAAGGAGTTGGACTGGGATATGTGGTGCGGGCCGGCCCCAATGCGACCGTTCAATGGTGGTGATCCACGCGAGACCACCGGCGCAAGTCGAGGTGGGATCCATCCACGCGGCTTTCGCAATTACTTGGATTATGCCAACGGCACCTTGGGCGATTGGGGCATCCACTGGCTCGATCAAGTCCTGTGGATCACCGGGGAAAAGTATCCGAAACGCGTTTACTCCGCGGGTGGCCGCCCCATCGCCGGCCCCGCCGTGCTCACCGCCCAAGAGCAGACCACCGACGCTCCGGATCACCAACTCGCGACGTACAGCTTCGATAAATTCGATGTGCAATGGGAGCACCGGCGCTTCGCCGGCAACAACACCGACAAAGGCGAAAACGTCGGCTGTTACTTCTACGGCACCAAAGGCATCTTCCACATGGGCTGGCAAAAAGGGTGGACGTTTTATCCGACGAACGCGAACGATCCCGTCGTCAGCGAAGCTCCGCAGCTCAACCAGCCTGACTCCCAAAACATCAAGGAGCTCTGGTCTGACTTCCTCCACGCGATCCGAACCGGATCAAAGCCCGTCTGCGATATCGGCGAGATCCACCTTTCGACGAACATGGCGCTTCTCGGCATGCTCTCGATGAAGCATGGTCGAAGCATCGAGTGGGACGGCGAAAAAGAGCGAATCATCGGTGACGATGCCGCCAACCGCCTCCTCCGTCGTGACTATCGCAAGGGCTACCAACACCCCAAAGCTTAACGCACCGCCCTGGCACCCGCGCCGCTGCCTTTGACTCGCGCCGCGTACATGCGTCCACTCACCGGATACCCGGCGGGGCGGTGAGGACAGGGCGGTTCGCCGTGTCCTCGCAACGGATGATGCGTCGGCAATGACGGTGGCCCCGGTGGGGGGCGCAGGTTTGAGGGTAAGCGCCACGCGAGCAGCGGCAGGTCGAATTCCGACTTGCTTAAGATAAAAGGTCGGGCCCAGCAGGCCAAGCCCGGCCCCGTTCATTACCCTGGATTCAGCGGTTTATTTTAACCTCAGATCACACAGACGAGCACGGATACAGAGGATTACTAATGGAGCGGCACCCGACCGCAATTCACCCGCAAGGTGAAGGGACTGTAATGTATAGTGCCTTGGTCTGTGCTCATCTGTGTAATCTGTGGTTTCAACTGCATTTTCCAGGATTACGGCTCACTTTTCCCCGGGAGGCTTCAGTCGATAGATCTCGTAGATACAGGAGTCCTGTGGCGGCTGCTTCGACCCAGAATTCTCAGCGTTACGCATTATATATCGAGTGCATTGCCAACGCGTAAAAGGCAGACCCCATCTGGCTCGCCCCGACCGGTGGAATGATTGACCCGGTGGCGCTAATTAGCGAACCGACTCCCTTGGAAATCCTCCGCACGGGTTCACTCAATTCCGTACGGGTTGTAACATGCAACAGGCAGCCCCCCAGCCCCCGCGCTGCGCCCGGCAACGGGCGCAACGCGAAACGCCCGCTATTTCGCGATTGCGAGCGGGTCGATGCCTTTGCCCAGTTCGAAGCTTGCTCCCACCGCGCCCACCACGCAACGGTCCCGCGACAGCTTCAAATCGGCGCGGAAACGATAGACGGTTTCGATCCCGGTACAATGCGCTCCCATGAAGTGATCGATCCCGACGTCGCGGAGTTTGTCGGTGGTCCATTGGAGCGTGGCATCTGACGCATTGAAAAGATGGATACCACCGAGCAGCGCGTGCACACGCGCCGGGCGCACAAATGTCCGCGCATGGTCGATGATATTGATTACGCCCGCGTGGCCACAGCCGGTCACGACCACGAGGCCTTCGGCCGTGTCGATAATCAGGGCCATATCATCGCGAATCGTGTCTTCGACGATGCCTTCGGCCGTTTTCACCCGCGCACGACCGCTCCAGTTTCGCTCGGAGTGTTTTCGGGGGACAGGGCCACTCAGCCACACGCCCGGCCACAGCTGCACTGGCTTGTCATGCACGAGGAACTGTCCGCCGGTCGCCTCGTATTCCGGCTTCATTCGAATCATCGGATTGAGCTCAACCCGGGGCGGCGTCCCCACCCGGGGATCGAAGATACCCGCGCCGACATGGGTGCGTGCCAACGCACGGGGAGACTGTGCCATTACTGCGCGGCGCAGGGGAAGGAAGCCCCCGAGGTGGTCCGAATGCCAGTGACTCAACACCGCATCCGGCGTATCGCTGAGATCCAGTTTGAGCGTGGCCAGATTTTTCAAAACCACGTCGGCTTTGGCGCCAGTATCGAATAGCAAGCGTCGTCCATCGGCCTCGATCAGGGCGGCGAAGCCCCATTCGCCCAACTCGTCACCGTCGGCCAACATAGTGGAAAGCACGGTGATTTTCAGCTGCTTGACCTGAGGCCGCGCCGCTTCGCCCGCCGTCACATTCGTGACTGCCGCTGGGACGAGGAGTGAAAGCACCACGACGACCCAACAGTGAAAAGACAATTGCATGCGGCGATCATTGCGCTCGCCGCGTCATTGCCAATCGCGAAGCCGTGCTGCTGTCACCGTCGTCGTCGCTCTGCGTGCAGGGATTGGAGCCGATTTTTTGGCTCCACAAAAAACCCTGCGCGGGTGAGGCGCAGGGTTTTTGAAAGAACTCGAGATTTTACGAGGAGGCGACTGAGCCACCCTGCATATCCGGAATCTTGAATTCGCCGCGGCCGACGCGTTTGAGCAGCGGATTCATGTTCGCGGCTTTGACGAACGCCTCGCTACCGACGAAACGTTCCGTCTTGCCATCGATCTTGAGGAGCGGCCCCAGAACGGTCGGCGAAGTCTCAACGTTAACCTCGTTCGCCTTGAGATGCTCCATCACGCGACCAAAGGCCTCCTTCGTGTGGGAGTCCGACTTGATCGCCTCAGCGATCGCCTCATTGGATTTATCCGCCCCGACGAGGTAGGAGACATTGCCGAGATGGCAAAGCGCGGACGAATAGTGGCACTCATCGATCAAACCATTAACCACTTTGCGGGTTTGGACAGCCTTCACGAAGTTGGCGCGGTGGTTGCCGTTGCCGCCGCGGGTCAGACCTTTGATCTTGTTGTTGTTGTTGTCGTAAATGTTCGCGTTGCCCGTTTCGGCGACGGTGACGAAGCCGTTCTCACATTGTACGACGACACCGACCCGCGCGCCGCGATAATTGTCCATCGCCTTCATGCCGGCTTTCATCGGCAGACCACGAACTTCGAAAATCAAGGGAGCCTTCGCGTAATTGAAGACGGAGATCAACGTGTTGGGCGTTTCGGCATCGTCCTGGTAGCCGAAACGACCACCAAAGCTCTGGACGCTCGCCGGCAAGCCGGGCTCGCCCAGGAACCAGCGGGCGACATCCATTTGGTGAATGCCTTGATTGGTGATATCGCCGCCGCCGTAATTCCAAAACCAGTGCCAATCATAATGAACTGCGCCGCGGGAACCGTTACGCCTGGGAGGAGTAAGCCAGGCTGGTCCGGTCCAGAGATCGTAGTTGATCGTCTCAGGGACGATCTGCGGGCCCTGGGTGCGGCCGATGCTGTCGCGCGACTTGTAGCAGAGACCGCGCGCCCACTGAATTTTGCCGAGCTTACCGGAGCGGACGTATTCAATGGCCTCCATGATATCGTCCGAAGAGCGATTCTGCGTGCCGGCCTGCACGATGTTCTTGGTGTACTTCTTGGCGGCCTCAACCGCTTGGCGACCTTCCCATACATTGTGCGAGAGCGGCTTCTCACAATAGACGTCCTTGCCGGCTTGGAGGCCCCAGATCGTCTGCAAAGAGTGCAAGTGATTCGGGGTGGCGAGCACAACGGCGTCAATGTTCGGATCCTCGAGCAATTTCCGATAATCGACAAACGTTGCCACTTTCAGCCCGGTGCTTTCACCGGCCTGCTCGGCCTGCGCCTTGCGCTCGGCGATCACCTTCGTGTCAACGTCGCAAATCGCGACGAGCCGCGCGCCCTTGAGCTTGGAAGCGTAGTCCAGCATATGGCCGCGGCCCTGCGAGTTAACACCGACGACGGCGACGCGGATGTCGCCGTTGGCACTGCCCGAACGGGCAGCCGCCGGAGCTTGGCCATAAAGGCCGCGACTCGCCATTAGCGCACCACCGCCCGCGAGCGTGGTCTTGAGGAAATCTTTGCGTGTCCAGTTATTCATAGGGGAGGATTGAGGAGATGCGTTCTGCGACCGTCGACGCGTTGCTAGACGCGGCCGCGGAGCAAAGGAAGCGGAGAATATCTCCACCATTAGTGCGCTAACGTCAACTCTACGAATCACTGTTCAGTTACCTTACCTTCACTCGGGAAATCTCCTTCCCTGTCGCACGATTGAAACCTGCTCGTCCGGCCGCAAAAAAAGGCCCGACGAAGGCCCTTTTCGCATCATCGCGCTCGAGGGCGCCCAAATGGACTCCGTCGCCGCTACGCCGCCGGATCAAGCACCACCTTGATGCACTTGTCCTGCTTTTCGACGAAAAGCGGATACGCCTTGGCGGCCTTACTCAATGGGACCCGGTGCGTAACCACAAAAGAAGGGTCGATCTTCCCCGCTTCGATCAGCTTGAGCAGCGGCTTCATGTATTTCTGCATGTGCGTCTGCCCCATTCTAAATGTCAGGCCCTTGTTCATCGCGGCACCCATCGGCACCTTGTCGATGAATCCGCCGTAAACGCCCGGCACCGAAACGATTCCCGCCTTGCGCGTGCACCGAATCGCCTGGCGCAGCGCGAAGGGCCGACCCGTTTCCATTTTCAACGTTTGCTTCACCTGATCATACGCCGATCCGTGCGCTTCCATGCCAACCGCATCGATGGAGGCATCCGGACCTCTCCCCCCTGTCAACGCCTTCAGCTCTTCCATCACGTCCATCCCTGAGTGGATCGTTAACGCTCCGGCCGCTTCCGCCATGGCCCGCCGCTCGGGGAGCGAATCGATGCCAATA
>JBBQEG010000049.1:0-19934 GCA_038320495.1 Opitutales bacterium | reverse complement strand
GCCTCGACGCCGAGTCCAACCGCTTCCGCGGCGAGATCCTCGCCCAGGTCAGCGACGCGGTGATCGCAGTCGATCTCGAAGAGCGGATCACGTTTTTCAACGCCGCTGCCGAGCGCCAATACCGCGTGACGGCGGACGCCGTGCTGGGCCGTAAAATCTCCGAGATTTACACCATCCATTGGCCGAGCCCGGAGGCCGAGGCCGCGAGGTGGAAAGCGCTGCGCGAGCGTGGCGAATGGCGCGAGAAAATCGTCCAGCGCCTCCACGACGGACGCGAACTCCATGTCGAATCCAGCGTGGCCACGTTGCGCGCTCCGGACGGCGCGGAAGCCGGGATGGTCGACGCCATCCGCGACATCACCGACCGCACGCAGGCGGAGGCCGCGCTGCTCGCAGCCTACAAGGATAGCACCGACCTCAAGGCCGCGCTCGACGAGCACGCCATCGTGGCCGTCACCGATCCGCAGGGGAAAATCACCTTCATTAATGACAAGTTCTGCGCGATCTCGAAGTATTCACGCGAGGAATTGCTCGGGCAGGACCATCGCATCATA
Organism: Opitutales bacterium; assembly: GCA_038320495.1. Taxonomy (GTDB): domain Bacteria; phylum Verrucomicrobiota; class Verrucomicrobiia; order Opitutales; family Opitutaceae; genus ER46. Next base: position 19,380 of record JBBQEG010000049.1, on the reverse strand, counting down.
AACTCGGGCCACCATCCCAAAGCCTTCTTCCGCGATCTTTGGAGCACCATCGCGCAAGGCCGCCCGTGGCACGGCGAGATCAAAAACAAAGCCAAGGACGGTTCTTACTATTGGGTGGACACGACCATCGTTCCCTTCCTGAGCGAGGACGGGAAACCGCGTCAGTATGTAGCCGTTCGCGCGGAGATCACCGGTCGGAAGGAGGCCGAGGAGGCCTTGCGGGAGAGCGAAGCCAGGTATCGCTCGCTCTTCGAGAACATGCTCAACGGGTTCGCCTATTGCCAAATGCTCTTTGACGAGCGAGGCCAGCCACACGATTTTGTCTATATTTCTGTTAACCAAGCTTTTGTAGAAATGACCGGCTTGGAAAATATCGTCGGCAAGCGAATCACCGATGCCATTCCAGGAATAAGCGAACTGCACCCGGAAGTGTTCGAGACCTATGGTCGGGTGGCCTCGACAGGTAATGCGGAGCGTTTCGAGATCGATTTCAAGCCTTGGGGTAGGCGTCTGTTGATCTCCGTCTCTTGCCCGATGAAAGGCTACTTTGTAGCCGTTTTCGATGACATCACCGAGCGCACGCGGACGGAAGAGGTGCTGCGGGAGAGTGAGCAGCGCTTCCGCATCATGGCCGATGGTTTGCCGCTGATAATCTGGGTTCACGATGCCAAAGGGCAGTTGCAGTTCGTAAACCAAACCTATTGTGAATTCTTCGGAGTTACGCCGCAGCAGGTCGCCGGCCCGAACTGGCAGCCGCTGGTGCATTCCGACGATACGGCGGCTTATGCGGCCGAGTTTAGCGCCTGTGTGAGGGATCACCGCCCCTTCCACGCCGAGGTGCGCGCGCGGCGGTTCGATGGGGAGTGGCGATGGCTTGAGTCCCGGGCCCACCCGCGTTTCTCCGCCTCCGGCGAATTTATGGGCATGGTGGGCAGCAGCCCAGACATCACCGAGCGCAAGCAGGCGGAGAACGCGCTCCGTGAAAGCCAGCAGTTTACCCGCAGTGTCTTGGAAAATCTCTTTGCCTTCGTCGGCGTGATGTCGGCAGACGGGACCTTGACCTACGCGAACCGCGGGCCGCTTGAGGCGGCCGGCATCCCCGCCAGCGAGGTGCTCGGGAAGAAGTTCTGGGACTGCTCCTGGTGGAGCTATTCCCCCGAGATTCAGGCGCAATTGCGGACGGCGTGCGAGCGGGCCGCCAACGGCGAAATCGTGCGCTACGACGTGCCCGTGCGCGTGGCGGGCGATACGCGGTTGTGGATCGATTTACAAATCGCGCCGCTGCGCGACGCGGAGGGGCGCATCACGCATCTCATTCCATCTGCGATGGACATCGCGGTGCGCCGCGCTGCCGATGAAAAATTGCGCGCGAGCGAAGCCCGTTTCCGGCAAATCGCCGATACCATGCCGCAGATCGCCTGGGCCGCGCGGCCGGACGGCTACGTTGATTACTACAATGAGCGCTGGTATGAGTTCACCGGGTTCTCACGCCACGAGTTTGGCGAGTCCAGTTGGGAGCCGATTCTGCATCCGGACGACTTGCAACGCTGCACGGACACCTACTTCGACTGCATCCGCTCGGGGACGCCTTACCGCATCGAGTATCGCTTCAAGGATCGCGCCTCGGGCGGCTATCGCTGGTTCCTGGGGCAGGCGCTGCCGGTGCGCGATGAGCGGGGCGAAATCACCCGCTGGTTTGGCAGCTCCACGGATATCGACGACCAAAAGCGGGCGGAGGAGAAATTGGAAGCGACCGTGACCGAGCGCACCGCGAAGTTGCAGGAGACGATCGCCGAGCTGGAATCGTATTCCTACAGCATTTCTCACGACATGCGTGCGCCGTTGCGGGCAATCCAGAGCTTCGTGCAAATCCTGGAGGAGGAGTGCCGCGACGAGATCGGCACGCGAGGCCGCGAGTATATTCGTCGGATCGTGACGGGAGCGGACCGGATGGATCGATTGATTCAGGATATTCTCACTTACAGTCGGGTGGCCCGCGCTGATATAGCGTTGGAGAATGTCGATCTGGCGGCGCTGTTGAACGGGATTCTCGAAGGCTATCCTCAGTTTCTGTCGCCGAAGGTCGAAATCACCGTGGCGTTTCCGCTGCCGCGGGTGCGAGGAAATGTCGCGGCGCTGACCCAGTGCCTTTCCAATCTCATCGGAAACGCGGTAAAGTTTGTGGCGCCGGGGGTCGTGCCGCACGTGAAAATCTCGGCGGTCGCCCGTGACAAACGGGTGCGGGTATCGATTCAGGACAATGGGATCGGCATCGATCCTGAAATGCACGGGAAGATCTTCGGAATTTTTTATCGATTGTCTCGCGACTCCGAAGGCACCGGTATCGGCTTGGCCGTGGTGCGCCGGGCGGCCGAACGCATGGGTGGCGCGATTTTAGTGGAGTCCGAGTTGGGGAAAGGCAGCACCTTTCACCTCGAACTGAACGGAGCATCATGGGAGTGAACGTTCCAACGACCGGCCCAGTCCTCTACGCCGAAGACGACGACAACGACGTTTTCCTTCTTCAGCGCGCGTTTCAGAAGGCGAATCTCGCAGGCTTGAAAGTCGTCCACGATGGCCAGCAGGCGATGGACTATTTGAGCGCCTGCGGAAGAGATCCGGTGAAATGCTCCGTGCCTTCGCTGGTGCTCCTGGACATCAACATGCCGTTTCTATCGGGGCTGGAGGTGCTGGCTTGGATGAGGAAACAACCTGCGGTTACCGATCTGCCCGTCGTGGTCTTTACCTCGTCGAGCCAGGAGAAAGACATCGAACTCGCCTACCGCTTGAACGTCACGGCCTATGTGACGAAACCCAGCGCGGCGAATAAACTGGTGGAATTCGCGCGTGCGCTCCGGGCGTTTCAAGAGAGCAAAGCGGGCGTTGCTTTCAATTTTTCCGGGGTCTCCGGATACCGCCCGCCCCCGCTGTGTGCGCGTTAGGTGAACACACCGGTCGCACCGCGCACGCAGCGGATGTTGGAAAGACCGTCGCGGAACATAAAACGAAGGCTTTGTCCTCGCGACCGCTTTTCGGAACCACGCTTCTTCCGTCGCCTCGGCCGCCCTCGCCACGTACTGCACCGGGAGAAGAAATCCTCCGTTATCGATTGATACTTTTTGACCGCCTCTGGAGGTCCTGTCGCAGGTTTGAGTCCCGACCGGCCCGCGCCCGCCCATCGGCGGCAAGAGTGCCGCCGCTCCCTCCAGAGCCATCACTTCACTCAGAGGATCAATGTAGCCGCGGGCGCTGACCGCGGGGCTTGAGAGCCCGTCCGATACGACATCAGATCGTGGTCGGCTGCGGCTCGTTCATCGAATCGTATCCGTTGTTTGGATTCGATTTGGAGCACTACGACCAACTCGCCACGGAGAAACTCGAACTGCTGCTCTCCATCCGCGCCCAGACGAACGTGATCTGGTCGGGAAGCCATCGCGCCGCGTTGTCCGGCCAGGGTGTCTATCCGCGCCCCGTGCAGAATCCCCTGCCCGTGTTCGTCGGCGTCGGCGGCACGCCGCACTCGGTCGTGCGTGCCACCACGCTCGGCCTGCCCGTCATCATCGCGATCATCGGCGGCCAGCCCGCCCAGTTCCGTCCGCTCGCCGACCTCTACCGCCAGACCTGGAAACGCGCCGGCCACACCGGCGAACCGTTCGTGGGCGTGCACAACATCGGTTTCATCGCCGAGACCAACGAGCAGGCCGCCGAAGTTTTCTGGCCCACGTACCGGGACCTGTTCGGCAAGCCCGGCTGCGAACGCGGCTGGCCGCCCGTGACCCGGTCGCAGTTCGAGGCCCAGTGCAGCGCCCACGCGGCACTGATGGTCGGCGACAGCGAAAACCGTGGCGAAGAAACTGCGCGCCCAAAGCGAATCGTTGGGCGGACTCGCACGCATCACGATCCAACTCGCCCTCGCCGGCCTGGAGCACGCGCAGATCGCCCGTGCCATCGAACTGCTTGGCCCCCGAGTGGCGCCGCTGCTGCGGGGGTGATCGCTGCGGTCATCAGCGCGTTTCAAGGTTCAATGTAGCCGCAGGCGCTGACCGCGGTGATTGCGATCCTTTTCGGACCGGCAATCGCTTTAACAGGCCCGCTTGGTAGCTACACGCTTGTAGCTATGGCAAAGGCAAAGCTCTTCAAGCTCGGCGGCAGCCAGGCAGTCCGTCTGCCCAAGGTGTATCGCTTCTCCGGCACCGGGGTGGTGGTGGAGAAGCGACGTACAGAGGTCGTGCTCCGGCCCGTGCCAAGGCGGAAATTGCGGACGTTGGCAGACGCCGCGCGCTACATGGCGTCCTTGGGGCCGGATGAATTTCCAGATCGAGATCAGCCCAAAGGACAGGCACGCGACCTCACGTTCCAATCCATGGCCTGGCATCTGGACACCAACGTCTGCATCGACGTGCTGCGGGGAAGGAGCCGCGGCGGATAGGCGCCATCGTTTAAACGAAAACCGCGGATAACATGTTCGTATTACGAACATGGACCCGTCCGGCCTGCCGGCAAATCTCTACACGTTACGTTCCCTTGCACCGTCCTCACGTCTCAAGAGGACAAATTTGTGTCATGTAACGGCAGGGCCCCTCGCAGTTCCGCCGTCTTCGCGCAAGGCGCGGCTGGGATTCGACGAGCCCGTGGCCGCAACGTGCGCTGTCTTTATTTTTCAAATACACGCTATCAAAATATGGTCTCTTCGCAGGGGTATCGCGGCCGGACTCGTTGAGCCCGGGGTCTCAAGGCGGCTCGGTGGGCCAACGGACCGGGGTCGGCGCCCCCGGCTACAACACAACTCGAGGCCTTACGCTGCGCCGCCATTGAAAAAGTGGCTGGTGCCCATCGCGTCGACGGCTTCGTCGAGGCGTTGCAGAGCCAGCACATACGCGGCCGTGCGCAAGGAGATCGCGTGCTCCTTTGCGAGCGCGTGCACGTTGCCAAACTGATCCCGCATGCGTGCGTCGAGGCGGCGGCGCACCTCCTCCTCCGTCCACATGTCACCGGACCGGTTTTGCACCCATTCGTAGTAACTCACCGTGACGCCACCTGCGTTGGCCAGGATGTCCGGAATTACCAAAACGTCCTGCTTATCCAGAAGCCCATCCGCGTCGCCGGTCACCGGGCCATTCGCCAGCTCCAGGATGACCTTTGCCCGCACGTTCTTCGCGTTGTCCTTCGTGACCGCTCCGGCCAGGGCCGCCGGGATGAGGATATCGACATCCAACGCCAGCAGTTCCTCGTTGGTGAGGGTGGCCGCCTCCGTGCCTTCGCTCACGCACGTCTCGCAGTACACGGTCTCCAGCTTGCTCGTGTGGTTCTTGTGCCGAATCAAGTCCGGTATCTTCAACCCCTCCGCGCTAAACACGCCGCCGCGCGAGTCACTCACCGCCACGATCTTGTAACCGGCGGAGTAAAGCAGATCGGCCACGGCTTGTCCCGCATTGCCAAAACCCTGGATGGCCACCGTGGTCGACGCCGGATCCCACCCGCGTTCCTTGCCGAGTTCTTGCAGACAAATGAAGCCCCCGCGCCCGGTGGCCGTATCGCGGCCGCGGCTGCCACCGAGGGCGAGGGGCTTGCCGGTGATCACCGCCGGACTATGACGGCGAACGACCTTGGAATACTCGTCCATCATCCAGCCCATGATGCGTGCGTTGGTGTAGACATCCGGCGCGGGCACATCCTTGTCGGGCCCGATGAAATCCGCGATGCGCGCAATGAAGCCTCGGCTCAGACGCTCGAGTTCGAACGGCGACAACACCTTAGGGTCGACCACGATTCCTCCCTTCGCGCCTCCGTAGGGCAAATCCATCACCGCGCACTTGCACGTCATCCAGAACGCGAGCGACTTCAATTCGTCGAGACTGACGTCGGGGTGATAGCGCAATCCTCCCTTCCCCGGACCGCGGAGGTCGCTGTGATGCACGCGGTAGCCCTCGAAGATGCGCAGACTGCCGTCATCCATTCGCACGGGCACCGACACGCCCAGCACGGACTTCGGCTGCCGAAGGTGTTGCACGACCTCCGAATGAATCTTCGCATGTCGAAGCGCAGGTTCCAGGCGGGCAAGGGCGGCGTCGAACAACGAGGTCATCATGCGCGCGAGCATCCACGCCTCCGTATCTCGTGACAAACCCTTCCTATGAGGGTGGGTGCGCAGCCACCGCCTATTCACGAACGGGTTGCACAGGAGCCCCAACCCCAAAACAAGTTTTGGCTCCGACCAGAAGAAACAGCGCCTGTTTCTTAAGAGGCCGCAGAGCCAGCGACTTCATCGCGCTGGTTTCTCCGCTACTCCGTGTCTTTGCGTCTTTGCGTTAAAGTCCGAATCGGAATGCTGACCCCGCTCTACTTAACGGCGACCAGAACAGACGTTTTTCAACGCAAAGGCGCGAAGTCGCAACGGGCTCCGAGACATGAAGCCGGACCTTTATGCATGGGTCTCTCTGCGCTGCGCTGCCACTCGAGCCCTGCGTTCATGTCCGAACCCGCCGACATCCCGGATGAATATTCAACGAGACACATGACGATTTCCAAAGTCCTTCATGGAATCTTCCACCATGTTCGCTAGAGTCTAAATCACCCCTTCCTCGCGCCCTGCGCCTCGACTCCTCACTTTGCCTCCACGTCTCGTGCCCAACGCTTTCGCAACCCTTCTTCGCTCCCCTTCCCTCGCATTTGCCTTCGTGGTGGCACTCACCGCCCCGAGCTGGACCGCCGTCGCCGCGGCGCCCGACTTCAACCGCGACGTCCGCCCGATCCTCTCGGACAACTGCTTCACCTGCCATGGGCCCGACCCTGGGTCGCGCGAGGCCCGCCTGCGCCTCGACCTGCGCGAGTCAGCCCTCGCCGGCGGAAAGTCCGGCCTGCCCGCCATCGTTCCCGGCAACCCCGACGAGAGCGACCTGATCCTGCGCATCGCATCGCCGTACGAGGACGAGATCATGCCGCCGGCGGATTCGCACAAAATTCCGCTCACGACCGACCAGATCGCCGTCCTCAAGGCGTGGATACAGAACGGCGCCGAGTACAAGCCGCACTGGGCCTTTATCACGCCCGAACCCCCCTCCGTCCCTGCCAGCGCCCCGCTCGCCATCGACGCCTTGATCACGGCCCGCCTGCACGCGCTCGGCCTCGCCCCTTCGCCCGAGGCCGACTCCGAAACGCTCGCCCGCCGTCTCTTCCTCGACGTCATCGGCCTGCCGCCAAGTCCTGCCGACGTGGATGCCTTCAAGCGTGACGGCTTCGAGGCCACGCTCGACAAACTGCTTCAAAACGAGGCCTACGGTGAAAAATGGGCCCGCACCTGGCTGGATGCCGCGCGCTACTCGGACAGCAACGGCTTCGAGAAGGATCTGCCGCGCAAACAGTGGGCGTGGCGCGACTGGGTCATTCGCTCGCTCAACCGCGACCAGGCCTACGACGACTTTATCGTCGAGCAGGTCGCCGGCGATCTCCTGCCCAACGCCACGCCGGACCAACGCATCGCCACCGGTTTCCTGCGCAACAGCATGATCAACGAAGAGGGCGCCATCGTGCCCGAGCAGTTCCGCACCGAGGAAATCTTCGACCGGGTGGACTGCCTCAGCCGCGCCGTGATCGGGATGACCATGCAGTGCGCCCAGTGCCACACGCACAAATTCGACCCGATCACGCACGACGAATACTTTGGTGTCTTCGCGTTCCTCAACGACACCTACGAGGCGCAGTCCTGGGTCTACACGGAGGACCAGCGCTCAATGATCGACGAACTCAAGCGCGCCGTCGCCCAACTCGACGCCAAGGTGCAGACCGCGCGCCCCGACTGGACGCGCGAGCTCGCTGCATGGGAAGAGAACGTGCGCGCGCAACAGGTCCCCTGGACCACCCTGACGACCACCGAACTCGGCAGCACGACGGGTCTCAACCACCCCACGCAGGCAGCGGACGGCTCGATCCTTTCACTCGGTCACCCCACCACGAGCGGTGCCATCTATGTGATCGCGGAACCCGAACTCAATGGTGTCACCGCCCTGCGCATGGAGCTTCTCACGCACGGCGACCTCGCCTTCAACGGCCCGGGCCGCAGCAAATACGGCACCTGGGCCCTCAGCGAACTCGAAGTCGACGTGCAGACCCCCGGCACAACGGCCTGGCACCGCGTCGGCCTCGTCAACGCCACTTCCGACTTCTCCGAGCCCGAGGGGAAACTCGAAGAGGAGTGGGACGCCAATTTCGACAAGGAGAAGAAGCGCACCAAGGGTCCCGTCGCCTTCCTCATCGACGGCGACAAACTCACCGGCTGGCGCGCCGATCGCGGACCCGGCCGGCGCAACCAAGAATCCGTCGCCGTCGTACAGTTCGAATGTCCGCTCGAATATCCGGTCGGCACAAAACTCCGCCTTCGGTGGACCACCGATCACGGCGGCAGCGACAACGGACGCCACAGCACGATGGTCGGGCGCACCCGCTTCAGCCTGACCCATGCGCCTTACGCCAAAGCGCTCCCGATCGACTACGCGGCCATCCTCGCCACTGAAGTCCCGGCCGCGCAAAGGACGCCGGCGCAACAGCGGGCGATCTTTGCCGCATGGCGCAGTACGCTGCCGGAGGCCCGCGAGACCAACGAGGCCATCGCTACGACGTGGCAACAGTTCCCCGTCGCGCCGACGTCCATTCTCCATCTGGCGGCCCGCACGCCCGACCACGCGCGACCCACCCGCCTGCTGGACCGCGGCGCTTGGGATCAGCCGAAGCACCTCGTAGCCCCCGGCACGCCCGCGGTCCTCCATCCCCTCGTCAGCGACGGACCACCCGACCGCCTCGATTTTGCGCGCTGGCTGGTCGATCGGCGCTCCCCGCTTGCCGCGCGCGTCGCGGTGAATCGCGTCTGGCAGGCAATCTTCGGACTCGGCCTCGTGGAAACGAGCGAGGACTTCGGCACGCGCGCGCCCGTGCCAGCGCATCTCGACGTGCTCGACGGGCTCGCGGTCGATTTCATGGAGAACGGCTGGAGCCAGAAGCATCTGGTGCGGCGCATCCTCACCAGCGCCACCTACCGCCAGTCCTCGCGCGTCACACCGGATCTCTTGGACCGCGATCCGCGCAACCAGCTGCTCGCGCGCGGACCGCGCTTCCGCGTCCAGGCCGAGGTGATGCGCGACTCCGCACTCAGCGCCGCCGGCCTGCTCACGTCCAAGATCGGCGGGCCGAGCATCTTCCCTCCCGTGCCGCAAAGCGTATTGGATTATAACTACACCAAGCCGGACTATTGGGTTCCCGCCGAGGGACCCGAACGCTACCGCCGCGCCCTGTACGTGTTCCGCAAGCGTTCAATGCCCGACCCCGTGCTGAGCGCCTTCGACGCACCCAACGGCGACACCGCCTGCGTGCGGCGCCCCCTCTCCAATACGCCGCTCGCGGCGCTCACCAGTCTCAACGAGCCCGTCTTCGTCGAGGCTGCGCAGAACCTCGCGTTGCGCGTGCTTCGCGAAGGGGGATCCACCGATGCCGAGCGCGCCGACTACGCTTTTCGCCTTTGCACCACCCGCGGCATGCGACCGGCGGAGTGGCCGCAGATCGCGCGCCTGCTCGACGACACGCGCCAGCGCCTTTCGGAAGGCTGGTTGAGCGCGCGCGAAGTCGCGACCGGCGACGCCTCAAAGCTGCCTGATCTCACTCCGGGCACCACGCCCCAGGACGCCGCCGCCTGGACGGTCGTCGCCCGTGTGCTGCTCAATCTCGACGAAACCCTGACCAAACGGTGATGCCATGACTTCCCGCCCCGATCCCGCCTTTAACACCCATCAGCTCACCCGCCGCTGGTTCCTCCGCGATTGCGGCGTGGGCCTCGCCTCCGTCGCGCTGGCCCAGCTTCTCGCCCGCGAGGGCCGCGCCGCCCCCGGCGCACCCAATCCCCTCGCCGCCCGCGCCCCGCATTTCGCGCCGAAGGCGAAGCGGGTGATCTTCCTCTTCCAAGCCGGCGCTCCCAGTCACCTCGAACTCTTCGAACACAAGCCCGAACTCGTGAAACGCGACGGGCAGCTGCCACCGGCCGCCCTGTTGGAAGGTTACCGCGCTGCCTTCATCAAACCCAATTCCGCACTGCTCGGTCCGAAGTTCGGTTTCAAACACTACGGGAAGGCCGGCATCGAACTCTCGGAACTGCTGCCCCACACCGGCGGTGTCGCGGACGAGTTGTGCTTCATCCGCTCGATGCAGACGGATGCGGTAAACCACGCCCCGGCCCAGATCATGATGAACACGGGCGCCCAACAATTCGGGCGCCCCAGTTTGGGTTCCTGGACCCTGTACGGGCTCGGCAGCGAGGCCGAGGACCTGCCCGGCTACGTCGTGTTGACGAGTGCCAAGGGCACGAGCGGCGGCGCGAGCAACTACGGCTGCGGTTTCATGCCGACGGTCTACAACGGTGTTCCCTTCCGCAGCTCCGGCGATCCCTTGCTCTACCTTTCGAATCCCTCCGGACTCGACGACCACACGCAACGGGCGTCACTCGACTCCATGAGGGAGCTCAACTTGCTCGCGCAGGCCGGGCACGGCGATCCCGAGACGCTCTCGCGCATCGCCAGCTACGAGATGGCCTATCGTCTCCAGACCAGCGCGCCGGAACTGATGGACCTCGCCTCGGAGCCCGACCACGTGCTCGCGTCCTACGGCATCAAGGACATCAAGGAGTCCACCTACGCCCGCAACTGCCTGCTCGCGCGCCGCCTCGTCGAACGCGGCGTTCGTTGCGTGCAGCTCTTCCACGAAGCGTGGGATCAACACGGCAATCTCACCAGGGACCTCGCGAAGAACTGCCTCGACACCGACAAGGCGAGCGCCGCGCTCGTCGCCGATCTCAAGGCCCGCGGCCTGCTCGAGGATACGCTGGTTGTCTGGGGTGGAGAGTTTGGCCGCACGCCCATGGTGCAGGGCGGCAACGACGGACGCGACCACCACAACCGCGCCTTTACGATGTGGCTGGCCGGCGGCGGCGTGAAGCGCGGGCACTTGCACGGCGAAACCGACGACCTCGGCTTCAACGTCGCGAAGGACCCCGTGCACGTGCACGACCTGCACGCAACGATCCTGCACCTGCTCGGCTTCGATCACACCAAGCTCACGTATCGTTTCCAAGGCCGCGACTTCCGCCTCACCGATGTGCACGGCAAAGTCGTCCATGATATTCTGGTATAGCTCCAAGGAGCGGCGGCACTTTTAACCTCCTTTGGAGGTCCTGCCGCCGGTATGGCCGCCGGACGGGTTGTGCATGGCCACGGCGGCAGGAGTGCCGCCGCTCCCCCAACCAGCATAGCCGCCGTTGGATGGGCACAGGCAGACCCCACCAAGGCATGATAAGTGTCCAAGCCCTTCGGCCTTGCGCTTCTTCTGAGTCTCCTTGGTCAGCAAAAATCGCAACGACTAAGAAACGAGCGCGCGTTCCCATACTCGAATCACGGATCGCTTAAACGCTATCACCGATTAGGATAGCATGCTGGCCGCGAGAAATTCCGCGATTTCGGTGAAAGAACCCACAAACGCCTCCGTCTCTACTGTATGAACCGCCATTCTAGCTCCGATCATTCCGCCAAGGGGCACGGTAAATCCGACGCGCACGCCCACGGCTCGCACCATACCGGTGGACACCCCACCGACAAACCCAGCCAATCAGCGGATCATGTGTGCTGCCATGCCAAAGGTCCAGGTCATCACCCTGACGCCGACGTGAAGCCCTCGGCTGCGGCCAAGTATTTCTGCCCGATGTGTTCCGGCATCGAATCCAGCCAGCCGGGCGACTGCCCCAAGTGCGGCATGGCTCTGGAGCGGAATCCCGCGTTCGTCGGCGGGGGCAAGACGATCTACACCTGCCCGATGCACCCGGAGGTGCGCCAGGATCATCCCGGCGATTGCCCAAAGTGCGGCATGCCGCTGGAGCCTATTCAAACCGCCCACGACGATGCCGAGGAAGACGAGGCCGAACTAAAAAGCCTCGCGCGCAAACTTTGGCTCGGCGGCGCACTCGCACTGCCGGTGTTCATCTCCGCGATGGCCGCCATGGTTCCCGGCCTCGCCCTGGATGGCGCAGCGGCGGCATGGCGGCGTTGGGCGGAGTTCATCCTCGCTACCCCAGTGGTCTTTTGGGCCGGCGACTTCATCTGGCGACGGGCGTGGAACTCACTTCGCCATCGCAGTGCCAACATGTATACGCTGCTCGGGCTCGGCATTGGCGCTGCCTACGTGTTCAGTGTCGTGGCCCTGCTCGCGCCCAACCTCTTCCCTCATGAGATGCGGCACGGCGGTGAGACCGGGCTCTATTTCGAGGCGGCGGCCATCATCACCGTCCTCGCGGTTTTTGGCGAATACCTTCAGGAACGAGCCCGCCGCCGCACCGGCCAGGCCGTGAAAGCCTTGCTGGAGCTCGCTCCGAAGACTGCGCGGCGTGTAGTCGATGGTCGGGATGAAGACGTCCCGATGGATCGTATCCAAGTCGGCGATCTGCTCCGGGTGCGACCAGGCGAGAAAGTGCCACTCGACGGCGTGCTGGTTGAAGGCCGGAGCAACGTCGATGAATCCATGCTCACCGGCGAGCCGTTGCCGGTGGACAAAACCACCGGGGATCGAGTGATCGGCGCCACGTTTAACCAGACGGGCGGCTTCGTCATGCGCGCCGAAAAAGTCGGTGCCGACACCCTGCTCTCGCAGATCGTGCAATTGGTCGCCCAGGCTCAGCGCAGTCGCGCCCCCATCCAAGCCCTCGCCGACCGCGTATCCACCTTTTTCGTGCCGGCGGTCATCGCCATCAGCATGGTCACCTTTGCGGCATGGATGGTCTGGGGGCCGGAACCGAAGCTCGCCTACGCCATCGCCAACGCGGTGGCCGTGCTCATCATCGCCTGCCCCTGCGCGCTGGGTCTTGCCACGCCGATGTCGATCATGGTGGGCATGGGTCGCGGCGCACACATTGGCGTGCTCATCCGGGACGCCGCCGCTCTGCAACGGGCAGAAAAAGTCACCCATTTGGTCACGGATAAAACCGGCACCCTCACGCAAGGTCGGCCCGAACTTTCCGGTATGCACGCGGATGCCGCCGTGGGCGAGGAACGCTTGCTCGCCTGGGCCTCGGCGCTGGAGACGGGCAGCGAACATCCGCTGGCGCACGCGGTGGTGAAGGCGGCAGAAGCTCGCAGCTTGAAACTCCCCCGCGTCGAAGATTTCGCCTCGGTCACCGGCGCAGGCGTGTCGGGCCGAATCGAGGGTCAACTCGTCCGCGTGGGCAAACGCGCCTGGCTCGACGCGGAGGGCGTCACCCTTTCCGCCACCTTTGACCGGAAAGCCGAAAGTCTTCTCTTGGGAGGCGGCAGCGTAATCTGGGTTGCCATGGGGCAACAAGTGGCCGGCGTGCTCGCCTTGACCGACTCGATCAAGCCCACCACAGCCGAGGCGATCCGCCGACTGCATGAACTCGGCCTCAAGGTTGTCATGCTCACCGGCGACCATCGCACGACGGCCGAGGCCGTGGGCAAACAACTCGCCATCGACGACGTGCGCGCCCAGTTGGCCCCTGAAGACAAGCACCGCATCATCGAGGAACTGCGCCGCTCCGGTGCCGTGGTCGCGATGGCCGGCGACGGCATCAACGACGCGCCCGCCCTCGCCGCCGCCGATGTCGGCATCGCGATGGGCACGGGCACCGATGTCGCCATCGAAAGCGCGGGCATCACCCTCGTGAAAGGCGACCTGCGGGGCATCGTGAGCGCACTCGTCCTCAGTCGGGCTGTCATGAAAAACATCCGCCAGAACCTGTTTTTCGCCTTCATCTACAACGCGGCCGGTGTCCCGCTTGCCGCCGGTGTGCTCTACCCGCTCACCGGCTGGCTGATGAACCCGATGTTTGCCGGCGCGGCGATGGCGCTCAGCAGCGTGTCCGTCATCACCAACGCCCTGCGCCTGCGTCGCACGAAACTCTGACGCCTGCCCGTCATTGCTTCGACTCGTCGCAATCACAGTCCAGGCACGCACCCTGCGCACACTCGCCGCAAAACGCTTTGAGGTGCTGGCGCAGCGCCGCCCGTGCGCGGTGCAGCGCCACGCTGGCCGCGCCCGGCGAAAGTCCAAGTGACGCCGCCACGCCGGCGATGGGCTCATCCCGCAACTCGATCCGTCGCACCAGCTCGGCATCGCGCGGCTTCATGTGCCCCAGCAGCCCCTCGAAGCACGCGCAGATCGTTTTGACCGCTTCGTCGTTGCGCCCGGTGGGATCAAATGTCCAAGCCTCGTCGCGGCGCGTGCGGCTCGCCCGACTCCGGGCAAAATCGATCAAGGCGTTTTGCAACACCCTGTAGAACCATCCGGTCAGCCTTTGTTCGTCATCCACCGTTGCGACCGAGGCCATCGCCTTCAACAAGCCGTTTTGCAGCACATCATCCGCATCGGCCTCGTTGCCAAGCCGCGAAACGAGAAACGCGCGAAACCGTGCTCGCTGGGCGAGGATTGCGTTCAACTGCTCGGTCGGATTCATGAATCGGTCTAAAGGCTCTGTCCAAAAGAGTAAGCCTGTCGCAGACCAGACGGCAACCTTTGGCTACCGATCAAGCGAGAGGGGCGCCCCCCCGAAAAATTGCACGAGGGTTTGGCACCGTGGCGGGTGTATTGCGGGATAATACAGTACTAAAACCCATCCAACGATGAACCACTCCGCCAGTTGCTCCACAGGATCTACCTACGTCAACCATTAATCATTGCCCCTTTTCTACTTTGCCTTTTCTCAAAATTTTGCCCCCCGGCTTCATGTTCGTATTACGAACATGAAGCCGTTCGCCAGACCGGAGAATCTCGATGCCTTGCTTACAAGGATCGCGGTCGGCGGTCAGGTTGGCCACGATGTCTGCGTTGATCTAAACGTTATGTTTCTCGAAGGGTGTATCCGGTGTGTCACGACGAATCATGCATGCTTGGTGTGCTTCGCCCCGGAGGGGCACACCGTAGCCGCCGTCCATCTCAACTGATGAGCAACCACCGCGGCGGCTGGCCGGGGCGCATGCTGGGCGCGCAGTGCACGCCATTGCCAAAGGCCTGCCGACCAGCTCCTCAAAGCTTCCAACGACTCTGATGCCCGCGCACCCCGCCCCTATTTGCGCTGATACCGCATCCTCGCGGAAGCAGCCTCGTGCGTTTCAAGACTCAAGTCGCAATGTTCAGCTCGCCTCGTGCAACCCGAAGGCACATCCGGCGTAGATCCCCCGCTCAAAGTGAGTGGTATTGAATCGACCCCACCCGGCCGGTTTTAAGCGCCTTATATCACGGATGTAGAATACGATTTTGGTGAGCTTCATTTTGCCCGACGACTCAGGCTCAGCGACGGCGGACCTGAGGCGCGCCGATTGCAACCGCGATCGCCCGCCGCCGTTCGCTGCAGCGCACGGTGGGTCCTTTTCTCAATCACTGCGTCTGACATGGGAGATTTGATTCGAGTGAGCCGTTGCTCAGATGTTCTTCCTCCCAGTCCCGAAAAAATGGCCGTTTGGTCATCGGATGACTGAGGGTGGCTGAGATCTCGCGATGCAGAAGCGGTAGACAAGCCAGATGAAAACCGGCTGAAGAGGGAGACGCAGCCACAGAACCCATTGAGGAAGACTGACGCCCGGCCAGCCGTGCAACGCGACATGGAGGTTTGCGGGAAAAACTGCCAGGAGCAGAACGATCAGACCCCAAGCTGCGAGCAAGCGAACCGACGAAATGAGAACGCCGACACCGCCGGCAACTTCCGCGATTCCGCTCACCGCCACGAGCGTGGCCGGCCAAGGAAGATAAGGCGGCATCATCGCAATATAGGGCTGCGGATTCACAAAGTGATAAGCACCGCCGATCATGAAGAACGATCCGATAGTCCAGATGGCAACCAAGCCGGAGATCGTGCGCATGTGAATTTGCCTGACGATTACTGGTCAGCCACGCAGGGGCGGCGCGGACTGGGTTTCGGATGCGGGTGAATCGTCCGAAGACGGACGGCTCGCCGCGTTGCGCTGTACCGACTGTTGTGTTCCCTCATTCTCCATTACTGGGTTTGGAATGTTCCGTAACCTCATACTGACCGTCCGATTTCTGAGAGACAAAAAAGCTATCTGCCTGCAGTATTAACCGCAATACGTATGAGGCTTAGCTAGAATTGCGTCGAGCATGGCTGTGAGCTTGGGCGGAAGATAGGGACGTTCAACCACGCAAGGAGACGGCATGCACAGACTCTGCCACATTTCATTAAACCCTGTCCAGTTGTAGCTGTGGCGCTGGCTCCGGTGGTTGAGTTGCCGAAACCAGACTCGTTGCACCCCTTGCCCGTACGCGCCCAGCCCGGTGGCGTTGCCGATCACTCCATAATAATTGTAGTGACCCAGCAACCGCGACCGCAGGACCGCAGCAACCGTACGCAAGCGTTCATGACGATGCCGTTGCTGCCATTCTTTCAAGTCGGTCAACGCCCAGACAAATTTCTTGCCCGTCGTCCGACGACGCAAAGTCGGCTTTCCGCCCCGGGTCCAACTCCAATAGAAGTCGAAACCCGAGGACCGCAAAGCGGCGATTGTCGCGCCCGCCCCGGCGGTCGAAGCGGAAGGGGTCGCTCCGAGGTGAACAGCGCACCCACATGCTGGCGCACCGTGCCGTGAATACGGGTGTCGGCGACGCGGCGCTCCCGATCGCTCAGGAACAGGTTTTGCGCGGCAAGCGAGTCGGAGGTGCGGCCCTTGAGGGCGTTGCTCTGGGCGTACTTTACGCCCGCCTCGATCTTCCCCTTGGGCTCGGGCCGGCAGGGCTGCGTCGGCAAGACGACCGTGCCGTAGTAACGGGCGAAGTCCGCCATCTTCGGATTGAGGTTCGGATCGAACCAGTCCGGGTCCAGGACGGCGGCCTTGAGGTTGTCGACGATCGTGGTGCGGGTGACCCCGCCAAAGTGCCGGAACGCGTTTTCGCAGCATCGGGATGAAAGTCTCAGTGTCCTGCCGCCACACGACGTCACTGTAGCCCCTACGCGAGTGGCTCAGGACCGCGCGGAACAGATGCAGCCGCCGGCGTTTGCCCTCGGCTTCGATCCAGGCGCCCTGGCCAAAGTCGACCTGCATCTGTTCGCCCGGCCGCGCACTCCATTCCAAACCGTAAAACCAGGTCAAACCCTGATTCCTGTTATTCTCTTCAAGATCTTCGCCGCACCCGTTCGCTTACCCTGCCGGCACTCGTTCACGTAGCGACTCACTCCATCCGGATCGCCCATGTGAAGGTGCTCGGCCAGCCAGGGATTCTTCACCGTGGTCGTCGCGCGCAAGTGCGCTGCAATCGCCACCTTCCAATCGCTTGCCTTGCGGTCAGTGAGCGCCTCTTCCCGCGTCTTGCCCAGTCGTTTCAAACAGGCCGACAACGAACCCTCCCACAGTCCTTGCTTAAGCTCGACGAGCCCGGTTTCACCGAGATCAAGATTCGCCAGCTCTTGTTTGTGATCCGCGATCAAAGCCCGCTTAAACTCCGCCGATCCGAGGACCCAGCCCTTGCTCATTTTTTCAAAGGCGAACGCTTTCTGCGCCGCGCTGTCCCCTGAGAGCCACGTCAAATAATCCACATAGGCGCGATGCCCTGCCGGCGTATCGGGCAAAGATCCGGCCGCGATGAGCGCATCGTCGACGGAAAGCCACTGGGGCCGCGCTTTTGGCCGGGCGAAGGCATTCATGCTGCTCCACGGGTAGGCGGCCACCTCTGCCGCTGGCACAATCCCAGCCCTGACCGGATTGAGGTGAATGTAGTGACAGACCGCTCCCAGGTGCGCTCCGTCCTCAACCACGATCGCCTGATACCTGCCTTGAAAGACATGGCCATGCTCTCCGCGGAAGCGATTGAACCGGTTCGCATACGTCGACTGCAGCCATTGCATCCCGTCCACCAGCGTCGGCTCCGGCGTTTCCAGCGCCAGGTGGTAATGGTTTCGCATCACCACGTAGGCGTGCACCCTCCACCCGGCAAAGGCACACGCCTCCTCCAAACAGGCAAGGAACGCATCCTTCGCTCCCTCCGTACCGAACACGTTCGCACGGTAGTTTCCACGATTGATCACGTGGTACATCGCTCCCGGATACTGCAACCGCAGCTTTCTCGCCATTGCCTACTTCTTCCCGACTCAGTTCCCTGCGTCAATCACAGACATTCGGGTTTGACCCTTTTCGGCTAGGCCCTTTTCGGCTAGGCCGGGGCAAGGGGGCAAAAGAACGCGTCATCCCCCTGCCCGCGCATCAGTTCGCCACGCTGGGCGCGTACTGGAAGAAGGACCGGGCGAAGCGCCCCGGTCACGATTCGCCGTGGCTCTTCCAAGGCGCCCATCCGGGAAAGCCGATGTCGAAGGCGCTCATGCTCCACCTGTATGGCCGCGCGGTGCAGCGCGCGGGCATCAAACGCAAGGGCGGCCTGCACACCCTGCGTCATTCCTTCGCCACACATCTTTTGGAGGCCGGGGTTGAGATCACGCTGGTGCAACGTCTGCTCGGCCACACCAGTCTCGCCACGACCGCGCGGTACCTGCACGTGACCCAGGGGCGCACGCAGGCCCTGGCCCAGCCACTGGACCTGATCGGCGCACTCGCCCGATGAACGGCATCCTTGGCCGGATCCTGCGGGCCGCGTTGGAACGCGGGCCCGGGGTGATCGCGCCCCGTCATCATCGCACCGCCTCGGTGCTCTCCCGGTGCCGCACCGGCGAACTCGGCCATCTGCTTCACGCGTGCCCGGACTGCGGCGGCGCCGAGCTGATCCCGAAGGCCTGCGGCAACCGGCATTGTCCGCAGTGCCAGGGCCGGCTCGCCCGCGTCTGGCTGGAGCGTCAGGAAAAGGCGCTGTTGGAAACGCCCTACTTCCACGTGGTGTGCACGCTGCCGCATGCGCTCTTGCCGCTGTGTGCGATCGCTCCCCGTGAAGTGTACGCCCTGCTGTTCGAAGCGGCCACAGGCATGCTCCTGCGGCTGGGACAGGAACGGCTGGGCGGGCAACTCGGGCTCACGGCGATCCTGCACACGTGGGGACAGAAGCTGACGCTTCATCCCCACGTGCACATCATCGTGACCGGAGGAGCCTTACGGGAGGACGGAAGCTGGCGGGAGGTCCGGTCGCGGCGGTACCTCTTTCCTGTCGTGCCGATGGCGGCGATCTTCCGGGGCAAGTTCCTGGAGGGCCTCACCCGGCTGCGTAAGGAGGGCAAGGTGCCCGAGCCCCGCGGAGGCTGGCCCCGGCTCTGGCGTGAACTGGGAGCGGCCAAAAAATGGGTGGTCTACTGCCGGCCGCCGTTTGCCGGGCCGGCCTCGGTTCTCGCGTACCTCGGCAACTACACCCACCGGGTCGCGATCTCGGAGAAGCGGATCGAACGCTTTGAACAGAACA
>JBBQEG010000048.1:0-20264 GCA_038320495.1 Opitutales bacterium | reverse complement strand
TCCGGAGATCAGCTGTATCGAATGGATTTTCGGAAGATCATCAACGAGCACGTCGAGCGCGGGGCGGACGTGACGCTTGCGACCGTTCCGTTTCCGGTTTCGAAAGTGGAAGGACTTGGCCTGACGCAGGTGAACGATGATCTGACGATCGCGCGCTTCGTCGAAAAGCCGAAGGATCCGAAAGTGATTGCCGGCCTCGCTTTGAGCCCGGCGCTGCAAGCGACCCTGAAATCGAAGTCGCCGGAGAAGCACTGTCTCGCCTCGATGGGTATCTACGTGTTCAATCGCAACGTGTTGGCCGAGGCGCTCGACAACACGATGACCGACTTCGGCAAAGAGGTCATTCCCGGATTGTTGGGGAAGAAGAAGCTCTACGCACATATTTTCGAAGGGTATTGGGAGGACATCGGAACGGTCCGGGCCTTTTTCGACGCGAATCTCGCGCTCGCGCAGCCGCTGCCGCCATTTAATTTCTTCGAGCAGAAAGCTCCGATTTACACGCAGGACCGCTATCTTCCGGCTTCCAAGCTGAACAAGTGTGCAATTGACCATGTTGTGATCGGCGATGGCTCGATTCTCACCGACTCGACGCTGCATCACTGCGTGCTGGGAACGCGGTCGTTTATCGGCGAAGGCAGTAATCTCAAGGACACCATTGTAATGGGCTCGGACTATTACGAAACCGAAGAGCAGATCGAGGCGAACCTTGCGCAGGGGCGCCCCAATCTGGGGGTCGGCAAGAACTGCCGTATTCGCGGCGCGATCATCGACAAGAATACGCGCATCGGTGATGGCTGTGTTCTCTCATCGGAGGGAAAGGCGGACGGATTATACGCCGACGGCCTCGTCATCATTCGTGATGGCGTGCTCGTCGTGGCGAAAAATGCCGTTCTGCCTCCCGGCACGGTGGTTTAGTCGCAGCCGACAAGGTGTGCATTGCGGACGGAGTGATTGCCCGCAATTTGCTTGGATGCCTTAAATTCCAAGGGGCAACCGAGCTATAAAGCAGAGAAGAACCTGCTTTTGAAAGAGACGGATCCGCGCTTCGTCGCGGCCCCGGTGCCCTTCAGGTCTTACCGGTCGGTGCGGCTCTTCGCGACCAGAGGATCAGGACAATGCCGCCGACGATCAGGAAAATTGAATAGAAGGTTCCTCGGCTCACGCCGAAGAGCAGCGAGGCATCGGGTTCGCGAAAGTGTTCCCCGATCATGCGCAGGATGGCGTACGCGATCAGGAACTCGCCCGTCAGGCGCCCGGGCGTCATTCGCGCGTCGCTTCGCCAGAAGCGCCATTGCATCCACGCCAGCAATATACCGCCTTCCAGCGCGGCTTGATAAAGTTGCGACGGGTGCCGCGGCTCGATCAGCAACAGCGGCGTGTTCGGGGGCGCGCTCTGCGGGAAGATTACGGCCCACGGAACATCCGTCACCTTGCCCCAGAGTTCTCCATTGATATAGTTGGCGATGCGACCGAAGAGCAATCCGGCGGGTGTCACTGTCGATACCAAGTCGGTCACTTGAGGCAAGTGAGCCTTCCGCTTTCGCGCCCACCACCAGACTGCCGCGAGTACACCAAGGAAGCCGCCGTGACTGGCCATGCCGCCTTCCCAGACGCGAAACAGCACCAGCGGGTCTCGCGCAAACGAGCCCGTTTGATAGAGCAGGAAATAGCCAAGGCGGCCGCCGACGAGGACGCCGATGATCAAATACGTCAGCAAGTCGGTGATCTGGCCGCTCTCGATCGGCGAACGCCCTTTCCGATGATACAGATGGAGGAGGAAAACCGCGGTCGCGAAGCCCAACAGGTAGGAGAGGCCGTAATAGCGAATGCCGAAGCCTTCGGAGAATTGGATTAAAAACGGGTCGAGATCGTGAACCCGGTAGTAAGGCTGCATCCCTTTTCATTGGAATGGGCGCAACCGTGAAGCAACCCCTCTGATTGGGATTGCGACTCGCAGTTGTCCATTATCCTTCCGCTCATGAGTGACCTCAAGCGCACGCCCCTTCGTGATTTTCATGCGGCCCACGGCGCGCGACTGGTCGATTTCGCGGGGTGGGAGATGCCGGTGCAATATCGGAGCATCCTTGAGGAGCATAAAGCGGTGCGCCGGACTGCGGGATTGTTCGATGTCAGTCACATGGGCGAGGTGAGCGTGAAGGGGCCCGACGCCGGGCGTTTTCTCAATCACCTCGTCACGAACGACGTCGCCAAACTGTTTCCGGGGAGGGTCATTTACTCGCCGATGTGCTACCCGAACGGCGGAGTGGTGGACGACTTGCTCGTCTATATGTGTACGGCGGACGATTACCTCGTCGTCGTCAACGCGAGTAACATCGAGAAGGACCTCGCTTGGATGCGGGAGCATACGACGGGGTTCGATGTCACCGTGACGGATCGAAGCGACGAGTATGCCTTGCTTGCAATCCAAGGACCGCGGGCCGCGGAGATCGTGCAGTCGCTGACAGGAGCGAAGCTGGGTCTGGTCAAATATTATCATTTCACTGAAGCCACGGTTGCCGGCGTGCACTGCCTGGTGAGCCGCACGGGGTATACCGGAGAAGACGGATTTGAGCTCTATCATGCGCCGGGCGATGCGGTGGCACTGGCGACGTCGTTGCTGGAAGCAGGAATCTCGCGCGGGCTGGAGCTGGCGGGATTAGGATCGCGCGACAGCCTCCGGTTGGAAGCGGGTTATCCCTTGTATGGCCATGAAATCACTGCCGACATCTCGCCGCTGGCGGCCGGGCTGGGGTGGACCGTGAAACTGGAGAAAGGCGTCGACTTCATCGGTCGAGCCGCCCTGGTCGCGGAGAAGCAGGCTGGCACGGCGCAGCAGGTTATTTTTTTCAAGACCGGCGACCGACGGATCATTCGTGCGGATTCACCGGTGCTCACCGCGGACGGCACGTCGATGGGGCGGGTGTTATCCGGGACGCTGTCACCGATTCTGAATGAAGCAATTGGCTCGGCGTTAGTCTCCCCGGCGGCTGTGGGCCAACCCCTCGTCGCTGACGTCCGTGGAACGAAGTTGAATTTGCAACTGGTCAAGCCCCCGTTTGTGGAACTAAAAAAAGCGTCTGCATGAGCATCATCCCGGCCGAACTCCGTTATGCCAAGTCACATGAATGGCTGAAGCTCGAGAGTGACGGAACTGTCACGATTGGCATCAGCGATTACGCGCAGAATTCGCTGGGCGACATCACGTACGTGCAGGTGCCGAAAGTGGGCGCCGCGCTCAAGGCGGGCGAAACCTTTGGCGTGATTGAGTCCGTCAAAGCGGCGAGTGATCTCTATGCGCCGATCGGAGGAACCGTTGTGGCCGTGAATGGCGCCCTGGAAAGCGCGCCCGAGACGGTCAACCGTTCGCCCTACGGCGAAGGCTGGATCCTTCGCCTTCAGCCGGCCGACGCGAGTGCAGTGAGTGCGTTGCTCGACGCAGCCGCTTACGAAAAGCTCGTGAGTTGATCGCAGGCTCACCCGATCCTGGTTTCGAAAAAGGCCCCAGGATCAGGTTCTTGGTATTATTTGCCATCGGGACGGCGCGGCGCCTGCTGATCTCTTTTGTGGGTTGCGCTTTTTGGCGTGCAACGATGCCCCCCCGGGTGCGTCCTACTGCTTCTCAGCGCTTATCCTCTCTAAATTTCTGCTCATCTGATGTCGGTTTCCCTGATTTCCCGTCTGCGTTCGATGTCTGTTGTCGGCCTCTTGGTCGCTCTCCCGGTGGGCGTTGTGCCTGTCCGGGCGGCGGGCACGGTGGCCGCCCCGGAAAATAAAGAGAAAGGAACCGGTGCGGTGAAAACGGGGAAAGCCCCGGAAGGCAAGGGGGGCGCTCCCGAAATGAAGGGTGGCAAGGCAGCCGCCGGTCGTGGTGGCCGCGGTGGGGCGAGCAGTTTGCCGCAAGCCGTCGAAGTGACGCCGCTGAAGCGTCGAGATCTTTCCGAGACGCTGCGCGTTGTCGGTTCGCTTGCGCCAAATGAAACGGCCTCGATCCGGCCGGAGACGACCGGGCTGATTCGGTCCATTCATTTTGAAGAGGGACAACGCGTGAAGAAGGGCGATCTGCTCGTGAAGATCGATGACTCGGAATTGCGCGCGCAGCTCGCGCAGAGCGAGGCGCGTCATGAGCTCGCCAAACTCAATCTCGCGCGGGCCGAGAATCTGCGGCAAACGCTTTCCAACACGCAGGCGGACGCGGATCGGTCCCGGAGCGAGTATTCCGCGGCTCAGGCAGACTTGGAACTCTTGAAGGTCCGGCTCGCGCGCACCGAGGTGCGCGCACCGTTCGATGGTTTAGTGGAATCGCGAACCCTGTCGGCCGGTGATTACGTCAACACTCAGTCCGTGATCACGACCATCAACGATCTCAGCAAGTTGAAGGTCGAGTTTCAGGTGCCCGAGCGTTACCTGCCCAAGGTCAAGGCCGGTACTCCCTTCGAGGTTCGCTCGACCACGATCGAGGCGTCGGCGGCGGTGCCGGGGGTTGTCTATTTTGTGAACTCGGTGATCGACCGGAACACCCGTTCCGGTGCCGTGAAGGGCTACCTCGATGCTCCTTCCACGATTCTTAAGGCCGGGATGTTTGCCGTGATCGAAATTGTCCTCGAGGTGCGCAAGGGCGCCCTGACTGTCCCCGAAGGCGCGATCCTGATTGAGCAGCGCGGACCGCAGATCATCACGGTCAATGAGCTCAATGGTGATAAGGTGGCCGCGTTTGTTCCGGTTGTCCTCGGGCTCCGGGCGCGAGGTCTCGTCGAAGTGCGCGCGGTCACCGGTGAGCTCAGCGAAGCCACCGAAGTGATTGCGGCAGGTATCGGATCGCTGGCGTTATTTCCAGGGGCCAAGCTCGCCCCCCGTCCCCTTCGCGCTGAGTTCCTCATCAGCGACTAATCGAATTTAGAATGAGGTCAGGCCTTGGAGTCGTTTCGTCTTTCGTCAGCTCATGATTCTTTCGGATATTTCCATCAAGCGCCCGGTGGTGTGCCTGGTTGCTTCCATCCTTATTGTCCTTGTTGGAGTCATTGCCTTCGGGCGGCTCCCCGTGCGGGAATATCCGAGCACCGATTCTCCGGTCATCTCCATTGAGGCGAGTTATCCCGGGGCATCCGCGGAGGTTGTCGAGTCGAAGGTCACCGAGGTGATCGAAAAGGAAGTGTCCGCGATCGATGGCTTGCGCATCATCCGATCGAGTTCGAGCGAACAGCGCTCACGGATTTCCCTCGAGTTCAATATTGAGCGTAACATGGATGAGGCGGCGAACGACGTCCGTGACAAGGTGGCGCGGGTGCGCAGCCGGCTTCCTCCTGAGGTGGATGATCCGCAGATTTCAAAGTCCGATGCGGATTCCGATACGGTCATTTCTGTCTCGTTTCGGTCGGAGATGCATAGCCGTCTGGAGCTCACCGAGCTCGTCGAGCGCCTTGCCTTGCAGCGGATGCAAACCATCCCGGGCGTTGCCACGGTGGAGTTGCGCGGCGAGCGGTATGCCATGCGTTTATGGGTCGATGCCACCAAGCTCGCGGCCTATGGGCTGACCGTATCCGATCTCGAGCGCGCCCTGCGGCAGCAGAATGTCGACCTTCCGAGCGGGCGGATCGGATCCCTTTCTCGCGAGTTTCCAGTTCGGTTGCGCGGCCGGATGGACGATCCTCGCGAATTTGAGAATATCATTCTCGCGAGCCGCGAGGGCTACCAGGTGAAGTTTAGCGATATCGGCCGGGTCGAACTCGGGCCGAGCGATTATCGCAATCAGACTTATGTGAACGGCAAGCATGCCGTCAGTCTTTCGGTGGCGCGGCAGTCGCAGTCCAATCTGCTGGACGTGGCCAAACGCGTAAAGGAGCTGATTCCGATCCTGCGGGCGGAACTGCCGGAGGGTGTCGAAGTGATGGTGTCGTTCGACACGAGTGTATTTGTCGATCGCTCGGTCCGGGAGGTCTACAAGACTCTCTGGCAGGCGGCGATTCTAGTGATCCTGATGATTTTCCTTTTTCTTCGGGATTGGCGCGCAACCTTGGTGCCGCTGGTTTCAATTCCGGTGTCGATTATCGGTGCGTTCGCCGTGATGCACCTCTTGGGGTTCACGGTCAATACGCTCACCCTCCTGGCGTTGGTGCTGGCAGTGGGACTGGTCGTCGATGACGCCATCGTGATGTTGGAGAATATCTATCGGCGAATCGAAGAAGGTGAAGCGCCGATCCACGCCGCCATCTTTGGCGCCCGGCAGGTGGCGTTTGCGATTATTGCCACGACCCTCACGCTGGCTGCCGTATTTCTTCCCGTGGCTTTCCAATCGGGCAACACCGGCCGATTGTTCTTTGAGTTTGGGCTCACCCTTGCGATCTCTGTCACCGTCTCGTCCTTTGTCGCCCTGACGCTTTCGCCGATGCTTTGCTCCCGCATGCTGCGGGCCAAGATCGTGAAAGGGAAGGCCCAGCATGGCTGGCTCTACGAGAAGACGGAGCCGTTTTTTGTCTGGGTGAATCGGTTGTTTGAGAAGGCGCTTAAGGGAGCGATTCGTTTTCGGCTCTTCGTGCTTTTAGCCGCGTTGGTCTTTGCGATCACTGGCCCTTACCTGTACACCAAGCTTCAGCGCGAACTCACTCCGATGGAGGATCGCGGAATCTTTACGGCGAGCTTCGTGCCCCCGGTTGGTTCAACTCCGCACTACAACGCCGTATATTCGCGCCAGATGGAGCAAATCGTCCTCGATATTCCCGAAGTCGACCGCACGTATCATCGGACTGGAGACGGGCGGGCCTTTATCTTTGCGACCTTGAAGCCGTGGGAAGAGCGCGAACGGACTACGCAGGAGGTGGTGGAAGAGGTCCGCCGCAAGTTCCGCGCGGAAATCACCGGTGGCCAATCGTCGCCGTCGCCCGTGCGGCCCTTTGGCGGACGCCGCAGCAGTTTCAGTTCCGGCGTCCAACTTGTGTTGCAAGGAAGCGATTTCGATAAACTGCAGGAATTGGGGCAAGAGGTGCTCACTCTGATGCGAACCAACGGGAACATGTTCCTCGTACCTCGGATTGATCCTTCGCCAACCAAACCACAGATCGATGTTAAAATCGATCGGGCGAAGGCTGCCGATCTGGGAGTGCCCATTTCCGATGTCGCCGCGACGCTCGAGACTTTGCTGGGTGGCCGGCGGGTGACCCAGTTTCAACGAGGCAGTCAACAATACGATGTGCTCGTCCAGGTGGAAGACTCGAACCGGACCAGCCCCTCCGACCTCTCGCGATTGTACGTGAAATCATCCAGCGGAGCCTTGGTCCAGTTGAGCAATCTCGTCACGTATGACGAATCGGTGGTGCCCGAGAGTTTCCCGCATTTCAACCGGCTGCGGTCGGTGACGGTGTCGGCTCAGGTCACGCAAGGGTTCACTACCGGTGATGCGGTGGCGTTGCTGTCCGAAGAGGTCCGGAAAATCCTGCCTCCCGGCTACGCCTTTACGTGGGACGGCGAGGCTCGGGAATTCGTGGAGAGCGCCGGTGACACCTATATGCTTTTTGGTTTGGCGCTGCTGTTTACTTTTCTCGTGCTCGCGGCGCAGTTCGAGTCATGGATCCATCCGATCACGATTTTCACGGGCATCATCCTGGCGGTCTCCGGTGGTTTGATCGTCCTTTACTGCTCGCGCTTTTTCGGCACGGCGCTGACGGATAATATTTTTTCGCGTTTCGGTCTGATCATGTTGATCGGCATGGTGGCGAAGAACGGAATCTTGGTCGTGGAGTTTGCGAATCAGCTTCAGGTGGAAGGCCGCAATGCCTTCGACGCCGCGTTTGAGGCGTCGGTGGTGCGATTCCGTCCGATCTTGATGACGTCGATTTCAACAGTGCTCGGAGCGGTGCCGGTGGCGTTCGCGACGGGTGCCGGAGCCGAGACGCGGAACGCCATGGGTATCGTGGTGGTGGGCGGGTTGACGATCGCGACCTTCCTCACGCTGTTTGTGCTCCCGATCGTGTACGTCTTGATGGACAACATTTGTATGAAGCTCACGGGCCGTTCCAGTGCACACGGCTTGATTCAGGCCGCCGAGATCGAGCGGGAAACGCTCAATGGGGAAGCCCCGACCCCGGTCGGCGCGCATACCTAGACGAGGAAGAGTGGGTTTCGGGTGATGGGGTGTCCGACTCCTAAATGTCCGTGAAATCCGCCTTGCACTTTCGATTCGGTGCGTTTGCCTCCTGTTTTCTGTCCGGAGAGGTGGCTGAGTGGTCGATAGCGGCGCTTTGCTAAAGCGTTGTACGGGTAACACCGTACCGGGGGTTCGAATCCCCCCCTCTCCGCCAGTTTTCTTGCTTTCTTCGCTAATTTCATTGGATAAACGCGAGGCAGGCGCGCATCGGAATTGAACAGAACGTAATAAAGAAAACGAAGGTGTGCGCCAGGAAGCTTGGATCTTCGTTTCCTCCGTTACCTTCTGTTCATTTTTCTGTGCTCACCGGAACCAGCGAGGAACCTTTTATTTGAGGAGGGAACGATTGTGGCCAAACGAGTTGGCGAATGGGGGATCCTTATGGCGTGTCGTTGTCCCGTATAGGCGTGGCTCGCTGAGCGGCGCATCCGAAAAAAACGTCAACACGCACGCCGACACCGAGTGCCATTCTTCGACGAATAGCGCGCCCAAGACGAAACGGGCATTTCGCACCGCCATCACCCGGCGCCACACCCGAAAACGAGCACCAGCTCCTCAGCCGGCCTTCCCCGTACGCCCCGATGCCTACCGCGCGAATCTCGCCCGTCGCCAATCCTCTGCACCGCACCGGGCCACACCTGAGGCCTCCTCTCACTTTGCCGCACTCGACATGAGGCGATTTTCCCTCTGACCCCTCCCACCGGGTCCTTTCCCGCGAACTACGCCGCCATCCCTGCAGGAGATGGTAGCTCAGCGCTCTCCCTTAAAACCTTACTTGAATTCCTTACTTACTGGACTTACGATCAGCAAGATGCAAGCAACCCTTACCAGTAAAGGTCAGATTACCATCCCGATAGATGTACGTAAGCGACTCCACCTAAATCCGGGCGACATCTTGGAATTTGATGAAACCGCCCCCTTTCTGAAGGCTACCAAAACTATCCCGCCTCAAGCTTGGGAAGAGTTTGGCCGCGCGGCCACTGACCCGTGGAGTGGCAGAGGGATCCTCGAAGTCATGGACGAGCTGCGCGGACCGGTAGAGTTACCCGCCGCCCCTGAACCCGACGCCCGATTAGCCTGACCTGAAAAACCATGCGAACTGCGCTGGACAGTTCCGTCCTCATCCTGCTTTACCGCAAACAAGCGGGTTGGGAAGCGTGGCGGGATCGGCTGCAGCACGCCGCCGCCGAAGGTGAAATGATCATCTCTCCGGTGGTCTTTGCCGAGTATTCGATTGCCTACCCCACTTTGGAATCCGCCCGCGCCGACTTGGATCGCCTCCACATTTTCTATGAACCGATTGAAGCAGCCTCCGCCTACCTCGCCGGCCAGACTTTTCTCCGCTACCGGCGCGAAGGCGGTCCCCGCCAGCACCTCATACCTGATTTCCTGATCGCCGCCCACGCCAGTGTGCAAGCGCACCGCCTCGCCGCGATTGATCGCGGCTTCCTCCGCACTTACTTCCCCGACCTGAAGCTCCTCACGCCCTCCACCTAAAAGTTCCGACTTCCTGGCTGCAATCATCACCGCCGAATCTCAGGGCAAGCCCCCGACCGCTCTCGCCAACTGAGCGCCGCCCTTCGCCTCAAATGATCGCTACCGCCCTCGCTATGCCCGCCCCACGGCTCCGCCTCGCCGTCGCCGGGGAACTCTCAGCAGACGAGCCCCAAGTCCTCATCCTCAACGACGTCCTGGTGAATGCCCAATCCCGCTCTCGACGGCTCGACGGCCTTGCAAGTGGTGGAGCGCGGAGAGCTGGACCGGATCTGGCGCCTGCTTTACCACCTCGAGTCCGGCCAGCCAGGTTGCGCGTTCACCTCAACTTGAATCGACTCGTCGGGGTGCACGCTGTAGGCACGGCAGTTCAAGAATAGGAGAGGTGGCAGGTGGGAATAAAATCGAGGCGTCCGGCCTCTGTTTCGTAGTGATGCTGCGACATGGAAACGATCGTGCCAGCGAGCCATGACCTAGCCTCTCCCTGACCCAACCCTTCACGAAATGCCCCCCACTACATCTCCCTTGCGCGCTTTGATCCTTTGTACCGGCAATTCAGCACGCTCGATTCTTGCCGAGTACTTGCTCCGCCATTTCGGGGAAGGGCGCTTTGAGAGTTTCAGCGCGGGATCCAAGCCGGTCGGGCGGGTGAACCCGTTGGCGGTGCGCGTACTGCGGGAGGTTTATGGGATTGATGCCAGCGATGCTCGCTCAAAGTCATGGAATGAATTTCGGGGGCAGGCCTTCGACTACGTGATCACCGTGTGTGACCATGCGAAGGACGCCTGCCCGGTATGGCCCACGGTTTCCATCATCGCCCATTGGAGTTCGCCTGATCCGGCGGCAGTTACGGGGACAGACGAGGACAAATTCCGGGCTTTTGTGGACGTGGCCTCGGAGATTGAACAGCGGGTTAAACGTCTCTGTGCCCTTTCGCCCGAGGATGCGCGGTCGCCAGAGCTCGTGCGAGCCATCGGCGCGACGCTGAAGATCGCGTGACGCCCAGCGAAAGCGACCTGCCTCCTCGCGCATGACCGGCTTCCGCGCTCCGCCTTTTCGCCAAGGCTCGGGCCCCGGAGAGTCCTCCCAGTCCGAGAGCCGTTTCCCGCTCATTTGCGATTCCCAGCTGAATGGGACGACCCTGACAGGAAGAAGGCAAAAAATGGTGTTTACTTGCGTCAGGTGATTTCGCAAAACCTCCCCTCCCTTACGGGCCTGTAGCTCAGTTGATAGAGCGCTTCGTTCGCAACGAAGAGGTCGTCGGTTTGATCCCGATCAGGTCCACCAATTTGGAATACCGTGGCTGCGGCTAGCGGGCTAACCCCGTCGAGGCAGACCATGGCTTGTTCCAGTAGGGAAATCGTGCGTCAGGCCATCTACTGTCGTGCGCCAAATCGGGGGGTGGTGGGACGGCACACGGTGTTTTTATTGCCGGACATTCCCACTTCCTGAACGGCCTTTTCGACCGCCACGGTGTCGAGCCATTTTACCGGGACAAACCATTGGCTGAGCTCAGGATCGCCGACGGATTCGCGTCAAGCGGATGACGTGCTAGGACACCACCCTGATTGAGCAGGCCGGCACCGAAAATGCTTCCAGCCGCGGTTGACTTGTAACCACAGGGTTACCAAAATCTGCCACCTTTACCGATGAAACCGCTCTTTCTGGCCGCGCTTGCCGGCATCTGTGGGACGGCCTTTGCCGCCGATAACCTTCAATTCCGCAACACCTACGGACAGGCCTACGGCGAGACAAAGAGTCCGGTCGCCGTGGACCCGGCGAAGGACCTGCCGCGGTACCCGGCGATCGCGCCGGGTGATGCCATTGCGACGTGGAAGGTGAAGCCCGGCTTCAAACTCGAGCTGGCGGCGACTGAGCCGCTGGTGCGTGACCCGATTGCGATTTCGTTTGATGAGAACGGCCGGATGTTTGTCTGCGAAATGATCGATTATTCGGAAGAGCGGGACCGGCAGCCGCACCTCGGACGCGTCTCGATGCTCGAGGACAAAAATGGCGACGGCGTCTATGACACCTCGACCGTATTTGCGGATAACCTGCCCTGGCCCACGGGCGTGATCTGGGCGAATGGTGGTCTTTACGTGGCGGCGACGCCCGACATCTGGCGTTTCGAAGACCACAACGGTGATGGCAAGGCGGAAGTGCGCGAGAAGGTGTTTACCGGTTTCGGCACCGGCCTCACCCGGCTCAATGTGCAAGCGATGTTGAACAGCTTTCAGTGGGGTCAGGATAATCGCATCCACCTCCAAAGCGGTCCCGGCAATCGCGGAAAGATCAAGAACCTGAAGCGGCCGGAGCTCCCGGAGGTCGAACTCGCGGCCCGTGATTTCTGGTTTGATCCGCGGACGTATGAGTTCGGTTTTGAGTCGGGCGGCGCGCAGTACGGAATGAGTCATGACAATTATGGTCGGAAGTTCGGCAGTTCGAATTCCGATCATTTACAATTCTGGGTTTATGACGACCGCTACGCGCGGAATCCTTTTTTTAACCTGCCCGCGCCGCGTCAGAGCATCGCGGCGGATGGCGGGGCGGCGGAAGTGTTTCGCATCAGTCCGGACGAACCGTGGCGCATCATTCGCACGCGCTGGCGGATTGGTGGAGTCGTGCGCGGGGTGGTTGAGGGCGGCGGACGCGTGAGCGGTTATTTCACGGGCGCGTCTGGCACAATGGTGTTCCGGGGAGACGCGTATGGTGCGGAGTTCGTTAATAATACCTTTAGCGGCGATGCGGGCGGGCAGTTGGTGCATCGCAAAATCCTTTATCCCCAAGGCGTCAGCCTCGTGGGTCGTCGGCCGGCGGATGAACAGGGCGTGGAGTTTGCGGCGAGCACCGACACCTGGGTGCGCGTGGTGAACTTCGCCAACGCGCCGGATGGGACGTTGCACGTGTGCGACATGTATCGCGAAGTGATCGAGCATCCGTGGAGCATTCCGGAAGAGATCAAGCAGCACATTGATCTGAACAGCGGCAATGATCGTGGGCGGATCTATCGCATCGTTCCCACGGATCCGTCGTGGCGACGCCGGGGTGGGGTGGCGCTCGGAAAAGCGGATACGGCTGAACTCGTGAAGACGCTCGAGCACACGAACGGCTGGCACCGTGATACGGCGTCGCGTTTGCTTTATGAGCGCCAGGACAAGGCGGCGGTTCCGCTTCTGGCCCGGTTGATGCGCGAATCGAGTTCGCCGCTGGCGAAGCATCACGCGTTGGGCGTGCTTGATGGCTTGGGTGGGCTCGATGAAAACGCCGTCCTTGCCGCGCTGAGCCAGCGTGATCCGCGCGTGCGCGAACGCGGGATTGCGATGGCGGAAACGCTCGTCGCGAACGGCGGAGTCTCGCCGCGCCTAGTCGGCGCGCTCGCACGCCTGAGCAACGACGCGGATGATCGCGTGCGCTTTCAACTGGCCTTTACTGCCCACACCGTGCTCGCCGCCGACACGTCGGCGAATACCAAGGCGCTCGGCGATGCGCTCGTCAGCATGGCGCTGCGCGACTCCGGTGATAACTGGCAGGCGGCGGCGTTGTTGAGCGGGCCGCCCGAGGTGGTGAATTCCGTGCTCTTTCCCACGCTGACGCGTGATCCCGCGATGGCGAAGCAGCACGCTGCGTTTGTCGGCCGTCTGATTGAAATCCGCGCCGCCTCGAATCCGTCGGATGGATACGCGACTCTCATTGATTTTGTGGCGCAGCCGGGCACGAGTGCCGAGTGGTTGCGGTCGTTTGGCGATGGCTTGCGCCGCGCCGGCAAGACGATCGAGCAGGTGGACACCGGCAGGAAGCTCGCGGCGATGTTTTCCCGTGCGGCTGCGACGGCGGCCGATACCCGGGTCGCGGAAGCAGCACGCATCGAGGCAATCGAGTTGCTGAGCGTTTCGTCGTTCGCCCAATCGCGGGAGGCGCTGATTGCTTCGCTCGCTCCCGGGCAACCCGAAGTCGTGCAGGTGGCGGCCGTAAAAACTCTCGCGCAGCATCCGTTGCCGGAGGTCACGGCAGCCTTGTTGCGCTCGTGGTCCGGCTATCGCCCGAAGGCGAAAGAAGCGGCTTTGGCGGCGTTGGTGGGACGGGAGGACCGCATCCTGGCGCTGCTTGAGGCGGTGCAAAAAGGCAGCGTGAAAGCGACTGAACTCAGCGCCTCACAAGTGCAGAGTCTTGCGCAACACAAGACCGCGGCGATCGCGACGCTCACGAAGACCGCGCTGGCCAGCGTGATTCCGCCGTCACGCGAGGAAGTGGCGGCCAAGTATGAACCCGCGATTGGGTTGCGCGGCGACGCGACCAAGGGCCAGACGCACTATCTTGGTCGCTGCATGGTGTGTCACCGGGCCGGCGGGCAGGGCATGGAGCTCGGGCCGGACTTGGTTACGGTGAAAAACCGCGGCCGTGATTCGTTGCTGAGTGCGATTCTCGATCCTCACAAGGAAGTCGCGCCACAGTTCATCGCGTATGATGTTTCGACGCGCGACGGCAATGCCTACACCGGCATGATTGCGCGCGACGATGCGACGAGTCTCACGTTGAGAATCATGGGAGGCGCCGAAGTGACATTGCCCCGCACGAACATCAAAGGCAGCAGTTCCTCCGGAAAAAGCCTGATGCCCGACGGGCTCGAAGCCGGGATGAGCGTGCAGGACATGGCGGACCTCCTGACGTTCATCGAGGAATTGAAGTAACTCGGAACAGCGGAAAATTGGGAAACAGGCAGGCCGAAAAGGAGAAACAGAGGAAAGAAGAAAGAAGAAACGGGAACAGCGGAAAATTGGAAAATTGGGAAAGCAGGAAATTGGGAAAGCAGGAAACGATTGCTCGTGAAGTTTGAACCCATGCCTCCGGCGAACGCGGTCATCGTAAGCCGCGGATCACTCGGATGGCACGGATACATGAGTTGGTCCGTGCTGTGCGATGGTCGTAATCTGAGGCGTCGAGGCGGCCAGCGTTCGGACGTTGGCTGACGCTGCGCTGTTACTGCCCGGACGACTTTTTCAGTAAATCCTCGCGAGCGGCATCGAGCTTGGCGCGTTCTTTGGCCGTGAGGCTGGCCATGCCGGAGTGTGCGATCTTGTCGAGCAACGCGTCGATCTCCGCCATTGAAGAGGGCTTGGCGGAATCGCTTCGCACCGGCTTGGGCGTTTTCTCGATTTTCGGATCAGGAAGGACGCGAAGATTGGGTTCGCGGCGACGGAAGCGAATCTTCGGCAGATTGTAAGCTCCCTGCTGGTAGCGAACGAACAGGAACCCCAAGCCTGAGGTGCCCCACAAGGTCATGAGGCCGACCCAATCCTGCGCGGCGAACGCGATCAGCGAGAAAATCCCGACGAGAATCAACGCCATCCACTTGGCGAGGATATTGAAAAGGAGCGAAACGTTCGGGTAGAGTGTCGCGAAAGCGACGAAGAGGGCGAACCCTCCCGTCTGGCCCGACAGGAAGGTGGGGCGAATCACGCCGATCGCGGTAAGGAGCAGCGGAGAAATAAAATAGATGCAGCCGTAAAGGGTCAGGAACGTGCGCCGGCCAAAGAATTTTTCCAGTTCGCGGCCGAACCAGACAATCATGAACATATCGATCACGAACCAAATGCTCGGTGGGTTGATCAGCCCGTAGGTCGCGATCCGCCACACCTCGCCGCGGAAAACGTCGGAACTACTGAACGCGAACCAATCGAGAAACGCGCGCCCTCCGGACGCGTAGATCAGCGTGGTCGCGAGCATCGAGGCCACGTACACCAAAACGATCAAATGTGCTGCGTAGACAGGATAGCCGCGCAGCCAGGTGACAGGTTGGTTTTCTTCTGATGAGCCGTAGCCGTATCCGGTCATAATTTCAGGGATCAAGGCACGTTGGCGCGAGTGCAGCGTGCCCGCAAGTGGCGAGCACGATCCATCGTGTGTTTTTGCTCCGACCGGCGTTCGAGGGCCGGGTGCCATCCGCACCCGCTAAACGGGGCGCGTGCCGTAGAATGCCAGCCCACGAGCCGGCTCCCGCTATCCGCCTCGGCTTCCGCCGTGGCGTGCACGTGCCGCTGAGGTTAACCATTCTCGCGGGTGGGCTTTCGTACGCCGGTCGGATTCAGTCCGGTGAATCGGTGAATGCGTCCGGCTCTTGAGCGAGCCATCAGGGCAGCTCGTAAATTTCGACAATCGCAATGCCGGTCGTATTGGCTTTGCCCGTCACGCGGACCGTGTAGCCGCCAGGAGCCAGCGTGGCGGCGATCGCCGCGTCGGTTGACGTAGGCGGTAACTCAAATGCCGCCACGTCGGCGAACGCCTTCGTGAGCGCCGCGCCACCGCCCCAATTGTCATTGCTGCCGATTGGCGTGCTCCCGCCGGACGGCAACAAGCGAACGACCTCGAGCTCGGGATCTTCGACGATGCCTGTCAGGCCAAACGCCGTGTTGAGCGTGGGCCCCACAGCGCGAATCAGAATGTTTTTGGACGTGGTCCCTCCCAGCGTAAACCCGGCGGTCAGACCGGATCCGATGTGTTTCAACACCGATACATTCAGCAGTCGCGGCGTTGCGGCAGTGAAGCTGTCGTTGGGCGTTGCATCGTAAATCTCGGCGATCACCGCCCCCGTGGTGTTGCCCACTCCGGAGACTTTCACCGAGTTGTCGCCGGACGCAAACGACGTCGAGACCGCCGCATCGCGCGAATCAGACGAGATAAACCGAAATGCACCCACGCGGTCCATGGCGTCGCTCAGCCCCAAGGAGCCTCCCCAGTTGTCGTTGCCCCCGGTCGAGACCGGCCCGGAGAAAAGCTCGAACTGAGGATCGGCGAGCACCCCCGTGACGCCCAATTGGGTGAGGGCGGGTCCGGCGGCCCGAATCACCAGAGGTTTCGTCCCCGTGGTGCTGCTGCCGCCCACCACGAACCCCATGATGAAGCTCCCACCCGGCGAATCGATTGCGGACAAAATCGATAGATTGATGATGCGGCCGAGCGTGGACGCGGCCATTACGGTGAGAGTCGCATTCTGACTCTGAAGCGTGCCGAAGGCATTCGAAATCGTTACCGAGTAATTTCCCGCCATGGCAGAGGTCGTTCCGGAAACGGTGTACGTCGCGCTCGTCGCGCCCGGAATCGGATTGCCATTGAAGCGCCACTGGTAGGAGAGCGAGGCTCCGCCGCCGCTGACGCTAAAGGTCGCGGTCCCCCCGACCGTGGCGGTGGTCGCCTGGGGTTGCGTCGCGATTACGGGAGCGATGAGTGGCTCGCCTTTGGCGACGAGGTTGCTGCCGGACTGGGAAACATAGAGCGTGCCGGCGGTATCCACCACGATGTCCGATGGATTGAAAAAAAACGCCGAGCTGCCGGTTCCCTCGGCAAACGTCTGCAGTCCCGCGGTGCCGCCCAAAGTGGATACAGTATCATTTTTTAGGATACGGATAGTGGCGTTGACCATGTCGGCAATAAAGATCTGACCCGCTGAGTCCACCGCGATACCCACGGGCAGTTGAAAGCGCGCCGCAGATGCCACGCCGTCGGCCGAGCCGAAGCTTCCGGCCGCTCCGGCGACGGTGCTGACGAGGCCGTCGCGCGTGATCTTGCGGATAGTGTGATTCGACGAGTCGGCCACGTAGAGATTACCCTGCGGGTCGAAAGCGAGTCCCCGGGGGAAACGGAAGCGGGCCACGGGGCCCGCGCCATCCGCCGATCCTGGAACCAGCGCCGCGCCGGCGAATGTCGTCACCGTCTGCGTGCCCGCTGCGATCCGCCGGATGGTGTGATTAAACGTATCCGAAATGTAGATATTCCCGTTCTGGTCCCGGGCAATCGCGCTGGGGAAATTGAAGCGGGCCGCCGCGCCCGTTCCATCGGCGCTGCCGGAAACGTCCGCTGTGCCGGCAATGGTTGTAACGGAGCCGTCGTGAAGGACGCGCCGGATCGTGTGCAGCTGGTTTTCGCAGAAGTAAATCGTCCGATCCGGTGCCACGGTGAGACCGAAGGGATAGTTGAGACTGGCCACACCGGTCGGGCCGTCCACGTAGGCATCGCCCGAGGCCAGGCCCGCGACGCGGGTCACGACTCCGGCTGGGGAAATCCGGCGGATGGAGCTTCCGCGAGTATCGGCGAGGTAAATGTCACCGGAGCTGTGCACGGCCACGCCATTCGGATAATTGAAGCGAGCGCCGGCTCCGACACCATCCACGTTTCCGAAGTTGCCGCCTCCGCCTGCCAGCAGTGAGGTTTCATAGGTGACGAGATTGAGTTTGCGGATCGAGTGATTAAGCGAATCGGCGACCATGATGCCGGTGGAGGTGAAAGTCAGACCACTGGGTTCGAAGAAACGTGCTGCGCTCGCCGCACCATTGATGTAACCCCCCACATTCAAACGACCCGCGAGCACGCTCACCACGCCGGCTGGCGTTATGAGGCGCAGGGAATTGTTGCCGGTGTCGGACACGATCAGCGTGCCGTCGCCATAGGCGAGCACGCCACTCGGTGAGTTGAATCGCGCCGTCCCTCCCGGGCCGTTCATGGCTCCGGCGCTCCCGGCTGCCCCGGCCAGCGTGGAGACGAGGCCAACGGGAGAGATTTTGCGAATCGTGTGATTTCCTCGATCAGCGACGTAAAAAGATCCGGCCGTATCGATGCTGATCGACTCCGGGAACCGAAACTGGGCGGATGGTCCCATGCCATCGTTGGATCCAGCGACTCCCGATGTCCCGGCAAAGGTACTCACCACGCCGTCCAAGGTGATCTTTCGAATGATGTGATTGGAGCTGTCCACCACATAGAGGTTTTCCGCGGCATCGGCGGTAATACTCGCCGGCTGGTCGAAACGGGCGCTCAGGAGCGAGCCATTGGCAAACCCTCGGTTGCCCGGGATCCCGGCGAACAGGGTGACTTCTCCCGTGCCCGTGACCCGCCGAATTGCGTGGTTGCCACGATCGGTGACAAAGAGCGCGCCGCGAGTGAGGGCGAGACCGGTGGGAAAAAAGAAACGGGCGTTGAGCCCTGTCCCGTTGGTCACTCCGGAAACCCCGGGCAGGCCCGCAAAGGTACTGACGGCGCCGCTGGTCGAGATTACGCGAAGCGTGTGATTGAAGGAGTCGGCGACATAGATGTTCCCCGAGGCGTCCGCGATGAGGTTAAGCGGCGTATTGAACCGGGCATTGGAAGCGGCGCCGTCGGTTGTTCCCGATTGCGGCGGCAGTCCCGCGAAAGCGGTCCACTGATACGATTGGGCGTTGGCGGAAAGGCATCCGGAGAGGAACAGCGCGAAGGCGAGAGACCTGAGTGGGAGCATGAAATGCGTGGTGCGTTAAAATGAAGAGAGCGCGACAGCCTAACGATGGTTCGTCCCGAACAACTGGCGGATTTAGTCAATTCGCGAGGAGGAGTCGCCCCATCCCGATCATCGAAGGCTTGTCGGTCAGCGAAATAACCGGTGTAGTTTCCAGAACACGATTGAATTCACGTAGCCGTCGTTTTTTTACCCCATCATGAAAAGACTTGTCCGCCTTGTTTCTCTCGCCCTGGCCTTGGCCGGGGCGCTCCACGCTGAACTCAAGCTGCCTGCCATCATCGGCGACCACATGGTGCTGCAGCAAAAACATGCCAACCCGATCTGGGGCTGGGACACGCCGGGTACCTCCGTGACGGTGACCTTTGCGGGTCAGACGCACACCGCGAAAGCGGGGGCAGACGGCAAGTGGACGGTGAAGCTGAGGCCCGTTCCGGCCAATGCGACAGCGCA
Organism: Opitutales bacterium; assembly: GCA_038320495.1. Lineage (GTDB taxonomy): Bacteria > Verrucomicrobiota > Verrucomicrobiia > Opitutales > Opitutaceae > ER46. The sequence goes on along the minus strand of JBBQEG010000048.1, from coordinate 918 downwards.
AACGCTGAGCATAGCCGGCACGACCAAACGGGACCTCCGCGACGTGCTGGTCGGCGAGGTCTGGATGTGTTCCGGCCAGTCGAACATGCAGTGGTCGCTCGCCCAAACTTATACGGGAGATCTGGAAGCGGCGGCGTCGAATCATCCGAACATTCGTCTGATTTCCGTGCCGCAGGTCGGCACGCAGGAGTTGAAAAACGATTTTGTCGGCAAATGGGAAGCCGCCACGCCGGAAACGGTCAAAGCGTTCAGTGCCATCGGCCTGCTTTACGGCCGTTACATCCACGAAATCGTGGGGGTGCCCGTCGGCTTGATCGACAACGCGTGGGGCGGCTCTGCGGCCGAAGCCTGGATCCGTCGCGAGACCATTGAAAAGGATCCGCGTTTCGCCGCCTTGATGGCGTCGACGAGCAAGCGTGAGACCGAGCTGCAATCGGACGCTGGCAAGAAGGCCGCGACGGATGCACAGGCGAAGTGGAAGGTGGATAGCGCGAAGGCCAAAGCGGCAAAGAAGGCGGCGCCACGCGCTCCCGTGCAGTGGCTCACGGGCAATGCCCGGCCGGGGAATATTTTTGCCGGCGTCGTGAATCCGACTTTAGGATACGGGATCAAGGGCGTGATCTGGTATCAGGGCGAATCGAATGCCGGGCGCGCGCACGAACATGGCGAGCTGTTTCCATTTCTGATCGAGCAGTGGCGCAAAGAATGGGCGCAGCCCGACTTGTCGTTCTACTGGGTGCAGTTGGCCGACTTTAAAGCTGAGAAAGCGGAACCCGGTGACAGTGACTGGGCGGAACTGCGGGAAACTCAGACCAAGACGCTTCGTCTTCCGCATACCGGTCAGGCTGTGATCATCGATGTGGGCGAAGGCCGCGACATTCATCCGCGCAACAAGTACGACGTCGCGGCCCGGTTGGT
>JBBQEG010000047.1:0-20443 GCA_038320495.1 Opitutales bacterium | reverse complement strand
TTCTCCCCGATTTGCAGACTACCGTCCGGCAGTATGATCATCGAGCTCACGAGAGCCTCCTTCCGTCACGGCAAGCGCTCTTGTGAGCAACAAGCACGCGGCCGAGCGACAGCAGAAGGTCGTCTGAAGGCTCAGCGTCATGCGCGGCCGAGACATCGATGATCGACAGCAGTCCATCGTTGAGGAGGAAGAGATGCATCTGCGGTTCCCCCTCAACCTGAATGACGCACTGATCGATCGTATCATTCAAGTTTGTAACAGTGGCCGCGATTTCCGGAAGGTCATCCCAGCGGAGTTGATTTTCATTATATAAAGCCATGCACTTTTAGTTCCGGCATGTTTTATTCGTCGGCGATTCAGACCGGCCGATGCGCGTTGACCGCGCGCCGGTAGCATTTGACTTCGAGCGGTTGATCATTCGCCACATCGCGGCAGTCGTGCGGGAGACCATTCGCCCATAATGCACGCAACCTTTCGTGGCTTTGATTTCACGGGCAATTTTCCGTTGAATCGCGCCTTTGCGGGCTTTTTGGCGTCGTTCGGTGGCGATTGCTGACTCGGAGGTTTCGAAGAAGTTCATTATAGTATTTGATATTGATTACTCAGCCAAGAGTCGGTTCATTGGAGAGAAGCCAGGCGCGGATGTATTTATGGGTTTCGGCCGACACATCGCCGTTACTTGCCGAGCGAAGCTCGCCGATGATCCAGTGACCAGATGGAGCCTTCTCCAGCGCGAGGGTCGCCCGTTCGGCGATGGTTACCGCGTAGAGGTAGGCCGAACCCCGTTGAATGGCGTCGACGAAAGTTTCGGCGCAGTTGAACTGCTGCATACCTTCGGCTGATACCAATACCGAGTCCGATAACGGCTCGATCTTGCCGGGCACGCCTGAAAACGGAGGCGGAGGAAAGGGAGTCTCATCGATTGGATCCAATGGATAACATTCGAGAAAACGCTGCTCGACGCGCATCAAAGCCGCTGCGTCTAAATGCCCGTACGGCCACCCGCCGCCGGGTGATTTCATTTCCCGAAACCAGTGAACGCTCGAAACGCAGTTCGCCATCGGCTCTTCATCAGAGTCCGATGTGCAACTCGCCAAAAGCAGGTGGGCATTTACCCGTTCTGGCGGCTTTCGCAGGAGTGCGACGGTGTCGCGCGTGATCGCCGGAACGTGGCTGAGCAAACGGAGGTGTGGATGACCGGCATCCACAGCAGCGCTTAGCGCGGCCAGCGTTTGGCGAGTGCAGTGCGAAGGCGGGATTTTTCGGAGCATTCGAACATAGCGTTCTTCAGACGGGAGCCCCACGAGCGGCAGCATCTGTCTCCATCGTTTCGCCAGCGTCTGCGCCATTCTACCTCGGCGATTGTCGCCTCGCGAAAACGTTTCCGAAAGAAGGACGGCTAACGCCGGAATTCGGCCGAGAAGTTCCTCGCACCGATCAAACTTTTCCGCCGCCATTTCGAGCAAGGTCCATCGTGGATTAGGCACCGCTCTCACGAGATTCATCACGGCCACCGGGATGCGCTCGACGAAACGCCACACGTCCGATTCCCGATTCGAACCCAGTAAATCGGCCATTTGTCCGGGACGGATTTCAGGCCGCATCCGCAACGACGGCCACGGCTCCACTACTGTTTCTTGAAGGACGAGACATCCATCGTCTCGCACGAAGGGAAATTTCGAATGCGATGCGCACATTAGAGAGTCCTCCCTTCGGTCGTGGCTCTGCGATGCGCCACCAAGACCCGCCCGATCAGGATCAGCGTACGATCGTCGGGGTCCGCATCATCGGGCAGCATGAGGTCCGTCAGCGCGAGGAGACCATCATTGAGAAGGAAAAGATGAGCGACCGGACGACCGTCGCGCAGGATTCCGCATTGTGTGACTGAGTCGCCCACAGGGGAGACGAGGGCGAAGCAGTCGGGGAGGTCGTCCCACGAAAGTTGTTTTTGATTTTGCATGGCAATTTTTTGTTTTGCCGATGCGTCAGTCCGGAGAAGCTAGGATGAGGGTTCTGCGATCCACACAGGTCCAGCGATTGGGGGCCGGCCCTCTTGCAAAAGAAACGCCTGACCTGCCTCCAACCGGGCCAAGGCACCTGGCCCGCAGACCGGCCGCTGTTCGCGGCGAGTCACGAGTCGCTTTTCTACCTCCGGAAAAAAGCGACTGGGAGTTTCACGCCTCACTTCCTCGCGAATCGTTTCTTCGACTGCTGTCGATCCGCAGACTTGTCGGGCCCATGCCTCTATCTCGATCTCAGTCGAGCGCATGAAAAACAGTGTACCGAAGTTTCCGAGCAGCACGCGCCGGTTTACTTCTCCAATCACCCGATCAATTCCTGCCACCGTCTGAGTCGCTGCGATTACTCCGGCATTCTGAGAACGAAGTAATGGCAGGGCATGGCTATCATCATAACGCGGATTGCCCGTGGTCGCACAGAGTTGGAATTCGTCACAGATCAGACTAACAAACCGTCCACCGGGCTTGCGCGAAAACACGGCGCGGTAGAAATCCGCTTTGATACAGCGGCTGACCAGAGAAGCTAGCTCGGGATGAAGGAAGGCATTGATCGAAACGATGAGGATTTCTCCACTTTCGACCGCGGCTCTCACGTCGAATATTTGCTCTGGTGCTGCGCGAAACAGGCGGAGCACGGACGGTTCCAGGAGCGGTCCTAGTGCGATGTCGAGCGTTGCCTTGGCATTCGCCCGCGTCCGGAAATCCATTCCCGAATCCCAGGATTCGATCACTTGGATGGCATGTTTGGTGGCGATCCGTCCCGGACTTCCGTGCGGCATCGCGTCGCAGCGCTCGCTTAACTGAGCAAGGTCCGGCTTCAGTTCGGCGGGCACTCCGTCACAGAGCAACCAAGAGGCCGCGTGGGTGATCCATTCCGGGAACGAGGTTCTTTCGCCGTGATTGATCCGCAGCCAGGTCAAAGCGGCGGAGAGCAAAACGAGTCGAAATTGGGTCCAGAAATCGTCGCGGCGATCCATTGACCCGCAGCCGAAGACGAGACGGTTTGCATACTCCGACACGTCAGCGAGCGATTGGCACCCCCTGAAGAAATCGTAACCGCAGTCCGAATCGAGCGACAGAACCCGCACGTCATCAGCACGACCGGCGGCGATAGCGGCGCGCCTTACGACTTCGACTGTGTTGTCTCCCTTAAAGTCGAAGATTACCAGACCAGCTTTCGCCGCCTCGTTGTCGGCATTCGCGGCCAGCAACTGCCGGATGATCGACCGAAGCAGGGTCGATTTGCCCGCACCCGTTGTGCCGGTGACGAGAATGTGGCGCGTGAGCTGATCCTGATCGATTTCGATTTGTCCAGGACCCCTCTCTCCTGGATCCTCATAACAGGGAATTTTTAACCCGATCTTCGGATGACTGCGTGGACTCGATGGATCCTTGCTGCTGGCGGGTACGCTGTCGTTCATCGGGATACCTCCCGTTGGACGCACCGTCTTTTATGACGAATTTCTAAGTGGCGGGAATTTTGCGGAATTAACCCGGTTTGGATCGACGGCGCAGTCTTGCCGTACGCGACGTCAGGAATATTGGATAGCGAGTGCACACTTTTTGTTTGCGCAGTCGCTTTGAAACGTGGGGGGCGCCTGATGCGCTGGAGTCCCTCTGCTACATGGGCAGCTGTATCTTTGCGCGCTACGCGAAGAAGCGAACGCGGCAAACTGTCCGGAAGGGACAGATGCGTTGGAAAAGCTTTTTGACCGGAACTGACCGGCTGTGCTTCGGCGAGCAGCGTCCTAACCGGACACGCCGATATATCCAGTTCCTCGCAACGCACGGCTCTTCATGATGACCGGCGTTCCTCGGCGTCATCATCACACTCAAGCGCGGGCGCTCCGCGATCGAGTGGTGCATCGATCACGTTGGCGACGATTCCGCGCCTTTTGTTTTCTCCTCGGCGGATCCCTTGGCCGCGCCTTTCAGGACACGTTCGGGAAGGATAGGGGACGCAACCGGCGCAGGCATGATTTGGAAGTACTTCACACCGTCGTCCTGGGTGACGCCAAGGCCGCGATACGAGTTGTGAAGGGTCAGGACGCTACCGCGGTGACGCATGATGAGGGCCGTCTTGTCTGCGTTCTGGTGCTTCGCGACGTGGTAGGTGCAGAACGTCCGCCGCCGACCATTCCAAGGCCATTTCTCGAGGGCCTCCTTGGCGACTGGCATTTTGAGTAGCGCCTTGATCGGCATTCGCGCCAGCCGGTCCGCCTGCGATTGATCCGAGACTGAAGCGAGGACGCGGAGGCGGTCCCATCGCGGACCATAGTTTTTGGGCCGCAGACGTCCGTCCTTGCATCCGTAGGCTGTCCACCATGCCCAGAAGTTATCTTCGAGCCCGTCGATTACTTCTCGGTTGTTCATCTTGTCGACCCCGGCCGGAATGACGACTTGCCTCGTCCGCGCTAGCACGAATTCGCCGCGGAAGTCCCGCATCTCGTCATCCGCGCGGACGCCGGCGATGAGTTGCACGACTTCGTGCGCGACCAGTTCAGGAGCGTAGCGCTCGGCGGCCCGAAAGTAGCGGGTCAGCTCATCGAGCGATAGAAATCCGATCTCGTTCGACTTCTCCTTGCCCAGAACCCGGCGGCGAATCCCCGCCGCCGGGCTCGCACCGATCAGTTCCTGATCGCGAATCCAGCCGAAAAAGGCGCTCAGCGCGTTCTTGTGATTTCGTCGGGTGCGCGGCGACACATCCGGAAGCGTGCGGACATAGCCAATGATCTCTCGCCGGCTGATGGTCTCGGGCTGACGCTCACCGAATTTTGTCGCGACGAAGGCGCCGATGCGGGACCGCAGATCAGACAGGTGCCGCGGTTCGCGCTGCAGTTCTTCTTCATCGTCGTCGTTCGTCTCGGAAAGCGGCGGCAGGCCGTAGCGGTCGCGGGCGTCGTTGACGTAGCGGCTTAAAAGTTCGCGCAGGTTTTCGCGCTTCGTTTCCGGGTGGTGGAGCCGCCAGAACTTAGCCACGTCGACGAGAGAGACTTCGCCGACGATCGTCTTCGCGGCGCCGTATTCGTCGGCAGCGTGTCGATCCAGGAGAAACTTCCCCGCGCCCGTGGTCGCCTGCTGATCGTTAATCCGGGGTTTGTCGGCCTCGGCCTTTTGTTTGGTCGGGTAGAAGGGGCGGTGCCGATCGAGCACCGGGCGACCCTTGGCGTTAAGTCGGACGGTGCCGTCGGGATTTATTTTCGGTACCGAGTAGCTGAGATACCAGCAGCTCGGGTGGCCCGCGGCTTTTTTTGCGGGGTTCAGGAAGGGGCCGGAGATTTCCATAATCGCGTCCTTCCTTTAATCGGCACGATTTGGTGCCACTTCGGTGCCAGAAAAAAGCCCGAATTGGGCTAAACTGAGCCTAATTGCAAATAATTGTGCAAACATCGTAACTTTCTGTTTGCCAATAAAAAGACCCGATTTTCGGGTGAAAATCGGGCCTACTCCAGTGGCGGGATGGACGGGACTCGAACCCGCGACCTTCTGCGTGACAGGCAGACGCTCTAACCAACTGAGCTACCACCCCGTGCTTCTGGAAAGAGGCGGAACGTAGGTTCGGCGAGGTTCGAGTCAAGCGCGGTTTCTGGAACTTTCCCCAGGTTCCCCAGGTTTTTTCGGGGGCGTTTCTTTTCGCTCGTCATCCTCTCCCAAAGCAGGCCGCGCTCCCAGAGGCCCTCCAGGTTTCCCTATTGAGACGGGACTGGGAGCTACGGCCGATGATCAACCGCATCACGCAACTGTCGCTCCAAACGAAACCTGCGTGAGCTCAGTTAACTCGCGTCGGATTGGCGGTGCGTTTCAGCAGACCGGCCGCTTTTACGGCTTCATAGATTGCGTCCGCGAGTACGCGGTGGGCTATTGTCGTGGGATGGAGGTCGTCCCAATAGAGATAGGAGTCGGCTGGGAGGGGAAACAGAGCGATCCCTGGGTCGGTTACGTTCGTGAGTCCAAACGCGGCCGGATTGCTGGCCAGCATGGTCAGGATGTTGAACGCGCTTACCCGGACGATTTTTTTGTCCGCGGAATCCAGTGCGGTGTTCAGCAGCTCATTGTAAACCGTGCTGAGAAACGCTGCGGTCCCCGCCACCGCGGGGCCAGCGGCACGTGCTCGCGGGGTAAGGCCGATGTTGGGAAGATCGACGACGACAATGTGTTTCGCACCGCGTGCCCGCAGCTGGGTCACGATTGACATGATATTCCCGACCGCTTCCGAGATTACCAGCGTGGGATCCTCCCCCGCAAAGATCCGGATGAAGTCGTTGGAGCCGCCGAACACGACATAAAGCGCCTGGTTGTCGAGGCGTTTGGCGGTACTGAGAAGCTCGTCGAGTTCGTCGAGCATTCCCGGCAATCCAGTAAACGAGTTCGTTCTACCGGACCGCGCACCCGCCCAGGAAAAGTTATCGAGCGGGTTGTACGTTAGCCCGAGGCTCGGCGCCAGGTACTCGACCCACACCGGGCCATTGCTCACCCTACCTTGATAGTACGGAAACGGAGGAATACCGATCGCTTGAAAGGTGCGCCCGGTATCCGACAAGCTGTCGCCGATAACCGTGATGCCGGTAAAGGACGGCTTGTCCTGCCCCTTGCCATCATTATTTGCCAACAGGTTGGTGGCCGGAGCGAGCCAGGTAAGAAGCACCGCCAACGCGGTGAACGGAAGCGTGCGAACAGGGCACGCAGAGCGGAATACGAATTTCATTAATGTAATCAGTCGATCCAAGGGGGCGCTTTCGCGTCGTGCGAGAGGTTGACGCGCTCAAAGCAATGGCACTGCGATGAAAACGCGACCTTTCTTCGTGATCAGCAGGCGATTTCGTTCGACCATCGGGTGGATCGCAAATGAGACGTGGCCCGCTCTTAGTTCTTAGTTCGGCGGAAGCCACGTCGCACCGACCGGTGCCGTCAAGCGGAGACATAACTTGATTCAGAGGCGGGCCTCTTCCTCACTGGCGTCGGTAGTTCACGTTACCTCCCGCTTTACCCCTCCGTATGATTCCCCGATTTTGGTTCGCGCTCATTTTAGCTGGATTAAGCGGCACCCTCCCGGCTGCGATTCCCGCGGCGAAACCCAATGTTCTGATCATTTTTGCCGATGACCTGGGGTATTCCGATCTCGGTTGTTATGGCGGCGAAATTGCCACTCCAAATCTTGATGCGCTCGCTCACGGCGGTCTGCGATTCTCCCAGTTCTACAACACCGGCCGGTGCTGGCCGTCGCGTGCCGCGCTCCTGACCGGCTACTACGCGCAACAAGTTCGCCGCGACAAGGTGGAGGGACTGCGAGCCGGCGGGCAGGGGACGCGTCCGCGATGGGCTCCGCTGGTCACGGAGTTTCTGCGCCCGCTGGGTTATCGCAATTATCACACCGGCAAGTGGCACATCGATGGCAAGCCGCTCCAGAACGGCTTCGATCACAGTTTCGAAATCGGCGGCGGACAGAATAATTTCTTCAGCGCCGCCGGGATCACCGTCGACGAAAAGCCGACCGCGCAAACGGCAGATTATTATGTCACCGTCGCGGCCGCCGACCACGCGATCCGTTGCCTAAAAGAGCACGCCGAGCGTTTTGCCGGGCAACCGTTTTTTCACTACCTGGCTTTCACGGCTCCGCATTTTCCCCTGCATGCTCCGGCCGCGGATATCGCGCGCTATCGCGATCGCTACCGTGAGGGCTGGAACGTGATTGCGGCCGAGCGACACGCGCGCCTCACGAAGCTGGGGCTCGTCACGCATGCCCGGCCGGAAATGGAGCGCAATGTCGGACCACCGTATCCGTTTCCTGAAGCCATCGCGAAGCTCGGGCCAAACGAGGTCAACCGCCCGATCGCCTGGAGCGAACTTAATCCGGCGCAACAGGAATTTCAGGCGAACAAAATGGCGATTCATGCCGCGATGATTGATCGCATGGATCAGGAAATCGGCCGCGTGATTGCCCAGCTGAAGGCGATGAACGCGTTCGCCAACACGCTTATTCTCTTTGCTTCGGACAACGGTGCCAGCGCAGAAATGATGGTCCGCGGTGGCGGTCATGATCCCGCCGCCGCGATGGGTTCAGCCGCGACCTATTTGAGTCTCGGGCCGGGCTGGTCCAGCGCGGCGAACACGCCGTTTCGCCGCCACAAGACCTGGGTACATGAAGGCGGAATTGCGACGCCACTGATCGCGCATTGGCCCGCTGGCATTCGCGCGCGCGGTGAACTGCGGCACGCCCCCGCGCACTTGATCGATCTCGTGCCGACGCTGCTCGATATTTCCGGCGGTGCGAAGCCTCCCGTCATTCGAGGCGTATCCGTTCCGGCAGCACCGGGACGGAGTTTGACCGGCGTGTTCGCGCGAGAGGAAGCGATCCTGCGCGATGATCTCTGGTGGGAACACGATGATCATCGGGGAATTCGCGCGGGCCCATGGAAGCTGGTCGCGCTCGCGAATCAACCGTGGGAGCTTTACGATCTAAGCCGTGATCGCGGTGAAACGCGAAACCTTGCGTCCGCGCAGCCCGATCGGGTGCAGGAGCTGGCGGGCCGCTGGACGCGACAGCGCGATGCAAATCGGCAACTGGCGTTGACGGACCTGCCACCCGATCCAGCGCCGAAGAAGCAGAAGACGCAGACGAAGTAATGACCGCGCGAAGTCGGTTGGCCCCCGATTGGATACACCCCGGCCGCCGGCCGCATGGAATCGCGGGCAGCGCTTCCGCTAACTCTTGCGAACCTTTGTGCCTCCGGCGTGCGGGGTTTCGGCGCGTGTCAGGGCGTCGCCGCAGGTAAACGCGCGCTCCCGCGCACCTTGAGTCCGCCTTGCGCCGGGCGCGGATGGCCGCAGGCTGCAATCAGATCCGCCACGAAGTCTGCGAAAACATCCAGACTGCTGGGTTTGACGAGGTAGCCGTCGGCCCCGTCTTCGTAGGCGGTCGCGATATCCACCGGCTGACTGGACGAAGTGAGCATCACCACTGGTGTTGCACTGAATTCATTGCGCGCGCGAATCCAACGCAGCACTTCGAATCCGCTCAGATGCGGCATCTTGACATCAAGCATAATCAAACTCGGCAGTGGGTGCTCCTTTCGATTCGCATACTCCCCGGTGCCGCCGAGGTAGTTCAGCGCCTCCAAGCCGTTCGCTGCCACGGTCAGTGTCCCGGAGAATTTTGCCTTCGTGAACGCGCGGCGCATGAGAAACGCGTCGTCTTCCGAGTCCTCGGCGTAGAGCACGACGATTTTCGGCGTGGTCATGACGTCTTCGGCAGCGCGAGATCAAAGGTGAAGGTGCTGCCATGCCCGGGCGACGATTCCACCTTGATGCTTCCGCCCATCCGTTCGACGGCCTTGCGCACGATGGCCAACCCGATGCCGGTGCCGTCATAATCACCTTCCAAACGGCAGAAGACGCCGAAGATGGCGTCGTGTTGATGGTGAGGAATGCCGATGCCGTTGTCGCTTACGGAAAGGTGGGCGCGTCCGTTGGCGACGAGGCAGGAGATCGTAACCTCGGGTGCAACGCCGGGAGCTATAAACTTGATCGCATTACCCAGCAGGTTGGCGGTGCATTGCGTCAGAGCTGCGGGGTTTCCCAGCACGACCGGCAAGCGTCCTTTGATTGTAATCGCGTCCCGTGCGGCGTGGAATGAAGGATAGGTGTCGAGCAGGCTGCGGATGAATTCGTCGAGTGCGATCGGCTCCAACGGCAGGTCGGTCCGGGCAATCCGGCTGTAGACGAGCACGTCTTGTATAATCCGGTCCATTCGGCCGGCGGCGCTCACGATGCGCCGGATATAGTCGTTCCCGGTGGCGCTCACCTCTTCGCCGCAATCCTCGCGTAACGCCTGCGCAAAGCTCTGCATCGTACGCAAGGGACCTCGCAGGTCGTGGGAAATGCTATATGAAAATGATTCCAAGTCCGTGATGGTCTCCTGCAACTTCGCGGTGCGTTCGACGATCTGTTGTTCGAGCTGGTGGGATTGTCGCTCCAGCAAATCCTTCGCCGCGCGCAGTTCGGTGACGGTGTCCTGCACCTTGATTTCAAGACTCTTTCGAATGGAGATGTCGCGCGTGGAGCCCGCAACAAGCGACACGGAGCCATCCGCGGAAAATACCGGGCTGAAGATGTATTCATAGTAGCCCGACGCGCCCGTGGGGCTCGTATAGGGGGTCTCGTCGCGTAACATCAGCCGCGTGTCGATCACCTCTTGGATTTGTCGTTGCAGGCGGTCGGCGAGTTCTGGCGGGTACTTGAGGTCGTGGAAATTTTTCCCGACTGCCTCCGCGAGCGGCAACCCCCACAGATCGAGCAGTGCCTTGTTTACGTAGAGAAATCGACCGTCGCGATCAAACGTGTAGGCAAAATCGGTGATCGCCGAGAGGGTGGTGTCGAAGATCTGCGCCCGTTCCTGTTCCCGCAGCACCAGGCGGGTGGTATCCGCGACCAGCGCGAGAAAGCCGATTACCTCGCCGCTTTCGGAACGCACCGGATTGTAACTGCCGGAAAAAAACGCCGTTTCCTCGACCCCGTGGCGGACCAACTTCAGAGAGATGTCTTCGATCGTGACCGCATGGCCGCCATATGCCCGGATGAAAAGCGGCTCGATCGTCGGCCAGATGTCGGCAAAGACGTCGGCCGCGCGCCGACCCAGAGCGGCGGGATGCCGATCGGAAAGAATGTCGCAATAACGGTCGTTGTAGAGGATCCGGTATTCAGGCCCGTGGATGAACGCCGACGCCGCACCGGCCTCCAGCATCATATTCACCGCCGAGCGGAGCGACTGCGGCCAGTCGTGAAGCGCTCCCAGCGGCGTTTCGCGCCACGCAAAACGCGCAATGGCGTTCCCCATCTCTCCCTTCCGCACCAGCCAATCCTCACTGGATTTCCCATCAGTGGGCGACGTGATGGCGGGGATGAGGTGCGAGTCGTCTTGGACCATGCGAGGTGGGCTGAAGCGGGGTGACAGAGCATATTCTATCGATCGCCTGGCCGTAAGGCTATCGGAGATCTTCCGCGACGTCGGCCGGTTTGCCGCACTGGGGCGGCAAGGGAAGCGGGGCCGCCGACCGCATGGCGATTGTTGCACCCAGCCGTTCAACGCTCGTCGGAAAGGCGTCATCGAACTCGATGACACACTAAATATAGATCGAACGCCGGACCGGACAGACCGTGTATGAGGTCGAAATCGAGGACTCCCGTGGCACCTATGAAGTCGATATCGACGTCAATGGATACGTCTTGAGGAACGAGCGCCGGGTGGCCCCGTGATCCAGATCAACCGCCACGGAAAATTAGCAGCGTTAAGCCTGCCCCTCTCCGCTGCGAACCCACGGAGATCCCGGATGCGAGATGTTGGTTTGGAAAACTTCGGTCTGGGTCTTCGTTTCCATCACTACCACGAGATTGCCGGGCTTGTGAAACGTTTCGGCCAGAGCGTGGGCATCTGCCAGCTGAGCAAAGGGCAACACCTGTCCCAGCACGGGACGATATCCCCCTGCGCAGTGGAGGTGAACAAGGCGCTGCATCATGGCGCGCGACTCGCCGACGGTGCCCGCAAAGATGCGTCGCCCCGTGCGTGCGGGCCGCAGCAGCGCGCCCAATATGGCGCGCAGATCGGCGGTGATCAGGCACAGCCTGCCGCCGCTGGCCAGAATCCCGCGCGCGCCCGCCCAGCCCAGCGTTCCCATTACATCCAGCACCACGTCAAATTGCCCCTGCACGGGGCCGGTGCGATAATCATGCACCGTTGCCGCCCCCATCCGCCGCGCCAGATCAAGGTTCGGGGCCGACGCCACCGCCGTCACGTTTGCGCCCAGATGCGCCGCGATCTGCACCGCTGCCCCGCCCACCGCGCCGGTCGCGCCGCAAATCAGTACCCTTTCTCCTGCCTTGAGCCCGGCCTTATCGATCAGAAATTCTGCCGCTGTCAGCCCGCCAAAGAAAAAGGCCGCGCCCTCTTCATAGGTCAGGCTGTCGGGAAGGGGCAACACGGCGCCACCTGCCGCAATGGTCAGATGCTCGGCATGCGCGCCGCCCGAAAACCCCTTGAGGCCAAATACTCTTTGTCCGATCGCAAGGATTGGCACGTCTTCACCCAAACCGTCGATGATGCCCGCAAAGCCCCAGCCCGCGGCAATGCGTGGACGCCGCCAGCCAATCACCGCGCGCAGCATCAGCCCCATTCCCCGCGGCACTTTTCCCGAGCGCAGCCGCGCATCGCCCGAGGTGACGGGCGCTGCCATCACGCGCACCAGCACCTCGCCCCGTTTTGGGCGGGGCATGGGGCGATCTTGCATCGATATGACGTCAGGCCCGCCATACGCGGAGATCACGGCAGCTTTCATGGGATCGTCTTTGAGCTTGGGGGAAGAGTCGCGGCGCCTCAGGGGGGCCGCAACGGTTATGGCGAGACATGTGACAACGTCGGGGGGAAGTCACGCCTCGCGGACTCACGCAGTCAAGCGTCTCGCGATGACCCGCCTGACTCGGCTTTCGTCGGAATTCGGTGCGACGCTGTCAAGAGTCAAGGCACGACTCTTATTCTGGATACGTACACGGGTTGCCTGATCGGGCGTCGCTTACGGCTGGCGCAGGTGCCAGGCCTTGGGGCGCGTGAAGGTCTGGATCCCTTCTCGCGAGAGCGTGAGTCCCATCCCGGAGGCTTTCACACCCGACCATGGCAGCCGCGGGCTCACCCGGTCACAACAATTCCAATACGCCGATCCGGCCTGCACGTGGCGGAGAATGGCTTCCGCGCGCTTTCGCTCGGGCGTGTAGACGCCCGCGGTAAGACCGTAAGACGTGGCGTTCATTCGTTCGATCGCCTCCGCGTCGTCGCGCACCGGCATCACACCGATAACCGGGCCAAACGTTTCCTCGCGCATCACCTTCATCGTGGCCTTCACATTCACCAGCACCGTCGGCTGAAAGTAGTGGCCGCGCTTCAAAGGGCCGCTCTTGAATCGCGCTCCTCCGAGCAAGACCCGTGCCCCTTTGGCTTTCGCGTCGGCGATCTGCGCTTCCAGTACCTCGAGTTGTTCCCGTCGGGTGAGGGGACCAATATAGGTGGATTCGTCCTCCGGATCGCCCACCTTGAACTTCGCCACGCTCTCGACAAAAGCTTCGACGAACGAATCGAAAATCGACGCGTGCACATAGAGTCGCTCGACCGAACAACAGCTTTGGCCGGTATTATAGAACGCACCATCGGCGACCGCCGACGCCGCAGCGTTCACGTCGACGTCATCGCAAATATACACCGGATCTTTGCCGCCGAGCTCCAACTGCACTTTAATCAGGCGACCGGCCACGCGGCGGGCGATTTTCCTGCCGGTGACCTGCGAGCCCGTGAAGAAAACGCCATCAACCGGTTGAGCGAGCAAGGCGGCGCCGACGTCTCCGGTGCCGATTAGCGGGGCGAAAACCGGTTCCGGGACACCACTTTCGTGCAACAATCGCGTGATGCACAACCCAGTCCGCGTCGCGTACTCAGATGGCTTGTACAACACGGCATTCCCAGCGAGCAGCGCCGGGACGAAGACGTTGGAGCCGACGAAATAGGGATAGTTCCACGCGGAGATGTTGGCGATGACGCCCAGCGGCTCGCGGGTGATGCGTTCGACGACTCCACTTTTGGGCGCGTTGAGCACCGTTTCGTCGCGCAGCGCGCGGGGTGCTTCCTTGAGGAAAAAGTCGAGGCGGGGGAGCAAGCCCGCCAGTTCGTTTCGCGCCTGTGCGATGGGCTTGCCGACTTCCCGGGTGAGCACGTGCGCGAGTTCCTCGCTGTAGTGTTCGATGCCGTCGCGAAAGCTCTGAATGGTTGCGAGTCGCTCCCGCAGCGGTCGCGAGGCCCAATCACGTTGGGCTTCACAAGCGTCGGAAAACGCCTTCGCGACCGTCTTCGGAGTGTCCGTTGGAATCGACTCGATCACCCGCCCGGTGGCGGGATTGATAATCTTTAGGGACATGTGGCTATAACGCTTCGGTGAAAATCTGTTCGAAGTCGTTGACCGTGCATGGCCGCGGGTTGGTGTGATGACAACTATCCTTGAAGGCGATGTCGACAAGAGGCTTTACGTGTCGAGCGGAGCCACCGACTTCACCCAGGCGGGCTGGGATACCGAGTTCGGCTTTTAACCGGGTGAGCCAGCTGACGAAATCGTCCGCACTGCTGCCGGCCCCGGATACACGGGCAAGTTCGGCGAGTTTGATGCGAGCGGCCTCGGTGTTGAAACGCATGACGTAGTCGAGCATCACCCCATTCGCGAGTCCGTGGTGGAGATCGAGGACCGCGCTCAGGGCGTGCGCACAGGAGTGCACCGCGCCGAGGTCCTTCTGAAAAGCAATCGCTCCCATCATTGACGCCATCATCATATCGGTGCGAGCGGCCATATCGCCACCGTCTTTAAACGCGACGGGCAAGGCGCGGGCGGCCAGTCTGACGCCCTCGAGCGCGATGCCGTCACAGATGGGATGATACGAGGGTGAGAGATAACTTTCAATATTATGGGTGAGCGCGTCGATTCCGGTGGCGGCTGTGATCGTGGGCGGCAGATCGAGAGTGAACTCAGGATCGGCAAACACGGCCCGCGCCATCAGGGCCGGCGAATAGATTACCTTTTTCACGTGCGATCGATCCTCGGAAATGACCGCGGAGCGCCCGACCTCCGCGCCCGTGCCGCTCGTGGTGGGGAGGGCGATCCAATACGGCAACGGACGCTCCACACCGCGTCGTTTCGGGTTGTCCCAGGCAAACTCGAGAATGTCGCCTTCATGAACTGCCATCAGGGCAACCGACTTGGCGACATCGAGGGCCGCGCCGCCGCCGAGACCGATCACGCAATCGGCCTGGTGCTCGCGGAACGCGGCTTTGCCGGCGGCCACTTGTCCGGCGGTGGGATTGCCCCGGACGCCAGCAAAGATCCCAGTGCGCAAGCCGCGCGCTCTTAAGTTGCGATCGAAGTCCTCCGTCACGGGAAGAACCGCGACAGCGCGATCGGTGACAATCAGCGGGCGCTGTCCTCCGACGAATTGCAGGTGAGCGGCGGCCTCGTGGCGCGCACCGGGTCCAAAAGTGATCGCCGTGGGAAAGGTGAAGTGATGGAGTAGATTCATGCTGGAAAGCAGGCGCGTTAGATGATCTCGAAGTAACGGCGAAGTTCCCAGTCAGTTACGCCATCCTGCCATTGACGCCACTCCCATTCGCGCGTGGCGCAGAAATGATCGACGAAGGCATCGCCCAGCCAGTCACGGGCGATGCGGGACTGACGCAATGCGCGCGTGGTTTCAATCAGTGATCGCGGCGCCTGCGGTACATCATCTGCGCCTTCATTGCAGCCGTGGATGGGTGGCGTGGTCAGTTTCATCTTCTGCTCGATGCCGTGAAGCCCGGCGGCGATCACGGCCGCCATCGCAAGATAGGGATTCACGTCGGAGCCCGGACAGCGAGTTTCCAAGCGGGTAGACTTGGCCGACCCCGGGATGACGCGGAAACTCGCGGTGCGGTTGTCGATTCCCCATGTCGGTTTGACGGGTGCCCAGAACCCGTCGACCAGACGTTTATAGCTGTTGATGGTGGGCCAGAACAGCGGAGCAAATTCCATCAGGCAGGCGACCTGGCCCGCGAGGTAACTCTCGAAGAGCGGGCTCATCCCATGACGCCCCTTGGGACCATAAAAAAGATTCGTTTTTCCGTCGGTCAGACTCTGATGAATGTGTCCGCTGCAACCGGGATAACTCGCGCTCCATTTCGCCATAAAGGTCGGCATGATGCCGAAGCGCAGTCCGATCTCCTTCACGGCCGTCTTAAAGAGGATGGCGCGGTCGGCGGACTCGAGGGCGCCGGCAAAAGCGATGGCCGCTTCGTAAACTCCCGGTCCTGTTTCCGTATGCAGCGCTTCTATGGGGATGCCGAAGCGCGGGAGCTCGTCGAGCATCGCATTGAAGAACTCCTGACCGTGACTGGCGCGCAACAGCGAGTAGCCGAACATTCCCGGCGTGAGCGGCGTCGGGTTGGTGTGGCGTTTGTCGGCCCATGATTGTGGCGTCTCGGCGAAATTGAACCACTCGAATTCCATTCCGCACATCGGTTCCACGCCCAGCTTCTCCGCGCGACCTAACACGCGTTTGAGGACTTGGCGGGGACAAAGTGGATACGGTGATTCCACCTGTTTGCCATCGGGACCGCGCCACACGAATTCGCCGAGGAAGAACGGCACGTCGTGGTCCCACGGCACCGCTCGCTCCGTGGTGAGATCGATCCGGGCGAGTGCGTCGGGAAACCCCTTGTGCCAACCGGTCAGCTGCGTGTTGTCATAGCACGTATCGTGACAATCCCAGCCGAACACGACGGTACAAAAGCCGATGCCACCCGCGGGCGGGGGCGCGGCGGCCGAAAGGAATTTATCCTTACTAATGAACTTGCCGCGCAGAACGCCATCAAGATCGGCGACGGCAATCTTTACCCGATTGGCCGGCGATTGCCGAATCCGTTCGATGACCTTCGCTGAATCAGTGTTTCGGATACGCGGGGGCACGCGGAGGGCAGGAGGCAGGCGGGGCAGTGACCAAACTTTCTTCCTATTGCGCCGGGGAAAGCGCGAACCGCGGCGTGGGCGGTACGCTAGCGGGGAGGACGACGGCGCTTCAATAAAGGCGCCGGCTTGAACCTAGTGCTACCGGGTTGATTTTGCGCTGGAACGCCCCCGGCTCTTCGGGCTTGGCTTCGCGCTTCGGGTGGCGCTCTTTTTGCTGCTCGTACTGGCCCGTTTGCGGCTGGGCGATGCGGTGGCCATCGATTTTCGCCCGCTGGTTTTTGGCGTGGCAGAGGCGGCGGTACGACGGCCGGCACTGCGCTTGGTGGAGGTCGAACCGATGTTCTTCTTCTGCCCGCGGACTGAGGTTCCCGATCGACTGGGACTGCCGGATTTTATACGATTAGTTGCCATAGTAACAATATAGTCCGCCCAAACGTGGGCGAGTTCCCTAGTTGTAATATCCGATACCCGGGGAAGGAGGCGGTTGCGCCGGGAAGGGCCGGGGACTCGGGGTGGTCGATGGACCGCGGTCTAGTGGTGGCGACCGTTGGCGGAACCGACCTCCTTTTATGCTTCCGACCAGATCAAGGGGCGGGTGCTCACCTTTGATCTGACGACCGGAAAACGCGTGGCGGTCCGGGGCGGAGTGGGGTTTGGCGACGGGGAATTTAATTCGCCCTATGGTATCGCGGTGGATCCGGCCTCCGGAGATCTCTATATTGCCGACCGCATCAATCAACGAATCCAGCGTATCACTCGTCCGGGTACGTTCGTGATGAAATGGGGTGGACTGGGCCCGGGCCCGGGTGAATTCAACGGGGGCCGGTGGGCATCGCGGCGGATGCGAGTGGCCACGTCTATGTGACCGATCGCGGCAACCATCGCGTACAAAAATTCCGCGTGACCAATACCGGCAGCGGTTGGGAAGCCCGCCATCTGGCGACCTGGGGCGGGCCCGGGAGCGGCGGTTTGGTTACCCGGACGAAAGTTCGTCTTTTCGTCATTGCGCCATTGACGAAGGTGGGGCTCCGGATACGAGTCTGGCCCGCACCAAGGTGAGCTCTTCACCGCGGCACTCACCAACCTTCACTTTATGGTCAACAAAGATTACCGCATCGAACTTGGATTGGTTTCGCCAAAGAAGACGGTCCCACGCCCGGTCGCGATCATCGTGTTGATCGCGGTGGCCTTAATGCTCTCTTGGACGGCGGTCACCATTTGGGGCGAGGCGAAAAAACGCCATGCTCCCGCAGTGTCGACGCAAGCCCCTGCTCCGGCGGCTCCCACGCAATAATTAATTGATTTATAAGCGCCGCGGGAGATTCAGGCGGCGACAGCTGCGGCGGGTTTCGAGGCGCGCGTCCGGACCCCAGCGTTCGAGTTGGGGTTCGGCGGACTTTTGGACTTCGGCGTCGCCCGTTCGACCCTGAGTTTAACTGTGTGCTGTTCCAACGTGATCGCCCAAGGGGAGGTGTCACCGACCATCACTGTAACATGCAGCGATTGGCCTTGGGCCTGCTCCAACAGAGCGCTGAGCCAGGCCTCGGGGATGGTGTCGATTGCGGCTTCGTCCGGCATCGCCAGGGCGAGTGATACCGCCCGCCGGGCGTCGCGGAGCGCCATGTTGTGCCACGTGGGTTTCGAAAGTTGATCGAAGCGCCACAGCATCGGCTGCAAGTGACAGTTTGGATGGGACGTTTGCAGCATCCGGCTGATGCGGGTCATGGCCCCGCGGGCCGAGGCGACATCGCTGTACGCAATCAAGACGGGGACGGGAGAATGGGGAGATGGCGCCGGAGAGAGTTTTCGTCCGCGCGGAACTTGCGGAGGGCGAGGAGAGCGGCGCGGTCGCGAAGTCACGGGTTTCATCGAGCTTCACCATAACTGCCTGGAGCCTTGGCCGCAGTGGGGTGAAGACCGTAGAGCAAGCCGCTCCCGGACCCCGAAGCCGATTGCAAGATCGCGCGAAGACGGTCCGTTCGTGCCGTGTTCCGCGCTTGAAGTTCGCGGCCGCGTCGTCCATCCCACCCCGTCCGTCACACCCCTTGGGCCTGCCGGTTCGAACGGGTTTAGCGAGTTCCGGGTCCCAGATTCCTGTTTTCGTGCCGGCGTTGGCGGTCGGAGCGCATCTTCCAGGCTCCGGCGATACAAACTCCCGATAGGATCCAAAAAATCAACGTGGGTAACCCGCCGAGTGCAAACCCGACAAAGCCCAAGATCAGGAACAGGACGGCGAGAGCGGAGAGAACGATATGCATACGCAAGAGTGTATCCGCACTCATCTGCTTCGCCATGGGAGGATCGCCGGGTTCTCGTTGGGAGGTATTCGGAGTGAGACCGACATTCCTGTCTGTTCCTGTTCCGTTTCGCGATCTCGGAAGAATGCCTCCTCAGCAGAATCTGTGGGTGAGCTCCGGTTCAGGCAGGCGGCCAAGATTATGATATAGGGCAACCTCCATCGCTCTATAAGTTCGAAAACCATAGGATCGTCTGGTCACTACTCGGATTTTGTTGTTCAGCCCTTCGACGGCGCCGCTGGAGAGCTGTCCTTTGGCTCGAAACCAATTCAGCAGCAGCGGCTCGTGGCGGCGGAGCATCCTTGCCACCCGCTTCATGGGTTCCAGCCGGCTGTGCATCGCGCGCGTGGTCCAGCACTGCAAGAACGCCTGGGCCCAAATCGGGGACTTGTATTTCCACAGTTGCTGGAAGGTTTCCTTCAACAGCCACGCCCGCCCCGTGGCCAGCTTGGCTGCCACCAGCACGCGCAGTTGCCAGCGGGCCTGCCCGCGCACGCGGCTGCCCCGGCGCAGCAGTTTCCAACGCATGTTCTTCAAGTGCTGGGCGGAGGCGGCGCCGCGCAGGCGCGCGGTTTCGCTTCGGCGCACCTGATCGACCGCCTGGTTCAGGTGCATCACAATATGGAATCGATCGAGGACGTGCAGCGCCTGCGCGGCCTGCTCCGCGATGACCCGCAGATACGGTTTCCACATGTCGCTGCACACAAAGCGCAGGCCGCGCACCACCTCCGGCCCCAACGTCTTCAAGCCGCGGCGCAAGCTCGCCTTGGTCCGCCGCGGCCCCACCCACAGCAGCCGCCGGCAATGCGCGTCGATTTGATAAATCACGGTCAGAAAGTTGGCCCCGCGCTTGCCCTTGCCCCAGTGGATCTCGTCAATGCCGATCGCCTCCACTCCACTCAGTTCGCGGTGCGCCAGGCCCCATTCGACGAACCACTCCACCGAGCGATACACCGCCTCCCAGCTCGTGCGAAACACGCGAGCCGTTTCCCGCCACGACAAACGCCGCGCCCACTGCGCCAGGAACCCCATCATCGCCTTGGTGATGGGTCGCTTGCCCTCGCTCCACGGCAGATGTTCGACCACGACGCCATGGGTCGGGCATTCGACCCGGCGTGGAGCATAGAAGAAGTAAACGGCGATGTTCCACAACGGCACGAAAAGCCAGCGGCGCTCCACCAGCACGTCGTAGCCCGGGCACGGCTTTCCGCACTCGCCGCAGCGGCGATGCACCCCGGCGTGCGGCTCGACCTGCACCTCGATGCGCAGGTCGCGACCTTCGCCGCGCAGGCAGACGCTGCGGTAAACGAAGCCGACAAAATGTTGCACGCGGTTCAAGAGCGTCTTCACTTCCAGTTGCGTGGTTGGAGGGTTGTTTTTCACACCCGATTCGATGTTCGAATCGGCAACAAACGCCAGCCACGCACCTCCTTCACTCCTCGCCCATGGTTTCGACCACCCGCGCTGGCGCTCGATCAAGGTGCGACCCGAGACGAGGGGGTAGCTGCGGCCGCGCGAACGCACTTCACGGGTCGCGACTGCGCGCGCGTTAGCGCGGCCGAGTCGCATCGAAGGGGCTCTACAGCCCAGCAACGCACACCGGACGCCC
>JBBQEG010000046.1:0-20936 GCA_038320495.1 Opitutales bacterium | reverse complement strand
GATTGAGCATGAAGGATTCATGCCGGTGTTGCTCGTGATCATGGAGGTGCCCGCGATCCTGGTGGCGATCTTTCTCCATCGCGTCGGTCAGCCTAGCGGCACGGGTGCGCGCTATGGAGACGTCATCCATGAAGTCATGCTAAACCGCTCCGTTTTCCTGCTGTTGGCCGGGCTGATCGTCGGGTTTGCCGCGGGACCGGAACGCTTTGCTCCGTTCGAGTTGTTGTTCGTGGATGCTTTCAAACCCATCCTGGCGTTCTTTGTTCTGGAGATGGGACTTCTGGCCGCGCTTCGCCTGCCGGAGCTCAAGCGGAGCGGCTGGTTTCTGGGTGTGGCCGCGGTGATTGTTCCGCTGTTTGGTGGAATAATTGGAGGTTGGGTCGGACTACAGTCCGGCCTATCGATCGGTGGGGCAACCGTGCTGGCGACCCTCGCCGCCAGCGCATCATACATTGCGGCGCCCGCGGCAATGCGCGTGGCCATTCCGGAGGCCAACACCGGGATGTGTGTCGCCGCCGCCCTGGGAATCACGTTCCCCTTCAATCTGGCAATCGGCATTCCGCTCTACGCGCAATGGGTGAAATGGCTGGCCGCGGCCGGTTGAAGGTTGATCACCAAAAAAACTCTGCGACCACAGGGTCAGGTTGCCAAACTTTCACTCAGTGGGTTGTTAATTACTCACTCAGGCTTGCGTAATGAACCCTCCCCGGGGCAAGCCCCGAGGTATCACGGAAAGGGACTTCGCCCCGATAACAGCGGGCGGCATCCATCCTCGCGGCGAGCCGCATGGAATTGAGCCGTCCTGATTAAATCCCGACGCTTCGAGCAGACCACTGAATCATCCGCTTTTCCCATAAACAGTTTATCAAGTGCTCAAACCCGTGTCGCATGAGTTGCGCACGTGCGTCAATCAATGCGGTCTTTCTCACCAGCCCGGAAAAGAACGGCCACTCTCAGGAGCGGTTGCGTTAGTGGTATGAATCCGGATCGGTTATGGTCCGGCTTGATTATAGTTCGTCGCCCGTGGCCGACAACCGACCGAAAGGATGTCGCATATGCGACATCCTTTCGGTCGATCGATAAGGGCCGCGTGCCATTCGGGCGATCACAGAGCGCCAATCCGAGCGATGAGGAACCACGTGCCATGTTGTTACCTTAGACATCTAAAAGGAAATTGGGGCGTAGTCACTGATGGTGCTCATCCGAAGCAGCAAGCGCCGGGAAGCGGAACTTAGCCAACTCATGTGATGGCCCTAAGCGCCTGATCCGGCCGTCCCAGAGTCGAGCAGGACAAGAAGGAAAACCGGGACACAACGCCCAGTCGGGATCGACCAGTTTTATGTCGCATATGCGACATAAAACTGGTCGACCCCGGGACGATCGGCATTTTGATTGGCTTGGAGTCGCCACCGATAGCGGTGATCCTAGAAAATCTATACGTCATGGTTCCTGCACTGCGTTGGCAGCCCGTGTTCACCGTACCGGCACCGACGAACCGACGATTTTGACCAACAGCCGGTCATCCCGGTATAGATAAAAATTCAGCGAGGAGTTTTAGGTCGTGCGCGCTAAGCTCTCTTCGCAATGAATTGCGCTCGTGCGTCACCCAATGCTGCTTTTCGGCGACCGGTTCAGGGATCCCTCGTGATTACGCTTATGATCCAGCTCACGCGAAGGGCACTGTCTATCTGCGGGTCATGCACGGGAGTTCGACGCCTCATTCTCTTTCATCCCACGCGGACACATCGATTCTCCACGGCGCACCTTTTGTCCCGCGCGCGTCTTTCGATTAGCCAACCAGCTCCGCCAAGTAAGAGGCCGCATTAAACGTCTGCCGCGACGCGTTCGGATCCATCAGCTCGACCATCGTCCCGTTCTCCATGAATACAATCCGGGTCGCCAACCAACGGGCAAAGTCCAGATCACGCGTCGCGAGCAGGATGGCTTTGCCCCGCTTGCGCAGCCGACGCAGGCTTGCGACGAAATGATCGAGATCAGCGCCGACGAGATCGGCTGCGCGAGTGGCTGGGGGAGAAACACGCACGACAAGCCGGATGAGATGCACTCCCTTAAAACTGCAATCCATCGAGGCCGACGACGCGGGGCCAGCACACACCGGTTACCGCGGCAGGACTCGGACGGAGCGCGATGATATAGGTTCGTCGCTACTTTCAGTGGATAAACGCGAGGCAGGCACACATCGGAATTGAGCAGAAGGCAACGAAGAAAACGAAGGTGTACGCCAAGAAGATTGGATCTTCGTTTCCTCCTTTATCTTCTGTTCATTCTTCCGTGCTCACCGGAAACAGCGAGGAACCATTATATGGTACTCGCACCCTTAATCCTCAACGAAACAGCGGATTACAGCGCCACGTTCAGTCATTTAGCTGCCCAAACCCGCAGTTGATCCCATGAGCACCGGCGCGTCGTTGGCGGCTGCCTTCGGCACCCAGCAAGGTCTTCGACGCCGGTCAGCCACTTCCGGCGTGACGTGCCCCCGCCCGATGCCATCTTCGCCCGTATGTCAGGCCACCCGAAACCCGTCTCGCAACTTCGCATCGACCTCGCCGGCTGGCTTAATGATTTCGCACTGCCCGACCGCACCAATGGGCGACACGATTACGCCCGCGGCAATGTCGTTGCACTCGAGGTCTTCTCTGAGCCGAAAATCACGACTGCGTTCGCGAGTGTCCGTGGTACCCGTGACTACAATTGCACCTTCACTTACCTGGTTGGCGGAGGCTGGGACGGCGAGTGCTCCTGCCCCGTCGGCGACGCGTGCAAGCACCTCTATGCCACCGGCACCGCGCTGCTCGATCGACTCGCCGCCGAAACGCTCGATCCCTTTGGCTCCGGCAGCGGATCGACCTCAGCCGACTTTCGGCGAGCAGCCGAGACGCCAGCCGACGAAACGTCGCTTGTCGCCCAGTTCACCTCGGCTACCAGCAAGCCGCCTGACCGCAAACAACTCACCTTTCTTCGTAATCTCCTGGCGCTGCACCGCAGCTTGGAGGGCACTCGCTATTTCGATTATCAGGCCCTTCAAGCACTACTCCCGGCCTCTAACCGCCACGCCGATTTTAACTACTACCGTAATCCCTTCCATGAGCGGTGGTCACGCCCCCCGGCCACGCCGCTCGAACTGTGGTCGCACATCGCCCTTCTTTTCGTCGAGGGTCAGATTTCGCTCCCTCCTTTCATGGCGAAGGTCACCGACCTCGCGTGGGCCAAAACGGCCGTCACTGCCTACCAGCGAGAGCGGGATCTCGCGGCTTGGCGCAAGCGCTTTGCCTCGCTGGAAAACGCGATTCTTTCGTCCGCCGAGGCCGCGGATTCACCGCCGGCCCTTCGTACGTTCCGTCTCCGTCTTGCGCGCAAGAAAGCCGTTTGGGAGATTTCCGATAGCACGACCCTATCGCCGGAACCTGCCTCTGCTTCTGCCTCTCCCTCCGCCCGCCCGCTCCGAACGTTCGAACCCCTTAACGCCTCGGGTCTCCGCCTGCTTCTCAATTCCGCGGAAGACACCACCTTCGCGCTCGAACCCGCTTCCGCCAGCTTGGCGGTCATCCTGCGCGCTCACCAGATCTCCACCGGACGAACCAGCCTGAATCTGACCCACTCGGGCGATTGCGAATTCCTCGCCCGCCTCCTCTCCCACCCGCTCGCCCGCACTTGCATTACCGACCACGACGGCAATCCCATTATCCGCGATCCACGACGCCTGGTCTGGCAGTTTCGCGACCACCCCACTGATCCTGAACTCGCTCTCGCGCAGCTCGCCTTCGCCGACGGCACACCGGCTCCCGCCCCGCTCGTCCATCTTCCGGCCAAGCCCGATCTCTACCTCCACGGCGCCACCCTTTTCAGCGGCATGCCCCCGCCGCCCGCCAACTCGAAAGACGTTGTCGCACCGGTCGCCATTCCCCGCGCCGCTCTCGCCCTCCCCGAAGCCGGCCGCTTCGCCGCCCGTGCCCGCGTTTCCCTCCCGTCCGATACGGCCGGCCGCTTCCGCTCTGAGTCCCTGCATCCCCGGCTTCGGGCCTACCTCGCGCCCCGCCGGTCCGAGGCCGCAGCAGGCGACGACGTACTTCTCGTCGAACTCGGTGCGCTCTCTCCTGATGGCATCCTCCGTGCCCTTTATCAAAACGGCACGTGGCGCCAATCGGGGCCCGGTCTGCCCCCTCCGTCCCCTGACTCCGCTTTTCTCCTCCTCGACTTCAACCCCACCCGCGACGCCGTTTCCCATTTTCATCAGCTCGCCCAAGTCAATGACGCCCACCACCCCAACGGCGCCCGCCTCCAGGTCGAGATCGGTTCGCCGCATTTCCCCGAAGTTTTTTCCTCCTGGCTCAGTGGCTTTCCTCCCCAAACCCTGATCGAACTCTCTCCTGAGCTTGCCGCCTTTGCCCAAGCGCCCACGCGCGCTCACTTCGCAATCGATCTCACTCCCAACGCGGATACCGGCATCGACTGGTTCGATATCCGCGTGACGCTCCGCGCCGAGGACACGACCCTCACCCTCGAGGACATCGCGATTCTCCACCACGCCCGCGGCCGGTTTGTCCGCCTCGCCGGCCACGGCTGGCGTCGCCTCACGCTCGACGACTCAACCGCCACGCAGGAAAAACTCGCGCGGCTCGGCCTCGACCCCGAGGCCGCAGTGACCGACCCGGGCCGTGACCCGCTCCGGTTTCACGCCCTCCAGCTCGCTGATGACGCGCTCCGTGATGTCCTTCCCGAAAAGCTCTGGAACCAAGTCCGCGACCGCGCGGCTTCTCTTCGTGCCTGCGTGATGCCCCCGATTCCGCCGGGCCTTGTCGCCGACCTCCGCCCGTACCAACACGAAGGGTTTCACTTTCTGGCGTTCCTCTCGGAAAACAATTTCGGCGGCATCCTGGCGGACGACATGGGACTTGGAAAAACCCTGCAAACCCTCGCCTGGTTCCTGTGGCTCGCAGACCGCACGGCCGCCAACCACGCCGCCTCCAAGTCCGTGAGCGTCACGCCCAAACGTACCGTAGGCTCATCTGAGCCCAACGGCTCCCTTCAGAGGAAACGCGTGCCCGCCAACCGCCCCTTCCGCGCCCTCGTCATCTGCCCAAAGTCGGTCGTAGTAAACTGGCAGCTTGAAACGGCCCGCTTCGCTCCGGCTATCGCCACCACCGTCTTCACCTCCGCCCTCGTATCACAACCGGCCGCCCCTTCCGGCTCCTCCGCCCGCGTTCAATCCGAAGGCGTGACTCTGGAACCGCTCGCCGGGCGCGACGCGTCCCGGCCTCACATCCTGATCGCGAATTATACCCAACTTCGCCTCCATGCCGCCGCGCTCGCCTCCGAGAAATGGGACGCCGTCGTCCTCGACGAAGGTCAGAATATTAAGAACCCGGTCAGTGCTACGGCCCAAGCCGCCCGCGCCCTCCCCACGTCACACCGCCTCGTCCTCACCGGCACTCCCGTGGAAAACCGTCTGCTCGACCTGTGGAGTCTATTCTCCTTTGCGCAACCGGGCCTCTTGGGCGGGCAAACCTCATTCAAGCGCCTCTATAACGACAAAGCGGACCCCACCGGCGCGCGGACTCGTCTCGCCCAGCGCGTAAAACATTTTCTCCTACGACGCACGAAATCCCAAGTCGCCCGCGATCTTCCCCCGCGCATTGAAGAGGAGCTGGTGGTCGAACTCGAAGGTGAGCAACGTCGCCTTTACGACGCCGAGCTCAAACACACGCGCGCGCTTCTCCTCGGCGTGAAGAGCAATCGCGACTTCGACAACCAGCGTTTCAACATTCTCCAATCCCTCCTTCGCCTGCGGCAAATCTGTTGTGATCCCCGACTCCTGCAGCAAACGCCCAAGGATGTGCAGGTGGCAGGCACCTCCTCCAAGTCCGCCCGCGTGAGTGCACGGGCCCGCTCCAGCCCGAAATCGACGGTGATCGACTCTGGCGGCTCGGAGTCCGCCCTTGCGAATGCCGAGGCGGAGAGCGCCGCATCGCCCCAGTCGCTGCCAATTCCTGGCGCGAAGCTCGAGGCACTCCTCGACACACTCGAGCCGCTCATTTCCGAGGGCCACAAGGTCTTGGTCTTCTCCCAGTTCGTCAAGATGCTGGACCTCATCCGCATTGAACTCACCGCGCGTGGCATCCGCCATCTTCTGCTCACCGGGCAGACCGAAAACCGGCAGAACTTGGTCGATCAATTTCAAGCCGATCCTGAAATCCCCGTTTTTCTCCTCTCCCTCAAAGCCGCCGGCTCGGGACTAAACCTGACCGCCGCGAGCTATGTTGTCCTCTTTGATCCGTGGTGGAATCCCGCCGTCGAGGCGCAAGCCATCGATCGCACCCACCGCATCGGCCAAAGGAACCAAGTCATCGCCTACCGTCTGATTGCGCGTAACACCATTGAAGAAAAAATCCGCGCCCTGCAGCGGGAGAAAGCCGCCCTCGCCGCCGCTGTCGTGCAAGAGGAGTCCCTCGCCGTCGTGCTCGATCTCGATAGTCTCCGCCACATCCTGGCCTGATCCTTAAAAGCAGCACCGGTGAACGCTAACCGGGGCGATCAAAGCGTCGGCTCATTAACGGAGCCTGCTCCTGCTGGGCACGCCGCGGTTGATCGTTTCCGGTGTTTTGAAAACGTTTTAGTTTCGCACTCCTTTCGAGTCCTCGCGCCACCGCATCAGGATTGCATTCCCGGAACTCGCGCTTGCTGATCCAACGTGCGACTGCTTGCTGCTCATGACTCCGTCTGACGTTCTTAAAAACCCGGTTGATCCCGCGACGCTCCCCGCGGTCACGTTGGTGACGGGGTTTCTTGGCGCAGGCAAAACCACGTGGCTCTCGGACGTACTGCGCGAGCCCGGAGGGTTGAAGCTCGCCGTGATCGTCAACGATGTCGGCGCGATCAACATCGACGCCGCTCTCATCCGGAAGATCGACGACAAGAAGGGCACGGGGCCCACCACCGTTGAACTGGCCAACGGATGCATCTGTTGCAGCGTGCGCGACGAACTCGCCGAGGCCGTCGCCGAACTCGCCGCCCGCCGCGAGCATGACCACATCCTGATCGAGTGCTCGGGGGTCGCCGAACCGCAGCCGATCGCGCGCCTCTTCACTGAACGCAATCACTTCGGTCGCAGCCTCGGCGATTTCGCGCGTCTTCACGCCGTATTAGCGATTGTGGATACACCGGAGCTCCTCCGTCACTGCGGGCAGCGCGAAGACGCCAGCCCGGTCAAACGCCGCTTCGTCAATCCTGACGAACGTCCCCGCCCGCTCGCGGAACTCATGCTCCAGCAGATCGAGGGAGCCGACATCGTCGCCCTCAATAAAACCGATCTGATCGAGCCCAACGCCTGCGACGAAGCGGAAGGGATCGTGCGCGGCGTGAATACGCGGGCGGAAATTTACCGGACGATCAAGAGCCGGCTTCCCGCGGCCGTCTGGCCCGGACTCTCCCGCGCATCGAATGACGCCCACCCACCGGCCACCTGGATGCGCGTCCTGAATCAGGCGCGGGGACAGGCGGGTTTGGTCGCCCCAACCGCAGGCGCCGGAGTGCGGCCCGCGGGTGCGGTCCTCACGCGCGCAGAAAGCTCCGCAGCCAAATACGGATTGCAGACATTTCTTTTCGCCGCGCGTCGTCCGCTGGATGAAACCCGCTTCGAAGCCTTGCTTGCCCGCGGGCTGCCCGGGGTGGTGCGCGCCAAGGGTTTCTTTTGGGCCGGAGGCCGGCCCGATGATATCGGTTTCGTGTCCGTGGCCGGCGGAATCGTGACCATTGAACCGGCCGGAACGTGGGCCGCCGCCCTGCGTGACCACGGTGTGCTCACGCTTCAGGAAATCCCCGCCGGCATTCTTGCGCTCTGGCAGGAACCCCACGGCGATCGCCGCCAGGAAATCGTCCTCATCGGGCGCGATCTCGATGAGGCCGCTTTACGCGCGTCCCTGGAGGCATGCCTCCTGCCGGCGTGAACGAGCCGGCCAACGGGCCGTAACGAAAATACCAATACGCCAACGCGCGTTCCCGTTCCATCATTGGAGAAGCGTGCGCGTGAAGCGGCGTGAAACGATCAAGCGTTCACACCTTCTTGTCCGCGCTCGGCCGATGGCCACCGCCTCCGACGGGAACGACTTGAGTCCAATCGAGCGGGTCGACATCATAGGCCTGACCAAAGCCGGTCACGAGCCGGCCGCGTCCCGGCATCAGTCGGATAAGATGGAAATCCGTCATCGTTTCCAGGTGCTCCATGACCTCGCCGAATTTTTCCTTCAGCGAAACCATGCGCCGCGCGAACGCCTCATCCTCGCGGGCAATCGGGCGCGCCGTGCATGGAAACGTCAGCCGGCGCCGCGCCAGCAACTGCACGGAAACCGCTTCGTCCTCGATCAATAGGACACTCGCACGAGGAGTCTGGAGAAGGTTCCGCGTGTGGGCGGCCAGCATGCTCACATAAATATAGAACGCACCGTCCTCACCGATGACGGCGGGCGCAACAGAGGCCTCGGGCTCGCCTTCGGACGAGACGGTGCCGAGTAGCACGGTCTTGAACTCGCGCCGAAACCAACTGGCGGTTTCGCGCGCTTGCACCAACACCTCGCGACGGCGTGCATCCTTCGCCATCGCGACCAACGTGAGATGCGCATCATCCGGGGTGGCCAACGGTGCCTCAAAGGCGATTCGCGCCAGAAAAGCGCCCGTTGCCGTCGTAACCAACAGCTGGATACCACCGGCATCGATGTCCGTCAACTGCGCGGCGGTCGCTTCCGGATGCCCGGCATAATACCGCGCGTAGCGCAGCACCGCATCCGCGTGGTCGGCATTCATGTGCTCGAGCACATGAGCGCGTTGCTCAGGCGGAAAGAACCCATCATCGGGCGGAGGCGGATTGGGCGCGGGAGCATTCATCAGAGGGAAGGGATGCGCGTGGGCCGATGCCGTCAAGAGACGCTGCGGCGGCTTCCGGAGTGACACAGGCATTCCTGCCTGTTCCGTTGGTCCCCGATGACAGACCTGATGACAGACCGGAATGTCTATCTCCCTCGTCAATGGATGACAGACAGGAATGTCTGTCTCACCCGTCCAAACAGGCCCTTCTCCTCGCGCTTCAGTGTCCCCGCACGCGCCGCCGGTACTCCGATGGCGTCGTTCCAACGCCCTGTTTGAACGCTTTCGAAAAATAAAACACGTCGCAGAACCCGAGCTCATCGGCGATCTGCTTGATCGAGTGCTCCCCGTGATAAATAGCCGCACACGCCCAATCGAGGCGGCGGCGTTTTTGATAAACGCCCGGTGACTCCCCGCTCAGGTGCGCGAAACGCTTCCGGAAGTTTTCATAACTTAGCCCGACGGCGCGCGCGACATCGTGGGGCGTCAGCCAGCCGCTCGCCCCGCGATGGCCCAACAATCGCAGGCTTTTTTCATACCAGCTATCCCGACCCGGCTCCCGTCCGCTCTCGCGGTGCGTCGCCAGCATCTCGGCCAGTACCTCAAGGAAACGCCCCAATGATCGCAGGGGCGCACCGGTTGCCGCGAGCGACTCTCCTTTCACGACCGCCAACAAACGTTGTTGCCAATAATCCGCCGACCCCAGCCGCAGCACCGGGTCCTCGGGCCGGAGGAGCCCCGTGTCCCGCCACAAATCGAACTGAGCTCCGGCAAAGACGTAATAGATCTGGGTCCAATCCGTCCCCGACTTCGGTCCGTACGCGTGCGCCAGATCGGGAAAAACCACCACCGCATCGCCCGGCCGCAAGTCATTGATGTTTCCAGTGGCATCGCGATAGTAGCCTTCGCCGGCGACCATCAGAATCAATGCGTAACTTCCCAAAACGCGCATAGCGTTCGGATCAATCCCCGCCACATTCGACAACATTCCAGCCAGCTGAATGTCTCCCACTCCAGAGCGCAGTGGGCTTTGCAGCCAGGGCTGGGCGCGGGGGAGGGATGACGACGGCATGGCTCCCAAAATTTACATCACTTCTCCCACTTCAACCCTTTTTTTCGGACCGATAACGGTGTAGTTTGGTAAATGAGCACTCTCACCGCTTTACCCCAGCTGCGTTCCTTTGGTCATCCCCTCGAGATGGCCGACGACAAGGTCGGCCTTTTTCGGGATTCAAGCGATGCGGCTGACAACCCCGTGGAATTGCGCCGCCGTTTTGCCGAAGACGGGTATCTCTACATGCGGGGGTACCTGGATCGCGACGAGGTCCTGGGCGCCCGCGCCAGCCTGACGAAGCGGCTGGCGGAGGCGGGCGTGCTGGATCCGGCGTATCCAGAAATTGATGCCGTTTGCAAACCCGGCTCCGGTTACGTTTTCAAACCCGAACTCACCCAGGGCAATCCCGAGATCCAACGCCTGCTCTACTCCGGCAAGCTGGTGGAGTTCTACGCGAAGTTCTTTGGCGAACCCATCAAGCACTACGATTTCACCTGGCTGCGGGCCATCGGTCCCGGCAAGGGCACAAACCCGCACTGTGATCTTCCCTATATGGGACGCGGTACGCACCAGCACATGACGTGCTGGATGCCGTACGGCGACATCTCGTTCGACTTGGGCGGCCTGATGGTGCTCGAAGGCTCGCACAAACGGATGGATCTGCTGGAAAAGTACATCTACCGCGACGTCGACACCTTCTGTGAAAACAAAGAGACCGACGCGGCCAAGGCGAAGTCCGGCAAGTGGTCCTTTAGCGGCACGCTGTCACATAACCCGCCCCAAATTCGAAACAAGTTCGGTGGCCGCTGGCTGACGACTGAGTTCCAAGCAGGCGACTTCATCACTTTCGGCATGTTCCTCGTTCACGCCTCTCTCGACAACCAGACGGAGAATCGCCTCCGGATTTCAAGCGATTCGCGTTACCAACGCGCCAGCGAACCGATCGACGAACGCTGGGTCGGGCCAAATCCCCCCGGCCACTCCACCGCGGGCAAACGGGGACGAATCTGCTAAACGGAGGAATTTACCATGCAACGCGATTTCATCGGTGGTGGCGGGTTACGGTCATCCGCGCTGCGTGACGCTGGAGCGCATCGCTGGGCCTACGCGCCCGTCCGCGGTTCGATCCCTCAAACTGTGCTGGCTGGCGCCGCGGCGCCCAAACGTCCGACCCAGGGGGTAACATCCGCCCGAACGGTATTATTTGGAAATTGCCTCGTCCCGAGACGCCAGCTGACCACGCGGCCTCTGACGAAATAATCAACAACCGGCGCCGTTTCGCCGTCGCTGCTCTGCACCTTTCTTTAGCCCATGGTTGCAACGTCCACCTCCTCTTCAACCCCGAAAGCCTCCCCCGCTGCCGGCGGCCGCATGGCCGCAGTGCAGGAGATGGCGCGCTTGCAGCGCACACTCTTCGAAGTGGAGCGCGAGTTCGTTCGCACCGCGACCACGTTGATCTATCGTGTGGGCGAGCCGGAGCTGAAGTATCTGCTTTGTCAGCACGTTTGGGAATCCGCCGGCCACGCCCGTTTCCTTCGTGAACGCGGCCGGGAATTGAGCGGCTTCGGCTCGGGCGAAGAGGTGCGCGAGTCGCTGCGCCAGGTGTTCGACGAGGCGATCATGCCTGGGAATGCGGACGTCGCGCTGACGGGATTTTATACCGTGCTGAAGCCGGCGCTGCTCGCCGCCTACCGGCATTATCTCACGGTGACGGATCCCCTCGCCGACTGGCCTTCCAAAAAACTCGTGGAGGAATTCATCGCGGATGAAGAACGCCACGCTCGCGAGATCGCGCCGTATTTGCGGGAGCAGGACGCGACCGCCACCAACGCACGCAAATGGCAGGCCCATCTCACGACCGTTCTTTCCGCGCTCGGTGGTTTAGTGGGCGAAAGCACGCGTGTGCCGCTGCCCGCTGATTTCCGCTGGGGGTATCAGCAGCGCCACTACACGCATCCGCCCACCTGCAATCGCGGCCGCTTTCCAGTATGTTCCAGCGTCTTCAGCGACGATCCGCAGGAAACTCCGATCGTCCGCCCATGGTTGGCGGACCCGAAGACCGACGCGCGCGTGATTCGGATCATGGTTTACGTCTGGCTAATGATGGAAATGGATGCGGTCGATTACCTCGCCACCGTGTTTTACGATACGCCGCAGGCCCCGTTTGATCTTCACTACGACCTGGCTCGCCATCTCTGGGACGAGTCACGGCACAGCCAATTCGGCTATCGTCAACTGCCCAAGCTCGGCGTGGATCTCATGACGGTCGAACACTCGCTCGATCTCTATAATATTCTCGTCCAGATGCCCGCGCATGAGCGCTACGCGATGATGACAATGGAATTTGAAGCGGGCAGCTTCCCGACCAAGGCCATGGTGATGGATCGTATCCGGGAGCTCAACGATTTCGAGGCCGACACCCTGCTCGCTTTTGACCGCAACGACGAACAGAACCACGTGCGGTATGGCCATCGCTGGCTGCCGGCGATGATGGCGCTGTTCGGCGAGACCCGGCCCGGGGAGGAGTTCGTGAAATCAACTCAGGCAAAGTTCGCGGAAGCCGCCGCAATCTACGGAGGCAAGACGCCTCATTCGCTCTCGCCGGAACAGCGGCTCACCGGAAAAAAAATCCTCGCCTTGGTAAACGGCACCTAGCCCACCGTCGCGGGCGTTCGCGGACCATGCCGCCGCGACGCAAGGCCAGCCGGGTGGCCCCGTTCTCACTGGAGACTCGGTCTCTTGAACCGCGTGGACCTTGTCCCGTAAGCGTCGCAAACCGGCGGATCGCACCAAAAGTTGCTCACGTTTACGATTCCGCCGGTGGGCTGTCTCACTACCATCCCCCCTTCACGCTTATCACTTCGAAGAAGCTCTCTCCTCCACTTTATCCTTCCCCAACGCCGCAACCCGAGAAAGCTGTACCGCGTTCGCCTTCCCCTACCCCGCATGTCTTTACGCCCGCTGCGCTTTGGCGCTCTCCTTTTCCTTTCCCTCTTCGTTTTCGCCGGCCTCCGGGCCGCCGATCTGACCGAACTCACCCTTACGACGCTGCAGTCCGAGGCGGCTCTCGCCTTGACTCCCCCGGCAGCGATCGCTCCGGCCGATCTTCCGCGGACAACTCCCCCGTCTCCACTTTTTGGAGACGTACTCGTCCGCACGGCTCAGGCTCATTTGCTCGGAGCTTCACTCACCGGACCGCGAGAACTCACCATCCTGGGCTACCACTCCATTACCAACACGTGGGCTCCGTTCGGCAAAGTCACCCTGCCGGGTGAGATCATCGCTCTCCGACCCGCACCGGCGGGATTTCTCGTCGAGACCGGCGACTCCACCGCTCTGACGCGGATCGAACTGGTCACCAGCAAGCGACTCCTTCAGCCGCTGGATTGGATGGTCATCCTGCTTTATCTCGGTGGCTCGGCGGGGATCGGCCTTTACGTCTATCTAAAGGAAAAAAAGCAGAGCAACGAAGACTTCTTCCTTGGTGGCCGTCGGATTCCATGGTGGGCGGCCGGATTGAGTCTCTATGCAACCGGCACGAGCGCGATTTCGTTCATCGGCATCCCGGCGAAATCGTTCGCAACGAACTGGCAGATCCTCGCCCAAAATGTCATCGGTATGTTCACCATCGGATTCGTGGCCATCTTTATTGTGCCACTCATCCGCCGGCTGAATGTCACCTCGGTTTATCATTACCTGGAGATGCGTTTCCACCCGTCCATCCGGGTGCTCGCCAGCGCGCTCAACATCCTGATCCAACTCGGCGGACGCATGAGCGTGGTATTGTACCTGCCGGCGCTCGCGCTCTCCGCGGTGACCGGCCTCAACGTCATTTGGAGCATCCTCCTGATGGGCGCCGTCACGATCGCGTATACCTTATTGGGAGGAATGAAGGCGGTTATCTGGACCGATGTGCTACAAGTCTTTGTCATGCTCGGCGGCGCCTTTTTCGCGATCGGCTATGTCATTTATAGCGTCGACGGCGGGATGCCGGAGTTCTTACGCATCGCGATGGCCGATAATAAAATGAAGACGTTTGATTGGACCTTGGATCTGACGCAGGCGACGGTCTGGGGCTTCATGTTCTTCGCGATCATCGAACTGATCACGTATCCAAAAGATCAGGTCATGATGCAGCGCGCACTCTCCACGAAATCCGCGAAGGAGGCCGGCTGGTCGATGTGGACTCTGGGTGCGATCGTGGTGCCGGGCAGCCTCACCTTCTTCGCGATCGGCACCGCCCTTTATGTATTCTACCAGCAGCACCCCGAGCGGCTGAACCCGTTGCTGTCGGTCGATGCGACGTTCCCGCTCTTCATCGCCGCCGAATTACCGGTCGGTATCACCGGCCTCATTATTGCCGGCATCTTCGCCGCCTCCATGTCGACGTTGTCCAGTTGTATGAACAGCGTGGCGACCCTCGTTTCCGTGGATTTCTACGAGCGATTCTCCAAACGCGCGACCGACAAGAAAAGCATGCGGCTCGCCGAGTGGGTCACCGTCATTGCGGGCGTGATCGGCGTCGGCACGGCCGTGCTGCTCGCGCTCTTCGACATCAAATCGGCCTTCGACGCCTGGTTCGCCTTGCAGGCCGTTCTCGGCGGCGGCTTCGCCGGTTGTTACGGGCTTGGCATGTTTACCCGCCGGGCCAACTGGCAGGGCGCTGTCATCGGGGTGATTGCGAGCGTGATCATCACGTCGATCCTTTGGCAGGGCGACATGGTGACGCCGGTGCTCTATCCCACCTTCGCAATCTTTGCCTGCCTGGTGTTCGGATATGTCGGCAGCTTCTTCTTCCCAAGTCCCAGCCAATCGCTGCTCGGGCTCACGGTTTTCACCGCCCGCAAGGAACCGGCCTAAGATTGCGCCTGAGCTCGTTAACCCTACGGTGCCCTTTTTATGAGTAAAACTTACCGTGCCGTTCTGGCGGGAACTGGCTCGATTGGCGACGCCCATGTGCGCGCCATCGAGGCGACCCACGGACGCGTCCAACTTGTCGCCGCAATGGACATCGATGCGACGCGCGTGCGCGACTTCGCGGCTCGTTTCCATATTCCGGAGACGTTTACCGACTATGCCAGGATGCTGGAGCAGACGAAGCCCGATCTGGTCCTCGTCGCGACGCCACCGGCGCAGCACGCGCCGATGAGCATGGCCGCGATGGAGGCGGGCGCCTGGGTGCTGTGTGAAAAACCGCTCTGCGGTTCCCTCGCGGAATTCGACCGGATCAGCGAGGTCGAGGAACGCACCGGCCGCTTCACCGCCTGCGTGTTCCAGATGCGCTTTGCCTCGTCGACCCTGCATCTGCGCAGCCTCGCAGACAGCGGCCTGCTCGGCCGGCCGCTCGTGGGGGTTTGTAATACCCTGTGGTTTCGGGACGCCGCCTACTATGCCGCACCTTGGCGCGGCCGCTGGGATGCCGAGCTCGGCGGCCCGACCATGGGCCTCGGGATCCACGCGATGGATCACTTTCTTTACCTGCTCGGCGATTGGGACGAAGTCAGGGCAATGGCTGGCACCCTGGACCGTGCGATCGAGGTGGAAGACGTATCCATGGCGCTGGTTCGGTTCGCCAACGGCGCGTTCAGTTCGATTGTGAACAGCGCGCTCAGCCCGCGCCAGGAAACGTATCTGCGGCTTGATTACCAGAAGGCCACAGTCGAGTTGACTCATCTTTACGGATACACGCGCGACAACTGGAAACTCACGCTCGTCCCCCCCGCTCAGGATGATGGCCTGTTGCAGGCCTGGCACAGCTTTCCACCCGATGTGGGATCAACCCACGGTGCGCAACTCAACGAGTTCGTCCGCAATCTCGATAACGGCACGCGTCCGCTCACCTCGGGCGCCGAAGCGCGGCGCACGCTCGAATTCCTGACGGCGATCTACAAGAGCGCATTCACCGGCGAGGCCGTTCGAGCGGGTTCAATCAAGCCGGGCGATCCGTTCTATAATGCGGTTCACGGCGGCGGTCCGCGTAAACCGGTTTAGTTGGTCCAGGACAAGGCCGGCCGTGGTGTCGACGTGCACGTTTCTGAAAATATGCCAGCCATGCGCAAGCGCAGGCCCAGGGACGGAATCGCTGGCTTGGGCCGCGCGTTCACACGCCGTCCTTGGCTGGCCTAACGAGCGGCGTTCGCGCCTCCCGCCAGTTCCGGAATCGCTTCACCAATTTTCAACTCCCGCGGATCTCCACTTCGATGATAGAGCCAACCTCGTCCCGCCATCAGTGTGGCGTCGCCCCGATGAAGCCGTACCATCGATGCGTTCGCCAATCCCAGCACGGTTTCATCGGGATTAAACTGGAAATAGATTTTAATCTTTCCCACCCGCCCGTCGAATTCAGCCTTCGTCTCGGGCGTCGGATGATGCGGATTGATCGTCGCGGGCAGCAAGGCCAACGCCTCCCGGCTGGGGATGTCGGCCACGGGAAAATCGTTGGTCGTTCCAATGATCAGTCCTGCCACATTGGCCCCGGCACTCGCACCTCCATAAGGCACTCCAGCGAGCACGCGTTCCCGGATCAAAGCGATCTGGCCGGTGCGCGCCAAATCACGCAACAGCACAAAGGTCTCTCCGCCGCCGACGAAAATGGCATCAGCCTTTCTCAGCAGTTCACGAGCACCCGCATCATCATAGCGATGCAATGACTCCGCGGCGGGCACTCCAATGTGCGAAAAAGCCTGGCGAAGCCGCACCTCCATCTTATCCCGATCCGCCGGATGCGATGCATGCAGCACCAACGCCACCAAGCGGCGTCCCGCATAATGCTCCCGCATCCCCGGCAGCACACTGTCCGCAAAATGATTGCCATTCATCATACTCCCGCCCGTCACCAGCACGGATGCCTCCGGCGAGGTGTGTAGAGCAGGAATGGCGCGCGCCAGACCGGGAAGAACAAGGAAGAGTAAACTGAGGAAAGAGATCGATTTCATGATGAGTCACAGGCGGACACACTATCGGCGCCCGAATTCCACAAATCTCAACCCTTGATTCTCCCAATGCAACGTCACGGCGCGACGCGTTTTGCTCCACGCGCGGACCAGACCGCTTCCGGGCAATACCTGAACGATCGGCATTAAACAATCCACTCTGCCTCCCTGGCTGGACCGACCGTGTATTCCTTTTGTCACCGCAAAGAAAGTCGCCAGACTTGCCTCCGCCATGCCCCGCCCTTCCCTTTTCTCCCGCTGCGGCCTGCTCGCCTTCCTCGGAACGTTCGCCGTGCTGGTTTCGCCGCTCGCTTCGGCCGCTGAATCAGTCCCATTGCCCAATACTCGGCCACTGGAAATGACCGGCGATCTGTCCGCGCAGATGGTGGCCGGCATCGATCGCTTCCTCCAACGGGAGCTGGCGCAATCTATTCCCGCGCGTGCGCAACACTGGCAGCGAAACTTCACGTCGACGGAGGCGTATCAGGAATCTGTGTACCCAAACCGCAAACGCTTCCGCGCGCTGATCGGCGCGGTGGACGAGCGTCCCGCACCGACCGAGCTGGAATATGTCGCGACCACGGCGATACCCGCCCTGATCGCCGAGACCGCAACGTACCGCGTCTTCACGGTGCGCTGGCGCGCCTTCGGCAACGTTCACGGCGAGGGCCTGCTGCTCCAACCCAAAGGCGCCCCGCGGGCCCGCATCGTAGCGCTGCCCGATGCCGATCAAACGCCTGAAATGCTCGCCGGGCTTGCGCCGGGAATCGCTTCCAATTCGCAAGTGGCACGACGGCTCGCGGAAAGCGGCGCGCAAGTGATCATTCCCACCCTCGTCGATCGCCGTGATGAATGGTCCGGCAACGCGCAGCTGAACCGTTTCACCAATCAACCTCATCGCGAATGGATCTATCGGCCGGCGTATCAGATCGGCCGACATATCATCGGCTACGAGGTGCAAAAGGTGGCGGCTGCGGTCGATTGGTTCACGCAGGAAAACGAATCCGCGAGCCGCCTTCCGATCGGCGTCACCGGCAACACCGAAGGGGGACTGATTGCACTCTATGCCGCGGCGCTCGATCCGCGGATCGACGCCACCCTCGTCAGCAGCTATTTCGACTCACGTCAGGCGGTGGCAAAGGAACCGATTTACCGCAATGTTTTCGCCCTGCTGCACGAGTTCGGCGATGCCGAGATCGCCAGCTTGATCGCGCCGCGCGCCCTCATCGTCGAGGCTAGCCTCGCTCCCGAAATCTCCGGCACGCCTCCCCCGCGGCCCGGACGTGCCGGCGCCGCTCCGGGCGTAATCACGACGCCCCGCATGGCGTCGGTGCAGGCGGAATTCGCCCGCGTCCAGGCGCTCTGCGGGCCCTCACTCTCCCGTCGCTTCCACCTCATCGCGGCGGGGAGCGGAGGCACTCCGCCGCTGCCTGGATCACCGCTGGCCCTTACTGCTTTCTGGTCGGAACTGACCGCCGACCGCACTCCGCTGGCCGCACTGCAGGCACCGCCCGTCACCACATCACGGATACCAGACGTCAACGCCCGCCAACGCCGTCAGGTCGCCGAACTGGAGATGCATACCCAAGGGCTCGTGCAGCTCGCGCACCACGATCGCAACGCCTTCTTTTGGAATAAACTGAAGCCCGACTCCGCTGCGGCCTGGACCGCCGCAGTGCAGCCTTTCAAAACCATCTTTTGGGACGAAGTCATCGGTCGCCTGTCCGGCCCCGATCTCCCGGCCAATGCCCGCTCGCGACCCCTGCTCGATCGCCCGACTTGGACCGCGCATGAGGTGGTGCTTGATGTCCGCCCGGATATCTTTGCGTGGGGCGTGCTGTTGCTCCCGAAAGACCTGAAGCCTGGCGAACGCCGCCCGGTGGTGGTGTGCCAGCATGGCTTGGACGGAGTGCCGGCGGATACGTTTGCCGAGGATCCGGCGCTGCGGGTTTCCGGAATCTACCAGGCATTCGCCGCCCGCTTGGCGGAGCGGGGCTTTATAGTGTTTGCTCCGCATAATCCGTACCGGGGCGGCGAGGACTTCCGGCGACTCACCCGCAGCTTGAACCCGCTGAAGCAGACCTTGTTCTCGGTCATCCTCGAGCAACACGAGCAAATCCTTGCCTGGCTCTCCGCCCAGCCGTTCGTCGATCCGCAGCGGATCGGGTTTTATGGGCTCTCCTATGGGGGCAAGACAGCGATGCGCGTGCCAGCGCTGCTGGACGGTTATGCCCTTTCGATCTGCTCCGCAGATTTTAACGATTGGCTCAAGAAGACCACGACCATTGATGGGCCGCCCAGCTACCTCTTCACCAAGGAATATGAGATCGCCGAGTTCAACCACGGTCGAACCTTCAATTACGCGGAGATGGCGGCACTGATCGCGCCGCGGCCATTCATGGTCGAGCGTGGACACAATGACGGCGTTGCCCCCGATGAATGGGTCGCTTTTGAATACGCGAAAGTGCGCCGCCTCTACGCACAGCTCGGAATCCCGGAGCGCACCACCATCGAATACTTCAACGGCCCGCACGCGATCAACGGCGTCGGCACCTTTGAGTTCCTGCACACGCACTTGAATTGGCCGGTGCGCTAGGCAGCAATCGCCGTACGATAGAGCGTCGCCTCGCGCTCAACCGGTCATCTCGCAACGTAATCCTTCCCTTTAACGTGTCACAGGCTTCGTGAGTTCCGCTTCAGAAAAACGCTTCCAACGTGAGGCGTAGGGAGCCCCGCACTTCCGGCTATACTTAATGTACCCTAATGGTCACACCGGGTAAACACACGTCCCAGCCTGAACCGCAGGGGGCCGCCATCGTCCTCCATCACTCGCGCGCTCAGCGATCAAATGGCCACAGCTCCATCGCCCGTAATCGCCGCTCGAGGTTAAAGCGCGTGAACAGCGTTTCCGTTTCCTCGGGCGAACGTCGAAACGCCTCCAAGCTTTGATCCGCCGCCAGCGTTCGAACCAGATCGCTAATGATGGCGGCCGAGTCGTCGATCAGCGTGGGCGGCACCTTGTCGATCGTATCTGCCAAATCGTGATAGTAACGCACGGACTCGCGCGGGATGGGCGCATTGAAGGTCAACGTGCGGACCCCGGCGAGTTGATAAGGCGTGTGATCGCTGGCAACCCAATTGATATTCTGCACCCCTAGGGCGAGTCGCCGGTCGGGCCCGCGGCCTTCGTGCCAGCGCTCCAGAGCCGGCACGAGCGAGTCGTCACCGAGTGCATTGACCGCGACCGGGACGCCAACCATGTCAAGATTGATCATCGCGACGATCGGCGCATCTCCCAAACGTGATGCCTCGTGCCGCGAACCCCATAGCCCCTGCTCCTCGCCATTGAACCAGATGAGCTCGACCGTATGAAAGAGCTTTGCTCCGCGGAGCGTGTGCGCGAGCGCATACAGTTGCGCGATGCCGATCCCGTTATCCATCGCCCCCTGCCCCAGATCCCAGCTGTCAAAGTGCGCCCCAACCACGATCCGACTCGTACTTGATCCAGGGATACGCACAACAAGATTTGTGGTGGCGGTCTCACCGCACTGTGAGCGGGTTTCCATTCGCACGCGGACCGCCACCTCTCGGGCCAGCAGGCGTTGCAGCCAGCGTCCTTCCTCCTGGGTAATCGAATACACCGGCAACGGCAGCGGCTCTCCCGAAAAACTCCCGGTCCGAGCCAACAGCTGCCCCCCAGCTTCGCGATTGATGAAGAGGATGCCTCTCAGCCCCCTTGCGTGGGCCGTCGCGACAAGGTCACTAGTCTGCTGCGGCGTGCCCGAATCAAGCAGCCCCACCCGGCCCGTGACATCGTCCGCCGGGTAGTCCTGCGGTCGGCCGTTACCGATAGAAACCACCGGCGCGGTAAACGCCGGATGCGCCTGCGAATAACTCAGCGCGGCCACCCTCAGCGGCCGCGCCAACGGCTCGAGGAGTTCCACCCGGTCCTCTCCCCGCGTCCAACCCGGCATGGTGAAACGCGAGTACTCAGGTGCATAGCCCATCGCCCGCAGTTCCTCTGCGAGACGGTCCAACGCCCCGACATTCCCCGGCGTGCCCGTCAGTCGTCC
>JBBQEG010000045.1:0-20938 GCA_038320495.1 Opitutales bacterium | reverse complement strand
TATGATAACTCCCTACCCCGTCACTTTCGGGGTCGACCCTGCTGCGAGGGGTGTCGCCCGGCCGGTTCGAACCACGCTACCGTCG
Source organism: Opitutales bacterium (assembly GCA_038320495.1). Lineage (GTDB taxonomy): Bacteria > Verrucomicrobiota > Verrucomicrobiia > Opitutales > Opitutaceae > ER46. The sequence continues at coordinate 20,853 of JBBQEG010000045.1, read as the reverse complement.
GATAAGTCGGATTCGTTGCATTACCACGGTGGCCGTCGTTCCCGGAGTTTGCTCGTCATTGGGGCGGTTGCCTCGATTGGAATTCATCTCGCCTTGTTGTTCGGCTTCGACCGCAAGCGCCCGGAGCCCGTCGCGGTCAAAGGTCCCGAGAACATTATCGCCCTTACCCTAACGCCTCCGCTGATTCAGGAGCTGGAGGAGCCAGAACCAATTCCCGGAGATGAAACCGGGCCGCCGCCGGATCTTGCGACGTTGGTGCCCATGCAAGCCGATCTGCCGCAATTGCCGTCGCCGACCGACTTCGTACAGCAGATCAATTTCACGTCGTTGCTCGAGCGACCTGATTTCAAGGATCTGACCGTTAATGTTATTCCCGATAACTTCCGGGGCGGGCGGAAGCTGGCGGAGAGCATCGGCAACATCTTTAACCTCGCCGAACTCGACCGCATTCCCGAACCGATTCTGCAACCGTCGCCCATCTTTCCGATTGCGATGAAGCGCGACGCGCTGACGGCCACCGTTTATATTGAGTTCATCGTCGATTCCGGAGGCAAGGTCGTGGGGGCGTTTGTGATCAATAGCACCAACTCGGGTTTTGATGCGGCCGCGCTGGCAGGTGTTGCCCGGTGGCGGTTTCGTCCCGGGACCCTCCATGGGCGCAAGGTGAATACGCGGATGCGCGTGCCTATCGCCTTCGAGTACCATAACTCGGATTGAACCGAAGGGACGCCGCGCGCTGACGTATGCAGGTAAAAAGCCGGATTCCGTACAATCCCACGATGCAGGATATAATGTAATGAACGGCAACTGCTGCACCTCAGGCGTGCGAGTCGGTGTTTCGACTTTCACCCTTCGCCTTTCGACTGCATGGTTTCCAATCTGTCAGACCCGCACCCACTATGCTACCCATCCCTCCCACGCCCCACATTGCTATTCTGGGCGCCGGCATCACCGGCTTATCCGCTGCCTGGCATCTGCGTCAGGCGGGGCTTTCGCCCATCGTCATTGAACGCTCCAATCGCGTGGGTGGCGCGATTAGCAGCTTCCGCAAGGAGGGATGGTTGCACGAACTCGGTCCCAACTCGCTGATGGAGAGTGCGCCCGAAGTGGCGGATTTTGTGGAATCGGTCGGGCTCGGGGAGCGGCGCTTGTATGCATCGCCGGAAGCCAGGAATCGCTATATTATTCACGAAGGCGCGCCCGTGCGAATGCCGGGCTCACCGGGCGAGTTCCTGATGACTCCCTTGTTTTCCAGCCGGGCCAAGCTTGCTCTGCTGGGTGAGCCCTTCCGGGCGAAAGCCGCCGCCGACTTGGATGAAAGTGTGGCGGACTTTGTGGTGCGCCGGCTGGGTGAGGAGTTTCTCAATTATGCGGTCAACCCATTCGTCGGGGGCGTTTACGCGGGCGATCCCCGGCAATTGTCGGTGCGCGATGGATTCCCAAAACTCCACGCGTTGGAACAGGAGCACGGTTCGCTGATTCGAGGCGCCATCGCCCGGCATAATACCAGTGGCGGACCGCAAGGCCGGATGTTTTCGTTTCCGAACGGGCTCGAGGAACTGCCGCAATCGATCGCCACCGCCTTGGGCCGGGCGGTTCGGCTCCAGACGAATGTCCGCGTGATCCGGCAGCACGGTCCGCATTGGGAATTGGAATTCGAAACTGGCGGGGTGGTGCACCACGAGTTGTTCTCGGATGTGATTTGTGCGCTCCCGGCCGATGCGCTGGCGGGTCTGCACTTCGAGGGCGTGCCGCAACCGGCGCGGCTCGAGAGTTTGGGGCAGATTGAGCACCCTCCGGTCGCATCCGTGTTTCTTGGATATCGAAGAGAGGATGTGGCGCACCCGCTGGATGGCTTCGGCGTGCTGGTGCCGGAAGTGGAGCGGGGATTGATTCTCGGAACCCTTTTCTCCAGTTCCCTGTTTCCCGGTCGTGCGCCGGAGGGTCATGTGGCACTGACGAGTTTCGTGGGAGGCACGCGGCAGCCTGAACGCGCGCTGGTCGAGGACGGTGAACTCGTGCAGTCCGTGCAGGACGAACTCGGCCGACTCCTAGGAGCCCGGGGAAAGCCCGCCTTTGTCCATGTGCAACGCTGGCCGCGCGCCATCCCGCAATACACTCTAGGCTATAAACGCTACAAGGACACGCTGACCGAATTCGAAAGCAGCGCGCCCGGGCTCTTTATTGGCGGAAACTGTCGGGACGGGATCTCCCTCGCCAACTGCATCGCGTCGGGCCAGCGCCTCGCGACCGCCGTGAGCACCCGGGAACAGGCGCGCTGACACTGTTGCGGCTGCTTGATCGTCGGATGGTCGGAGGTGGGTCTTTATTTGGTGAGCAGGGTCGCGAGCCAGCGGCTCGGTTCGTACTTGCGGCAGAAAATAACGATTGTCGCCGTGATTGGAATTCCCATCAGGGCACCCGGAATGCTCCAGACCCAGCCCCCAAAAGTGATCGAGAGGAAGAGAATGAAGGGAGACAAAGCCAGGACCTTCCCTTCGAGTCGTGGATCAATAAAATTTCCAATTGTAAACTGGATGAGAGTCAGTCCTCCCAAGGCCGCGAAAAAGACCCAGGCTTCGGGATGGAGCAGGGCAAACGCACTGGGGTGCGACTGGCATCGTGACGGCGCTCGTTGCTTTAAGGGCAGCCACGCTGGCCAACAGGACGAGAATCGCAATCAAAGGGCGGATGGTCTGCAACCGCTCGTCGTTCATGGTTCAAGGATTTATTCGCGTTGAACCCGAGTCAATGTCCGGTTCCGGCAAACCGTCCACCCGACGGGTGGTCCGCTTGACGAGCACATCGTGACGGTCCACCAGCTGCGACGGGAACACCCCAAAGTCACTCGTCGTCCTCGACTTCTTCCGGGGTATCGGCAAATTGAGCTGGAACCCTGTACCCTTATGAAAACCCTCATCCTGCTCCTTACCGCCTTTTGTTCATTGACGCTGACACTTTCTGCGCAAACCCCGAAGTTGGTGAAAAAATGGGAAACGATGCCGACGTTGAAAACGCCTGAATCCGTCTTGTACGATGCTGGCGCCAGCGTGCTCTATGTATCGAATATCGATGGCATGGAGCCCTGGGCGAAGGACGGGAAAGGGTCCATTGCGAAAGTCGGACTCGATGGCAAGGTTTTGATGGCGGAATGGGTCAAGGGGTTGGAGGCTCCGAAGGGGCTCGGCCTATATCAAGGTAAACTTTACGTCGCTGATCTTGATCAGGTCGTGGTGATAGACGTGACCAAAGGCGCCATCGCGGAACGCATCGCGATTGAGGGAGCCCAGCGGCTCAACGATATTTCCATTAGCCGGACTGGGGTTGTTTATGTCACTGATTCCGGAACCAAGAAGGTCTTTACCATTACCAAAGGTAAGCCTGCGTTGTATCTCGAAAATCTAAAGGGTCCCAATGGTATCCTGGCACACGGCAATGATCTTTATGTCCTCGATGCCGGCGCGCTCCTCAAGGTTGAGAAGGACAAGTCGCTGACGACAATTGTCGACGGCATGGAAGGCAATACCGATGGAATTGAACACGTTAAAGGCAATGAGTTCATCGTTTCGTGCTGGCGCGGCGTAATCTATTACGTTGCAGGGAACGAGAAGACGCTGCTCTTGGATACGCGTCCTCAGTCCGTTCATTCTGCAGACATTGGGTACGACGCGAAGAACCGCGTGGTGTACGTGCCAACCTTCTTCACCAACACGGTCATCGCGTACGATTTGCGGTGAAGGGGGATGCCTGAGTCGCCGGAAGTCGAACCACAAGGCGGACATTCTGCGCTAACCGCGGGACTATATGGTTTCGCTTTCTGAATAATCGGCCACTATAGGGCAGTGGGCGACTCAGCTCAGGGCCCGCCGGCGAACCGCGAAAGCGTTGGCGGGATTTTGGATGGTTAGCTGATCGATCTCGGCCGCGGTGAATCCGTTCTCGCTTAGCAAAGGGAGGAAGGCGGCGGATAATAGTTCATAATTTCGAAATGGCCCGCCCTCCGGTTTTGCGGGGTCGTACCAGCCGGCGTCATGAGAGATTAAAATCTGGCCGAGATGACCGCGCGCCTTCATGGTAGTGCATAGATGCAGGTGGCGTGAAAGCGTGGGTTGATTCAGGCCGTCGAACGAGAGCCACGCTCCGAGTTCGGCAGCGGCGAAGAGATCGTCGTCGCGGGCGCCGTGCGCGTGGACCCAGACGAAGGCCGCCGGTGCAACTCCGTGTTCACGCAGGAGTGTGAGTTGTGGGAGGCCGGGACCGCGCCCGGTATGCACCGCAAAGGTGAGGCCAGTAGCGGCGTGGGTGAGTGCGCCTGCGCGAACCAATTTCTCATGCAGTGGCGAGAGCGTCGGATCAGGATCAACTCCACTCTTGATGAAGCCAGGCCGGATCCCGGTTTCGCCGATGCCGTGTTCGGCTTCTGCGATCCAGCGCCGAGAAAGCTGCTCGGCCGATTCGTGGTGGGCGTACGGTGGAATGAACTTGTTTTGTCGGGCGCCGTAGAGCCCGGTGTTCGTGACGAAATGGATTCCCGATGCCTCGCTGAGCCGGGCGAGCAGGTGCGCGTCCCGACCGAGGAAATCGGGCGTTGCTTCGAAGATTGTCTGAAACCCCAATTCGGCGGCCCGTCGGACATAGGGGATTGTCTTTTCGAATACAGCGAGCGGGTCGTAGCGGGAGGGTGAAACGAGGTCCGCGCCAACGAAGTCGACGAGTACGTGCTCGTGAGGAAGGGTGCGGCCCAAGGCGTGCGCCGCAATCGGCCCCCGAACAGTTTGCACCGTCGGCGTCGGCTTGGCGGGTTGGCCGACCCGAGGCGATGAGAGCTGTCCATGGGCGGCGACCCAAACGCCTGAGCCCAGAACTGAGAGAAAGGCGCGTCGATTCACGGTGCACTTCTTAGGAGAGGCTCCGGGCGAATGCCATCGTAAAGCGGTGCAACGCTGCCTAGAGGTCCCGCGTGGGCACCACCGGGTCCCTTTCACCCATCCGGATTTGAATGACCCGTTCGGCGCGATTGATGCGCCGGCATTACGCGTGGACAAAAAAAGCCGCCGGCGTGTGCCGGCGGCTGAGAGCGAGGCAGAGACACTATCGCAGCTTAGCGGCCAGCGCCCGCAAAATTTAGTGTATAGGTGAAATAGAATGCGCGCTCTTCGCCAGGCAGGCGGTTGGCGCGGTTATAAACCTTGTCCAGGGCATTGTTGATATTGACTCCGAACGTGTGGCTCACCTTGGAGCGGCTGGGCAGGCGGTAGCGTGCGCCGACACTTACGAGGGTGTAGGCATCGGACACCAGACTCCATTGATTGGTCGATCGAGTGAGAACCCGTGCACCCGTCGCACTGGTGATATAGGTGTCGCCCGAGTTTGGAGCGTATGAGGGGGTGGCGCCGGAATGTGCGACGCTCACATTCGCGGAGAATCCCTTCAATGATCCGCGGCTGGGGGAATATCGGGCATAGACACTGCCGTTTTTCGGAGCGACGCCATTAACGCGTCGGCCGACGGCGAGCGGGAACGCGCTGCCGAAGTCGGTGTAGATCGAATACACATTGCCCCAGCTGCCACCGATCGAAATCTCGTCCGAGACGCGCCAGTTGACATCGAGTTCATAGCCGCGAACCAGCTGATTCCCATCGCGGCGAACAATCGTGATGTAGTCGCCGGACCCAATGGGCGTTTCTTCCACCTCGGTGACGCTGACATTATTACGTGTGGCGTAAAATCCACTGACGGTGAAGTTCAGTCGATCCTCGAAGAAACCTCCCTTGAAACCATAATCATAGCCTTCAGCGGTTTCGGACTGGTAGTCGGGAAGAGCGACGGCGGCGGGAGCGTCAGCCTGGGGCACAAAGTAGCTCTCGCTATAATTAGCAAAGATGCGAAGATTGCGCGTGAGCTTGTAGTTGACGCCCAAGTTGGGCTTCAGCTCGGACATGGTCTTGTCGAGCATCTGTCCGGGAGCAAATCCCGCTGGAGGCGCCGTGAAATCACGATGCCGGAAGCGCACGGAATCATAGCGGGCACCGGCGTAGGTGAGGAGATCGCCCTTCAGGAAAGCGGATTGATGGCGGATCAGACCGCCGGTGACGGTCGAGCGCATTTTGCGGATGCGGGTGGAGACTTCCTTGCCCCACTTGAGCCAATGCGGGAAGTACTCGATGGGGCCGATGGGACGGAACTCGGAGTCGAGGCGCACGGTGCGAATTGCGTTCCAAGCGACCAAGTCAGGATCGCCAGCGGCCGCAAATTGGCGGGCGGGGTCCCAACGATAATAGTCGTTGATATCGACGGTGAGCAGCGTGCGGTTTTCGATGGCGCGATTGCGCAGGAAGTAGTGCGCAAGCAAATCGACCTGGACACCGCCGCCGTCCTCGACGATCTGGCCCTTGGAGGGCGTCGCGCCACGGGAAGAGGTAATCGGGGTGGCTGGGTTGGCGGGGTTGATGTTAACCGTGCCCCAGCCGGTATTTTGATTATAGTCCCAACGGCGAGCGCCGTAGTAATTGCCCGCTGCGCGCAAGCTGAGGACCTCGTTGATGCGCTTATCGTAGAACGCCGTCACGCCGGAGTAGCCGCGGGTCAGTTCGCTATTCGGCCCGTAGGGATTGTATTGAGCAAGAGTCCAAGCGTGGCCGACGGCCTGGTCGTCCGTGTTGGTGGCGGTGCCCTTCTGGTCGATGATGAGCGGGGCGGAATTAATGGGGGGGACGCGCTGCTGCAGGAAGAACTCGCCTGAAACAAAAAGGTTCGAGTTGTCCGGGAACGTGTGGGACAGCGCCAGGTAATATTCGTGATTTCGATTACGGGCGTACTCCTGGTTGAACTCACGTTGATAGTGGCTCGCGGTGGCGATGTAGCCCGTCTTGCCCCACTTCGTGGAAGCCAGCGGCCCCGTCGATTCGCCGGTGACGCGTTGCGTACCGTAGTCACCGTAATTCAGCGTGAGTTTGTGATTCGTCCGCGACTTGGGCTGCTTCGAGATCATGTTGACCATGCCTCCGGGGGAAGTGCGCCCGTAGATGGCGGCATTGGAGCCCTTGATGATCTCCATCCGGTCAATGTTACTCGAACCATAGCGGCCGAGCCGGAAGAATCCATCGCGCAGCTGGTAGCTGGAACTGAAACCGCGGAGCGAGAAGCTGCCGCCGATGTCGAGGCCGGTGAAGCTGCCGACGTGCACAAGATTGTCGGAGAACTCGAAGATGCCGAAGTCTTCAAAGAATTCGCTGGTGAGGACGTTGACGGTGTACGGCAGATCGATGATCGGCGTACGGACACGCGTGCCGGTGAGGGTTTCCGAGGCGATATAGCCGCGGTCGCCGTCGGCGCTCACATTGAATTCAGACAGCGTAACCACATCTTGGTTACGGGGGGCGGCGGAAGCAGCGGGGGCCGTCTGCGCGTGTCCGGTGGCCGCGAGGCTGGTGAGCAGGATCGCTCCGAGGATCGATCGTGGGGATCGTGATTTGGTTGGGTTCATTGGCTTGGTCAAATTCAGGGAAGGCAACTGAGGTCGAAACACAGTCGGCTACGCTCGGCAGATGGTGGGTAAAGGGGGACGGTGCGAACATTTCGTTTTGCGCCTCGCAGTGAAAGCCTCGTGACGCTTTCATCCTTAAGCAATGAGTAATGGTGTGACGATGAAGTCGATTGCGACGCAAGCGGGCGTCACCCAGGCGACGGTTTCCATGAGCCTGGCCAACAACCCTCGGATACCGTTGGCCACGCGGGAGCGAATTCAGGCGATCGCGAAGCAACTTGGCTATCAGCCGAATCCTTACGTTTCGACCCTGATGCGGATGAGGCGGCAGGGGAAGCCCCTGAAGGGCAAGCCGGTCCTGGCGCTGGTGTGTGCGATGCCGACGGCGGCGGGTTGGAGCAATCATACTGCTCCCACCATCAGGCACATGCGGGAGGGCGCTTTGGAGCGAGCAGCGATGCGCGGTTATCGAGCGCAAGAGTTCTGGTTACACCGGGACGGCATGTCGAACGAGCGCTTTTCGCAGATGCTCCATGCGCGCGGAATTCAAGGCATGCTGATCAGCCCGCTCGGCGAGGGTGATCCGCCGCCGCGTTTGCGGTGGGATTATTTCGCGGCCGTGTGCCTGAGCGTTCCGCTGCCTTCACTGGCCATCACCACGGTGTGCAACGACCACTATTTTTCCTGCCTGCAAATCATGCGCGAATGCCATCGCCGGGGGTATCGCCGACCGCGCCTCGTCTTGCGCCGCGCCCATCAGATGCGGTTCCAAGGGCGCTGGGAGGGGGGCTACCGCGTGGGCGGTGAGATGCTCCCGGAACTGGAACTCGCCTCTCCGTTCTACCTCGATGACCGGAGTAACGTTTCGATTCTTCAAGCCTGGTTGAAACGTGAACACCCGGATGTCATTATCACTCCTGCGGCGGACGTTCTGACCGAGCCGCTCGCGCGAGCTGGCTGGCGCGTGCCCGAAGATGTGGGGTTGGCCCTCCTGGCCTGTCCGCACGTGGGGGCTCCGGTCACGGGCGTCTATCAAAACGGACACCTGATTGGTGCGCTCGCTTTGGATACCCTCATCAGTTTAGTCGAGCGCCATGAACGCGGACTGCCGCAGCAGGCAACGACGCTGATGGTCGAGGGACAGTGGAACGAGGGCACGACGCTGCCGGTGCGCGTAGATCGAGATCAGGGCTGACCGCTGGGCAAGGCCAAGACCGTCGCACGAACCCGCCTCGAAGAGCGCCCGCACCAACGGAGCGCTCAAGGCGCAGCGGACACGCGTGGAGGCCTGCTCAGGCGCCTTGCTTCCGGCGCTTCCAGCGATCGAATAAGACGGCGCCGAGCAGAATTCCGCCGCGCGCGACGTATTGATAGAACGGCTCGATGTTGCGCAGGTTCATCGCGTTTTGCACAATGCCCATAATCAGCACTCCCGCGATGACGAAGGCCATGCTGCCGATTCCACCGGTTAACGAAACACCACCGAGCACGCAGGCGGAAATCACCTCGAGTTCGAACCCAAGCGAGGTGGTGGGTTGCCCACTCGTCATCCGCGAGGCGAGGACCACGCCGGCAAACGAGGCCATGCCGCCTTGCGCGGCGAAGATGGCGATCTTCACGCGATCGACCGCGATACCGGCGAGGTGCGCGGCTTCGCTATTGCCGCCGACCGCGAGCGTGTCGCGACCGAAAACCGTGCGATTCAGAATCAGCCCGAAGAGCGCGAAACACGCGATCGTGATCCAGACCGGCGTCGGAATCTGAAGGAAACTCGAATTGCCCAACGTGAAAAACGATTCCTGGGTGATGCCGACCGCGCGCCCATCGGATACGATGTAACCAAGTCCGCGCACAATCTGCATTGTCGCGAGGGTGGTGATGAGCGCGTTGATCCGCAGCTTCGCGACTACGAAGCCATTCACCAAGCCGACGATGATCCCGAAGCCAATCGCCGCGGCGATGCCGATGGTAATGCTCCCGGTGCGATTGATGACCACCGCTGCAATCACGCCCGCGCATGCGACGACTGAGCCGATCGACAGATCGAAATCGCCGGCCGCGAGACAGAACAACATCGTGCAGGCCACCATGCCCGTCATCGAAACGGCGAGCGCGAGCCCCTGCATGTTTCGCCACGTGAGAAAATTATCAACGAAGAGCGAGCAACCGAGGAACAGCAATGCGAGCACCAGCAACATGCCGGCCTTGTCGAAGAACGTTCCGATCGCAGTAGGATGACGCGGGGCGACCAGAGGAGCGGAAGGGGCTGGAGTCATTCAGGTGAGCGTTGGAAAACGGACAGCGAGCGGTTGCGCTGCGCGAAAGAGGAGAGGGGGATTTCTAACGACGGTAGGGTGTTCTCGCTTGGGTCGCGCCTTTACGCCTTCACGTCCTCACGCCGGTGTGACCGGCGTTTCAACGGGAAGCGCGAGTGTGAGCAACCGTTCCTCGCTGGCTTCGGCGCGGTCCACGATCGCGGCAATCCGGCCCTGGCGCATCACCGCGATGCGATCGGCGATGCCGAGGACCTCGGGGAGTTCGCTGGAAACCATGATCACCGCGACGCCGTCGCGGGCCAGACCCTGCATGATTGTATAGATCTCGCTCTTCGCGCCCACATCGATGCCGCGCGTCGGTTCGTCGAAGAGGATCACCTTCACGGGTTCCGACAGCCAGCGTCCCAGCACGACTTTCTGTTGGTTGCCACCCGAGAGATTGCGGATGAGCTGGCGCGGTGACGGCGTGCGCACGCGCAGCTGATCGATCCGCTCCCGCGCGTTGCCGTGCTCCCACGTATCATTAATGAGAATACCGGCGCGCGCTTTCCGGCGGCGGGCGCTGAGGTTGATGTTCTCCAGGACCGATCGGATCGGCACGATGCCTTCCTTCTTCCGGTCTTCCGGACAAAGCGCGATGCCGGCGGCAATCGCATCGCGCGGTGAGCGGATCTCGACCGCCTCGCCGGCGATCCGAATCGTGCCGCTGGTCTTGCGCGTGGCGCCGAAGATCAGGCGCAGCAACTCCGTTCGCCCCGCGCCGATCAGGCCGAAGAATCCGAGAATTTCTCCCGCTGCGACGCTGAACGAAAACGGCTCCGCGAGTCCGGGACCGGTCAAGGCTTCGACGGTGAGCGCGGGCGCACCGTGGGGCCGCAGTGTGTAGTTATAGATATTCGCAAGCTCGCGTCCGACCATGCGTCGGACGACCACATCGCGGGTCAACGTGTCCAACGCCGCCGTTTCCACGTGCTGGCCGTCGCGCAAAATCGTGATGGCGTCGCACAGGGCGAAGATCTCGTCCATGCGATGAGAAACGTAGAGGATGGCGCAGCCGCGCGCTTTCAGTTCGCGGATGATCGTGAACAGCCGCTGGACCTCGCGATCCGAGAGGCTGCTCGTCGGTTCGTCGAACGCGATAATGCGCGCGCCCCGGGTCAGGGCCTTTGCGATCTCGACCATCTGGCGCTGCGCCAGCGGGAGCCGGCCGACCTTGGTGCCGGGATCGATGGCTTCGCCGATGAGTTCGAGTTGCGCGCGAGCGGCTTCGTACAGCGCCGCGCGTTTCACAAATCCGCCGCGCTGCGGAAGGTGGCCGAGGAAGAGATTTTCGGCCACGCTCATCTCCGGCACGAGGTGTAACTCCTGGTAAATCACGGCGACTCCGGCCGCGAGGGCGGCTCCGGTGTCGGGAAAGGCGCAGGCTTCGCCATCAATCACCACCGTGCCAGCCGTCGGGCGATAGGCGCCGCTGAGAATTTTCAGCAAGGTCGATTTGCCGGCGCCGTTTTCTCCCATCAACGCATGCACGGAACCGGGGCGCACCGCGAACGATACCTCCTGCAGCGCCTTCACGCCGGGGAATTCCATCGACACGCGGTCGAACGCGAGGGTGGCAGCGGACGGCAAGGTCATGCGCGTGCTAACCCCGGCATTTCACGCCGGCCGATTTGGCGGCGCGGAGGCTCCGCGGCGAGGTCCGGGCAAGCATCATTCAATTAATCCCGGATGCCCTGTTCCTTAAGCACCTGGCGGAAATTTTCGCGCGTGATCAGCACTCCCACCGTGCGCGTGTCAAGGGGTGGCTCGATGCCGTTTTTGATCCACTTATACATCATCTCGGAGGTTTGATAGCCATGGATTTTCGCGGAGAGCAGCATCGAGCCGAAGAATGAGGTCGGCTTCGTTTTCTCGAGTTCGCCGATGCAGTCAGTACCGTTGATGCCGACGGCGATGGCATTTTCCGCGGGAATGCCGCGACCTTCGAGGGCTCGCACGGCACCGAGGACGGCGTTGTCATTGTTGCCGCAGACCAGCCAGTATTTCACCTGCGGATGGCGGGTGAGCAGCGTGTTCGCGGCGTCCATCGCGCCCGGGATATCGGTTTGGCGCTGCGCCGCTTTGAAAACACGATCGCGAGGGAAACCGGCGGCGACGAGGGCATCGATGGCACCATCGGTGCGTTCCTTCGCGGTGGCGAGTTCGTCGTAGGTCATCGCACACACCGCGGTTTCGGCGGCGGGCCAGCCGCGTTTTTTCATTTCCGCGGCCAGGGTTTCGCCGACACTCTCGCCGATCTTGCGGGCGGAGATTCCGAGGTAGTGAACACTGGTCATCGGCTGGCGATCGGCTCCGATGAACTGATCGTCGACGGCGATGAGTTTCAGGTTGGCGTTGCGGGCCTTGCTGACGATCGCGGGGCCGAGATTGGTATCGGGCGTGCAGATGATGAGGCCTTGGGCGCCGCTGGCCGCGAGATTGTCGATCGCGGCGAGCGCCTTTTCCCCGTCGGGTGCGGCGATGGTGACGAGATTAAACCCAAGGTCCTGGGCGGCTTGGCGGGCGAATTTCCACTCGAGTTGAAACCAGGGTTCTTCCGGCTGTTTGACGAGAAAGCCGATTTTTATCGCGTCGGCTTTGGCTCCGGTGGCGGCAGCGCCGGGCTGCTTGCTACAACCGCCTCCGACCCAGAGCAGGCCTGTGGCGGCGACGACGGCGATGACTGAAAAGCGACGGAGCGAGACAAAGAAATTCATAAGGACAGAGGGGTGCGAGCGGGGTCTTGAAGGAGGGCACGCGCGGCGTGACTGGCAACAGTGAAAACCGCGTGAGGCCCCGGCCGGGACGGCCAAGCTTTGCCGGGGGCCGAATGAGGCGCGGGTCGTCTGTTTAGTCCGCGTGCCGATCGATCGCACTTGTCGCTTGCGCGCGATTGCGGCCCGATTCTTTCTGCGCTCGATGGCGGCCGTAGCCAAAACCCCTGAACGTGAACCGCCGACGAGCCCGAGCGTGGAACCCGGTTCGCTCTCGCATTGGGCGCTGATTCGGCGTCGCTTCGTTGAGCACCGGCTCGCCCTCGCGTCATTGTTCCTGCTGGCGGTGCTCTACGTGCTCGCGGCCGGAGCGGAGTTCTTCGCTCCCTACACGCGCCAGTGGCGTGACCTGCCGCACGTGTATTGTCCGCCGCAGTTGCCGCGATTTTCGTGGGAGCACGGCCTCCATGTCGTGGCCATGAAGGTGAGCGTGGATCCGCTGACCTTTAAACGCACGTATATTGAGGACCCGACGCAGGTGATCGCGCTCGGGTTTTTCGTGCGCGGGGAGCGTTATCGTTTTTGGGGTTTGATCTCCGGTGAACGGCGATTCTTCGGGACAAAAGAAACAACCCGCAGCGCCGACGGATTGCGTCCGACGTTTTATTTTCTGGGAGCCGACGAGCATGGTCGCGATATCTTCAGCCGGTTGATTTATGGTTCACGCATCAGCTTGTCGGTGGGGTTGGTTTCGATTCTGGTGACGTTTGTGCTCGGCGTGACGATCGGCGGAATCTCGGGGTACTTTGGCGGTGCGATTGACAACGTCATTCAGCGCTTGATCGAGATCGTGAATGCGTTTCCGCAGATTCCGCTGTGGCTCGCTTTTGGGGCGGTGCTACCGACGCATTGGCCGCCGCTGGGGACCTATTTCGCGATCACGCTTGTGCTTAGCTTGCTGGGTTGGACCGGCCTCGCGCGGGTCGTGCGAGGAAAAATTCTGGCGTTGCGCGAGGAGGACTATGCGACGGCGGCGCGCCTACTCGGGGCCGGGCACGGACGGATTCTGTTTCGGCACCTGCTGCCGGGATTTACCAGCCACATCATCGTGGTGCTCACGATGAGTGTTCCGGCGATGATTCTGGGGGAGACCTCGCTCTCATTTCTTGGTTTCGGGCTACGGGCGCCGATCGTGAGCTGGGGCGTGATGTTGCAGGATTGTATGAGTATCCAAACGGTCGCCAATTATCCGTGGTTGCTGATGCCGGTTGTGCTGATCGTGTTGACGGTGCTCTGCTTCAATTTTCTCGGAGACGGTCTGCGGGACGCGAGCGATCCGTATTCGGATCGATAGCGGGCGGTGCGAGTTGGCGGGTCGGATTCCGCCTTTGTTGGGAGGGCGATTGGAGGTCGACCCTCCATCAATGGCGGCAGGGGAGCCCCGACGTTGTCATGAATTTTTCGGCTGAGATTGAGTTCTTCGCGAATCGTGCTCGGATGGCCGCGCCACGAGTTGCCGGTTTGGCGAAAATGAGCGACCCCACCCCATCAGTTAGCGCGCAAGCGTCGTCCCCTCTGCTCGAGGTCAAGAACCTGCGAGTCTCGTTTTTCACGCGCGATGGCGTCGTTGGCGCGGTGCAGAACGTGTCGTTTGCAATCGGTCGCGGACGCACGCTGGCGCTCGTCGGCGAGTCCGGGTGTGGCAAGAGTGTCACGGCCTCGTCGTTGTTACGTTTGGTGCAGCCACCGGGGCGGATTATCGGCGGACGCATCCTGTTGCGATCGCGGCGGGAAGGGGAAATCGATATCGCGCATCTGGATGAAAAGTCCGGGCTGCTTTTTAAAGTGAGGGGCGGGTTGGTGAGCATGATATTTCAAGAGCCCATGACTGCGCTGTCGCCGGTGCACACGGTGGGAAGTCAGGTCGATGAGGCGATTTTGGTGCATCAGGACGTCAGTCCGGCGGCCGCGCGGCGGCTGACTTTGGACATGCTGCAGCGGGTGGGGATAGCGGATGCGACGCAGCGTTATCATCAGTACCCACACGAACTCTCCGGCGGGCTAAGGCAACGCGTGGTGATTGCGATGGCGCTGGTTTGCCGCCCTGAGTTGTTGATCGCGGATGAGCCGACGACGGCGCTGGATGTTACGATTCAGGCGCAGATTCTCGGGCTGATCAGAACACTTCAGCGGGAGATTGGTTTTGCGGTGTTGTTGATCACACATGACTTCGGCGTGGTGGCGCAGATGGCGGACGACGTGGCGGTAATGCGTCACGGCGAGATCGTTGAGCGCGGTACGGTGCGGGGCGTGCTCAAGAATCCGGAGCAAGCGTACACGCGCACCTTACTGGATGCGTTGCCATCGCGTCGATATGCCGCGCGAGCGGCGTTGATGCGCCGGGTGGACGGCGAGTGATCCTACGGTGAATCAGCCGCTTCATACATCGCCGTCCGTGGGATCAGCCGTTATGTCGGAGCCGCTGTTGTCGGTCCGCGGGCTAACCAAGCATTTTCCCTTGTACGCTCCGGGAGTGCGCCGCCGGGTCGCTGGAGTGAGCAAGGCGGTTGATGATGTGAGTTTCGAGCTGGCGCCGGGTGAGTCGCTGGGGTTGGTGGGGGAGAGTGGCTCGGGCAAGACGACGACGGCGCGCTGCATTTTACGCGCGATGGATCCGACCGCGGGTGAAGTTCTGTTTCGGCTGCCGGACGGACGCCGCGTGGATTTGGCCGTGCTTTCGTCGAGGGAATTAAAGCCCGTCCGGCAACACGCGCAGATGATCTTTCAGGACCCCTTTTCATCGCTGAATCCGCGCATGACGGTGCGGGATATTGTGGGCGAGCCACTGGTCATACACCGACTCGCGCGCGGTGCGGAGCTCGACGCGCGCGTATCCGAAATTCTACAACGCGTGGGGCTGAAGCCGGAGCACCGTTCGCGTTATCCGCATGCGTTTAGCGGCGGGCAGCGGCAGCGGATCGGGATCGCGCGGGCCTTGATCATGCGGCCGTCATTGATCGTGTGCGATGAGGCGACCTCGGCGCTGGATGTGTCGGTCCAGGCGCAGGTGCTCGACTTGCTGCAGGAGCTGCAGCGGGAGTTTCGTCTTACGTATCTATTTGTGACGCACAACCTCGATGTCGTGCGCGGGTTTTGTGATCGGGTGGCAGTGATGCGGAAAGGTCGGATCGTGGAGCTGGCTTCGACGGCTGAGATTTTCTCCGCGCCGCAGCATCCTTACACCAAAATCCTGCTCTCCGCCGTACCGTCGCCGGATCCGGATTTGCCGATGAACTTCAATATCGGCGAAGAGCTCGCGCGGCTCGATGCGATGACGTCGTAATCCGGTCCGCAAGGGCGGAAGTCTGATCGGTGACACACATTACGATTGAGGCCCGCGCGTCCGCTGGCCTACTGGTGCTCCCATGCTCGTTCACACCGTTTATTTCTGGCTCAAACCTGAACTCACTGCCCAGCAGCACGCCGATTTTATCAATGGCGTCGGGACGCTCGCCGGCATTCAAGCCGTGGAGCAGGCTTTTGTGGGCCAACCGGCCAAGACCGAGAAACGCCCGATCATCGATGACAGCTATTCGGTGGCGCTCACCGTGATTTGCAAGGACATCGCCGCGCATGACGCCTACCAGGTCGATCCGATTCACCTGGAGTTCATCAACACCTTCAAAACGTTCTGGAAACGCGTGCAGATTTACGACGCGGATTAAGGGCGGGCTGCAGAGTTTTCCTGCGGTAGGCCCTCCCCGGTGGTTGCAGCCTGTTCGTCCGAGCGGGTGCAAGCCGCGGTGGTGAATCGAACGGGTACGAATGGATTTTCTGGCGGAGGCACCGCACGGGCGCTCACGCCGAGCCGGACGGCCCAGCCACGTTGAGGTGGAATCAGGAAAACGTGGTTGTGATTAACGCGTTGCGCGCAGGGCTGGCGTAGTGGAGTGCTTCGAGCCGTTGCGGTGGTGAGCGGCTTCCAGCGGAAGGATCGCTGACGTGACTGACGATGGGTCCACGGGATCCGTGGCCATCGTCAGTATCCCAGCGGCGAATTCGCTCGCCGGCGACCCCGTGAGGGACGGCTTAAAGCCCGGCCAAGGCTTGTTCGAGGTCCGCCTGAATATCGGCAATGTCCTCGATGCCGATCGAGAGCCGCACGTAATCGAGAGCCACGCCGGAGGCTTTTTGCTCCTCGGCGGTGAGCTGGCTGTGCGTGGTGCTCGCGGGGTGGATGGCGAGGGACTTCGCGTCGCCAATGTTAGCGAGATGCGAGAATAGTTTAAGGCTCTCGATTAGCTTCCGACCCCCTTCATAGCCGCCCTTGACGCCGAAACCGATCAGGCCGCCGAAGCCGTCGTTGAGGTACTTTTTGGCGGCACTGTGATTCGGGCTACTCTTGAGTCCTGGGTAGTTCACCCAGGTGACTTTGTCGTGGGCGGCAAGAAACTCGGCTGTTTGCATCGCATTGGAACACGTCCGTTCCATGCGCAAGTGAAGCGTCTCCAATCCCTGCAACCCGGTCCACGCGTTGAAAGGTGAGATGCAGGCGCCGATATCGCGGAGGAGCTGCAGCCGCATTTTTAGGATGTAAGCGACATTGGCGCCACCGGCGGGAGGGAAGCTCTTGAAGGCATCCCAGTGCACCAGCCCATGATAACTGGCATCGGGTTGGGTGAAGCCGGGAAACTTGCCATTGCCCCAGTCAAAATTGCCGCCGTCAACCACGATGCCTCCGATGGAGGTGCCGTGACCTCCGATGTATTTGGTCGTTGAATGCACGACCACGTTCGCGCCCCACTCGAACGGGCGGTTCAGGTACGGCGAGAGGCAGGTGTTGTCGATGATCAGGGGCACGCCGGCCTCGCGGGCAATTTTACCGACTTCCTCAAAGGGAAAGATATTCAATGCCGGGTTGCCCAGACCTTCTCCGTAAAAAGCCTTTGTGTTCGGTCGCAAGGCGCGCCGAAAGCTTTCGGGCTCGTCGGCGTCGACGAACGACACTTCGATGCCGAGCTTGGGCAGGGTATGATGGAAAAGATTATAGGTCCCGCCATAAAGTTGCGCCACAGAAACGATGTGGTCGCCGGCGCCGGCGAGATTGAAGATGGCATCGGTAATGGCTGCCTGGCCTGACGCGTGAGCCAGGGCGCCGCTGCCGCCTTCGAGCGCGGCGATTCGTTGTTCGAATACATCCGTGGTCGGATTCATGATCCGCGTGTAGATGTTCCCGAGCTCCTTCAGCGCGAAAAGGTTCGCGGCATGTTCCGTGTCGCGAAAGACGTAGCTCGTCGTCTGATACAGTGGGACGGCGCGCGAGCCGGTGGTGGGGTCGGGTTTTTGCCCGGCGTGAAGGGCCTTGGTTCCAAAACGATGATCTTTCATAGGGAAGCGAAGCAGTAGGGAGACGTTTGACTGGACCGACTAACAACTCCGGGAGTTCACAAGCCCGAAGCAACCGGTGCAAGCATAGTGGTGGAGAAAGCGGGAGATGCACGTGGTATCGCGAGGGTGTGGGTGAAAGGTGACCGGCAGCGGTTCAAAGCGTTCATCGAGACCCGCGGACAGGAAACCGGAGATCGGCGCGGCGAGATCCGGGGTGGGCGGGTGTCCCGCTAAGCACGCCGTCCCGCGAGCCTTGGCCCTCCTGTCGCGTTGCTTTATGTTGAGGAATCGCCCATTGCATCACCGGTCAATGCACAAGCGAAGCGGGGACGGCCGGCGGGTTAGAACTCCACGCCCGCGACCAGCCGGAAGGAGATGGGCGGGTAATACCGGACCGCACGTTCGGGGACTGTGATGCGTTGGGCATCGGGCGTCGTTGAACTTACGAGCGCGCCGTCGGCGGGATTGATAAACAAGGTGCTGGTTCCGTGGACGACTTTCTTTTGTTCATCCAGGAGATTATTGATATTCAAGCGGAGACTCCACCCGCGGTCCCGGATCCGCACGCGATAACCGAGTCCGAGGTTTACCTTGTAATCGGCGGCGAGACGCGGCTTGAAGCGCTGGTTTTCGGCATCACTCAAGTTCCGGCCGCCATTGTTAATTCTCACCTGGCTCTGGCGTTCTCCATTATAAAGCAGGCCCACTCCGATATCGAAGCCGCGCAGGCGACCGTCGGGAATTGTGTATTTGGTCCACCAGGACAGAGCGTTCCGAGGATTATCGATCGTGCGGGCACCGCGGATTCCGGCGGAAAAGTCGTAACTGGATTCGTTCAGATCCGCCCGGCGCTGCTGGAGGGGAATTCCCATGAAGTTCCACCACGAGTCGTACTCGGTGCTCTTCGGTTGATCAGTAACCTTCAGCCCTCCGGTGATTCCTTGACGCAGGTATGTATAGGTCAGCACCGACGAAAGATTATCCGTCAAATTCGCGACCAGCTGCAGATCAAATCCTTCCGTCCGGTCGTGGTAAGTCGCGTCGGCGTTCCGGTTCATATACGCATTGTTGGCGTTGATGGCGTCCGGGCCCGTTCCCACCGTGGTTGTTTGCAGGGCGGTGACATTGCTGCGGTCTGACGCCGCTGCATCGAGGGCCCGCCGGAGCGGGTCGGTCGTGGCGCTTCCCAGCGAACCGTAGTCGACGAGAATGAAGTCGCTTTGCTGCGGCGCGCCGACGACGCGGGGATGACTGAGATCTCCGGGCGGGACATAGCTGATCGGAAGGAGATAGGTGACGGGTTGCCCGGTTTGGAAGCTGGTGAAGGCCGAATTGGTCACGGAATACCCACCCGAGCCATTGCCGCGCACGTCCGTGTTGGCGGTGAAACCGGCGCGTAGCGTTGCCTGGTTGTTGCTGCGTGGCTGAGGCGCCCAGAAGAGATTATAAATGGCATTGGCGCGGTCGATCCGGAACGCGGCGGCCGACGCGGAAAGGCGCGGGCGGTTCTGGCGGTCTCTCCATATCTCCAACTTCGCGCCGATTTCTTTGCTCTGAGTGGTTTCGGCGCTGAACGGATAGCCCGCTCCATCCCGCTGGCCGGTGTTGGGGAATACTCCGCCGGCCGACACGGCGTAGACGGAAACGTCCGGGTTGATGGCAACACTAAGGCCGATGGTGGGGGCGCTTTCCCGCTGAACTTTGCCACCGAAGCGATAACCTTCAACTTTCGGAATCTGGCCCGGCAGGCTGGTGGCATTGGCATCGTAGTTGGGTGGGCGAACCCAGTTGGCCACATCGCTGTCCGGTTGGGCGGCATCGGCCTTTTGGAATGTATACTGGAGGTCGCGAACCATATAACGATCCCAGCGCAATCCGCCGATGAGGGTCATGAGATTCCCTCCCTGGCGGTTCTTCCCCCACCGGCCCTGGTAAACGGCGTAGTGGCCGGTGTTCCATTCCAGAAAGATATCGTCCCGGAACGGCCGGACAGTCTCGCCGCGGTAGCGGATTTCGCTGACCTCGTTGAAGGGGATAAAAGAGCGATTCGTTCCGCCCGGCACATTGCTCGTGACCTGCGTCGTGAAGAGATTCGCTTGCTCGACATTCTGGTCCATGCGGCCGATGAGAATGCTTTGTTGATAGCCGCCGATGGCAAAATCGTAGTTGAGATCGACCCGGGCCTGGCGAATATACTTATGCGTTTGGGCCTTCGACCATTGGTATTGGAGGGTCTTCCACGCGGTTTGGGCGAGGTCGTGGGGGCTTGGCCCAACGTGGGTCCAAAGTCCGATGCTATCAGGCATGGTGTCATCCGTGGTCGTCGCTTGCACGACCTGTTGAGAATCGACCGTTCGGCGATGGGTCAGTTTATCCGAGTAATTGGCCGAGACCGCGAGGCTCAGACCGGTGAACAATCGTTGGGTAAGCTCGACGGTGCCGCTGAAGTAATCGTCCTCGACGAAGGTATCGCCTCCGCTGAGACGAAAGGAGCGGTTGCGGCCGAATCGATCCCGCGCGACGCCGACCAGGTCGTTGAAGTCGTCGACGTTTTCCGCCACGCGGAGGCCGAAGGCGTTGCGGACGGTGCCACCGCTGGCATCCATGACGTCTTTGAACTGATGACCTTTGATCTTGAAGACACCGTATTCGACATCGACGAAGATCGTCGTGGTGTCGAAAGGTTGGAAATCCAGAGCCGGAGTAATGAGCCGCCGGAAGCGATCGTCGAAATCATCCGGGCCGCCGATTTCCTGGTCGACCAGCCCAATCCCATAGTTGAGCACGCCGCGTTGCGGGCGGGGGCGGAGCAATGGACCCGTTTGATAAAGCTCGGCCCGGCGAAAGCCGTCGGAGCCGATGCCGAGTCGCATCGTACTCTGCGGCTTGGAGCGCGGGTACCGTGGCGTGATATTCACCACGCCGCCGAGCGCGGCAACCCCGTAGAGCA
>JBBQEG010000044.1:0-21220 GCA_038320495.1 Opitutales bacterium | reverse complement strand
CATGGACCTCGCGTGGAACGCGATCGACGCCACCCATCCGACGTCCATCGAGGCCACCGGCGAAGCCTTCAACCCGGACGTCACTCCGGTGGAGCTCACCGCGCATTTCGATCACCCCGCCAACGACTGGCGCCCCGCCATCCGGGTGAGCTGGTATCAGGGCGGCCATATGCCCACGTCACCGCGCCCGTATATCGATCTCAACAAGATCGGACACGGCGTGATGTTCAAGGGATCCAAGGGTGTCCTCGTGGCCGATTTCGCCAACCGCATGCTCATTCCGGTCGGCGACGACTCAGACATGTCTTACTACCAGGGTCGGAAGCCGAAGCAGGTCACGCCCAAGATGGGCAGCTTCCAGGAGGAGTGGATCAACGCCTGCAAAGGAAACCTGCAAACGTCATGTAATTTCGATTACAACGGTCTCATGACCGAACAGATGGCGCTCGGGCTGGCCGCCTATCGCGCAGGCAAAAAACTGGAGTACGACGGCAAGACCGGACGTTTCCTCAACGACCCGGCCGCCAACGCGTATCTGCGTCGCGAATACCGGGCCGGCTGGGCGATCGATAGCTGAGCCGCCTCACCGCACGCCGGCGTCTGGCGTTCAGGGCCCTCGTCGGAGGGCCCTGTTTCACGGCCTTTCACACCGCGCTTCCGCCTTGATGGATCAGTGCGCGTGGCCGCCCGGGCCATGCGCGTGACCGTGGCTGATTTCTTCCACGGTGGCTTCCCGCGCGGAAACGACCTCGACCTCGAAGGTGAGATCGACGCCCGCGAGCGGATGGTTGCCATCGAGCAACACTTCGTCGCCTTCAATGCCCGCAACCGTTACGATCGGGTCAGCCTGATCCGGTCCAGTCTGAAATTGATCACCGAGCTTCAGCTCGCCTTCCACCGGCAGCACGCTGCGACTCACCTTCTGTATCTGAGCGGGATCGCGTTCTCCATAGGCCTTCCGGGCCGGAACCTCGACGCGGACTTTCGCTCCGGCCGCGGTCGAACGCAGCTGTTCATCAAGTCCATCAATAATCTGACCCGCCCCTTCAAGATAAGCGACGGGCTCGCCGCCGGCAGACGTATCGAGCACGCGACCACTGGGATCACGAAGGGTGTAATTAAAAGTAACAACGCGTGGCATGGAGAAACAACGCAACGCTTTGATCCGGCTGTGGCGAGGTGAAACAGACATTCCTGTCTGTCCTGCCTGGAGCTCCGAAATCTCGACGCCAATCACCGGCTCGAACGCCAATTACGGACTCGAACCCCGATCACAGGCAGGAATGCCTGTGTCACCCGGCCGACCTTAAGTCTCCTGCCGCAGCACCTCGAGCGGCGGATGATTGGTGATGCCGCGACTCGATAGAAAGCCCGTGACGACCGTGACCACACACACCGCGCCCGCCCCGATGACCAGCAACAGCACCGGCACGCTGGGCGAGATGCGGAAGATATATTTCGCCAGCAGCGCGTTGCCCACGACCGACAGCAAGCAACCGACCACCGCGGCGAGCACACCGAGGATCACGTATTCGACCAGTTGAATCCGCACGAGCTGGCTCTGCGTCGCTCCGAGCGTGCGGAGCAGCACCGTCTCACGCACCCGCTGGAATCGCCCCGTCATCACCGCACCAGCCATTACGATAATGCCAGTCACGACGGTGAACAGCGCCATGAACTGAATCACGAACGCGACCTTGGTGAAGATGCTATCCACCGTTTGCATCACGAGCGTGAGGTCGATGGCCGTGATGGTGGGAAACGCCTGCACCACTTCACGCTGCACCCGACCCGAGTGCTCCGCGTCGGTCGTACGCACCGCGGCAACATGAAACTTCGGCGCCGGTTCGAGTACGCCTTCGGGAAACACGACGAAGAAATTCGGTTCAAGCCGCCGCCATTCCACCGCGCGCACGCTGGTCACGCGAGAGCGCATCGGCACGCCTTGCACATCCCATTCGATTTCATCTCCCAACGTCAGCCCCATGTCCTTCAACAATCCTTCTTCAATCGAGATGGGGACGATCGCCTCGCCCGGCTCCACGCGGCCGACAAATGTGCCGCTCACGAGCCGCTCCGAACTCTCGAGCTGACCGCGATAGGTCGAACGATACTCACGTCGCAGCGTCCAGCCCGGCAGGCGCTGGCGAGAGGCATCCTGTTCCTTGCCTTCAGTTTTCTCCGCCTTGGCTTCGGGTGGAGCCTCGCCCCGACGTCGCACGTTCCGCAGTAGTTCCTCCACTGGCACTCCTTTCACCGACGCGATCTTCATCGTGACGATTGGCGCATGCACGAGCACCGGCGCGCCCTGCGCCGCGCTCGTTGCCTTTAAGCCCTCGATCTGATCGTCCTGAATATCAAAAAAGAGCAGATTGGGGCGTCCGCCCCCACTCGTGAACGCGATCTCGTTGAGCAACGTCGTGCGGGTGAGAAACAGCGTCAGCATCAGGAACGTCCCGAGCCCGAGCGAGACAAGCAGCAGTACGGTGCGATTGTTGGGCCGATAGAGGTTCGCGACGCCCTGCCGGACGACGTAAGGCAGGCGGCGCGGAAACCATTTGCGGGCCGCCCACGTGACGAGCTTCGCCAGTCCGGCGAGCACTGCGAAACCGAACAATAACATTCCGGCAAAGCCCAAACCGTCACGCAACCGGGTGGTTTGCCACACCGCGAAACCGACGACTGCCGCGATGATAAAGATCACTATTGCAATGCGCCACGGGTCGGATCCCACCCCGACTTTTTCCGCAAACGCCGAGCGAATGGCCACCAGCGGCGAGACCCGCCGAACCGCGAGCAACGGAAGCAGCGTGAACAATACGCAGATCACCAACCCCGCGCCCATCCCTCGCATCACCGCCGGCCACGCAATTACAAACTCCACGTCAAAGGGCAGGATATCCTTCAACAATTGCGGCAGCGCAAACTGTATCCCCAACCCGAGCGCCGCACCCGCCGCGGCTCCGAAAACGCCAAGCGCCACGCCTTGCACCAGGTAGACCGCAAAACTCTGCCACGCACTCGCGCCCAGACAGCGCAGCACCGCCACCGTCGTGATCTTCTGTCGCACATAAACGTGGATCGCGCTCGCCACTCCGATACCGCCGAGAAAGAGCGCGATGAAGCCGACGAGGCTCAGAAAGCCCTCGATGTTCTCAAGCACGCGGCCGAGTTCGCGCTTCCTTTCGGCCACCGTATCGTATCCCAATCCTTCCGCCCTAAATTCTCGCCGCATTTCGGCCTCCACGATCGCGGGCGTTTTGCCTTCCGGCAGCTTCACCATCACGCGATGCCGCACCAGCACCGTGCGCTCGGCGAGTCCCGTGGCCTCGAGTTGCGCCATCGGAATCAAGGCCCGCGGCGCCACCGTTGCCGAGATCGCCGACGACTCGCCCGGCAGTTTCTGCAGCGCACCGGCAATCGTGAACTCGGTGTTGCCGAGTTTCACCGTGTCGCCGACTTTCGCGTTATATTGGCGCAGCAGGGTTTCCTCGAGAATAACAATATTATCGCCCGCCCGCAGCTTCGCCGGCGCATCGAGCGGGTCCGTGGTGAAGTCGCCGTAGAAGGGGAAATTTCCTTCCAACGCGCGGACGTTTACGAGCCGTGTCAGGTTCTGCGCTGAAGGAAATGCCACCATGGAGGAAAAGCTGATTTCCCGCGCCTGCTCCGCACCGAGCGCGTCAATATAGCGTCGGAGATCTGCACTCGGCTCAGCGCGCCCGGTAATAATCAGATCCGCCCCGAGCAAGCCGCGCGCTTGTTCGTCGATGCCACGTTCAAGATTGGAGCCGATGGACCCGATCGCCACCAGGGCCGCGATCCCAAGCACGATCGACAGCGAAAACAACAACAACCGCCGCCGCGAGGCCCGCGAATCGCGCCAGGCCATTTTGAAGATAAAATTCATAGTGCGTGCCAGCGAAGGCTACGAAGGAGCGCGACTAAAGCATGATCGACGAAAGGAAAGGCGGGGCAGCGTCGCGTCACGTCGCTTGATTGGCCGGCTCCATCAATTCGTCGCTGATGACGGCGCCGCCTTTCAAGCGGAGAATGCGTTCGCATTTTCGGGCGAGATCGAGGTCGTGCGTCACGAGCACCAACGTGGTCTGTTGTTCATGATTCAAACGAAAGATCAGATCCACCATCGCGTGCGCCGTGTCCGCATCGAGGTTCCCGGTCGGTTCATCACAAAACAGAATCTTCGGCTTGTTCATGAACGCGCGCGCCAACGCCACGCGTTGCTGCTCTCCACCCGACAGCTGCACCGGATAATGCTCGTGGCGCGCCCCGAGCCCCACCCGCGAAAGCAACAGCTGCGCCTCGGCCTCCGCCTCGCGCCCGCCTTCGCCCCGGAGCTCGACCGGCACCATCACATTTTCCATCGCCGTCAGCGTCGGGATCAACTGGAAGTTCTGAAACACGAAGCCGATGTGCTCATTCCGCACCAATGCACGCTGATCCTCGCTCAGTTCCCCAATCGACTGCCCGGCAAGCACCACATCGCCGGTACTGGGCCGATCCAATCCCGCGCATAATCCGAGGAGCGTGGTCTTGCCACTGCCACTCGGCCCCACGATCGCAAGGCTGGCGCCCGCGCAAAGCTCGAAACTTACCTCTTTAAGTACGGTCAGATCACCGCCCGCCGTCGCATACGTTTTGGTCAGCCGCTGGACTTTCAGCATGGTTTGCTCACTCATTGACGGCTCACGAAACACACGAACGCCACGAAATCGAGCTGATGCCGACGAGTTTATTCCGATACCTGCCTTTCTTGTTCTCTTTAGCGTGCGTCCTTAGCCTGGGCGCACGGACGGCCCACGCCGCCAACGGAGAGCCACGGACGATCGTGTTCTTCGGGGACAGCCTGACCGCAGGGTATGGTTTGGACAACCCCGGCGCCGACGCCTATCCCGCGTTGATTCAGAAAAAAATCGACGCGGAAAACCTGCCTTGGCGCATCGTCAACGCCGGTCTCAGCGGCGAGACCTCATCGGGCGGGCTGCGGCGGGTCGATTGGATCCTACGTCAACCGGTCGATGTTTTCGTCCTCGCCTTGGGCGCCAATGACGGCCTGCGCGGAATCAGCCCGGAACTCACCCGCCGAAATCTTCAACAGATTATCGACCGCGTCCGCAGCAAGTATCCGGAAGCAAAAATTGTCGTCGCCGGCATGGAGATGCCGCCGGCGCTCGGCGATGACTACGTGCGCGCGTTCCAAGCCATGTTTCCTGCGGTCGCCCGGGAAAACGACGCAGCTCTGGTTCCCTTTCTCCTCGAAGGCGTCGGCGGCCGGGCCAAGCTGAATCTCGGCGACCAAATCCATCCCAATCCTGCCGGCCACCGAGTTGTTGCCAGTAACGTCTGGAACGTCCTGCGTACCCTTTTGTGAAATCTCACCCTTCCTACGTCGGAACTGAAACCGTAAGCCTGACGCGGCCCCGGCGCAACGTCGCCCCTCGGACCGCGTCCTTCCGGGCACGTGCCCACGCTGGTTTCCTCATGTGCGCCGCCGGCCTACTGCTGGCCACGGCACCTCTACGTGCGGACAACTGGGCGCCCAACTTGACGACGTTTGCGACGTGGCATGATAACGCCACCAACGCCGAAGCGACGGTCGATCAGATCGACTCGCTTGAAATCGGCGCCGACATCCTGGCCTCGCAGCGTTACAGCTTTGGCCGTGACGACGCCCTACAGCTCACAGGACATTTCGCCGGAGAGTGGTGGCCGCGCTATCGCGGACTGCTGAACGGCGCCGCCGGAGCCCGCGCCGCCTGGCTGCACACCTTCGGCGTCGGTACGACAGCGCCGGTCTTTTCCGCGGAAATCGGCGGTGACTATGTCGAGGCCCATGAAGGCGGCCGCAGCGGCACCGCCGCTTCCCTCACGTTTTCACTTCGCAAACGATTCGATGACCGCTGGCGCGCGGTGCTCTCCCAACAGTTCGACCGCCATTATGCCCGCGCCCCCATTTTCGACGTCGAGGCGACGCAAACGACACTCGAGTTATCAAACGACATCACCGATGTCACCCGACTCGTCGCGAGCGTGCACTATCGAGACGGCGATGTCCTTACTTATTCTGGAAACCCGCGCGGAGAAGTGGCCGCCATCGCGTCGGCCGAGCGGGAAGTGGATACGTTTGATCGCCCCATGATCGCCTACTCGGTCAACGCCCGCACTTGGGGCGCGAAGTTTTCGGTGGTGCGCGCCCTGAATGAGTCCACGGCCATCATCGCCGCGTATTCGTGGCGTGCGACCGAGCAGAACCCGGTTCAATTCACCAATCACCGGGCATCGATCTCGATTGTAACGCAGTTCTAGTCCACTCGAAGTTAATTTCCGATCGAACGTTTCGGCACCAATCGATAGACACTGCCGACAAATTTGGTCGTGAATTACATCGGGCGGAAAAATCCGGTGGTGCGCGGCTGAGGAGAAATGCCTCGACCGTATTTCCGTAAACTCACGCGTCCGTCCTGCGTCAAGAAAAGCGGCGCCTCCGCAGAGGCGCCGCGAATATTGGGCAAAATCTATAACGACTTAACGACCCGGTCGCACCTCGACCGTCATCGCCGTCGATTGATTAGAACTTTCCGCGCACCCCGATCGTCCAAGCGGCACCGTAACGATTGATCGCGCGCAAGAGACCGGGTCCGTTCGAATACGTGCGGATCGGCGAGTTGAGGATGTTGCGACCCGACAGCGTGATTTCGTAGGTATCGTTGATCCGATAACCACCGCTGAAATCGAACATGATCCGCTCGTACTGCCAAAGCTCTTCGGTGGCGTTCGCCGAGTTGAAACGCGCGGCCGACCAAGTGGAGCGGATCTGCGCATTGAACGTCCGATTGCTATACCGAATTCCGCCGTTCGCCGACTTCGGAACGTGATTCGCCAGACGAGCACCCGCCTTGGTCCGCGAGATCGAACCGAAGACACTGAATCCTTGCAAGGCCCGCGGCAGGAACACGAGTTGCTGACTATACTCCACCTCAACGCCATCGATCTCGATGGTGCCCGGCGCATTCCCCGGCCGCAGGAACGTATAGGTGGCGTACTCCGGATCGTTGGCGTAACCGGCCTCGGCGGCTGTGATCGTTTGATTGGTCACGCCCATGTTTTCGACCCACAACCGAAATCCGGAAACCGTGATTGTTCCTGCGGGCTCAAGATAGT
The DNA here is from genome assembly GCA_038320495.1 of Opitutales bacterium. Classification (GTDB taxonomy): domain Bacteria; phylum Verrucomicrobiota; class Verrucomicrobiia; order Opitutales; family Opitutaceae; genus ER46. Next base: position 14,038 of record JBBQEG010000044.1, on the reverse strand, counting down.
ATTGCACACTCGCAAAGATCTTGTCGGAGGTCTCCGGTTTCAGATCAGGATTGGGAATTTGAATGGTTTCGTTCGTCTCGTTGATCGCAATGACCCCGGCAATATTGCCATAACTCGGACGACCGATGGACTGACTGCCGGCGAGCTGGAAATTGAGGTTTTTGGTGAGCGCATACTTCGCCCCCCCGCTCAGGAAGGTGTTATCATAGCTACCGTACTTACTGTCTCGCTGGCCATAACGGTACTGGTAGTCGACAAAAGGAATGGTATTAGGCGTGAACCCGGCTTGTTGCACCTGGGCCGCAGGGATCAGATTTTGCGTCTTGCCGACGGTGCGGGTGCGCTCATGCCGAACGCCGAGGTTTAGCCGCAGCGCATTCCAACGCGTGTTGCCTTCCACGTATCCCGCATCGATCTGCTCCTTCACTGATCGCGAGCTATAGTTTTCGTTAATATGATTATTAATCAGGTTGGGCGTGAAGTGCGATGGATTCGCGACAAACAGATCACGGGTCGTGTAGGGATCCGTCAGCGGGATGCCCAAGGTCGAAATATTGCCGCCAACCCGGGCATCATACGGAAACCGCGTCAGCGTGGGAATCATGGTCGTAGGAGCGATCATCGAGCCCGCGGCACCCACATACGTATATTGCAGCGCACCGTTCTTCTCGAGATCGTACACCGACTGCTTCACCTTCACTCCCGTACTTACCTGAACCGGCAGCCCGAAGACGTTCACGGTCTTCTTCGCATCGAGATATCCCACCCAGATTTGGTTGCGAGCGGATTGGGGGGTGGCGTTGGCATTATTGGTATAGGGATCGGTCCGGTTGTAACTCGCTGGATCGGTCCAGGGCAAACCCGAGAGCTGCGTCATATTCCAATCCGCATCGGTCACGCTCGTGCGCTCCCCCTGCCAGGTGATCCGGGTGAGGCGATTGGTGACCGCCTGGAAGTATCCGTCCGTCAACTGCTCGTAGGCAGTCCGACTGCGGGAATAGCCACCGCCCAACGTCACGTTCACGTCCCCACGCTTGTATTCAAGCTTCGGGGTATAGGTAACCGTATCGTTGAGCTTGTTACGCCGGCTGGTGTTGATCTGGACCCGGGTGTTGGCGTTGGCGGTCGCCAGCGCCGTCATGTTCGTCAACGATGATCCCGGCGTCACCTGGGCCGGATTCACGAAGAAGACGATCTGACGAAGATTGGTTCCGTCGTCAAAGTGTGAACCAGAAGTCCGCAACGATGCCGAGAGATTGGGCGAGAATTTGTAGTCGACATTGAAGTTGATCGAACCGCGCGTCGAGAGCTTGGGCGCATCGCGAAACGCAATCTGGCTGATTACCGGCCCACGCGCTGCATCAGCGTAATTGAACGTATGGGTGACACCGGCTTGTTCGGTCGCGACCGTGTTGCCGCCGAGCGTGAGCTGGACGCCAAATCTTCCCTTGAACGCTTCGGCATAGGAAAAGACGAAGCCCGGACGGATCTTGTAATCATCGACATCATACGGCCCCGGAGTCTTCTTCAAATCCATCGTATACTGATTGGCTGTCATCGTCAGCTGCGCCGTAATCTCGCGGCTCTTCCGATCAAACGCGCTCCGGCTGCGCATGTTGATGCGACCCGCCGGGGAGTCGGCATCCATGCTCGCGGTCGTCGTGCGATTGAGTTCGATCGATTCGATGCCGTTAATAGAGGCCTGTTCGAATTCAAACTGGCGCGAGTTACCACCAAACGAGGCCGATGGTGCGCTCGCCATCGTCATGCCGTCGACGCTTACGCCGGTATACTTCGGATCAAGACCACCAATCCGAGCCGTCCGCGCATCGGAATCGACATAGTCCATCACGACGCCGGGGAGGTACTTGATAAACTCGCCCACCGTTCCGCCGGTGATGTCGCCGAAGTTATCCGAGGAAACCACGCTCTTCACGTTGATGGCGGCGCGCTGCTCCATGATCGCCTTGGCATTGCCTTCACGTTCGCTCGAGACCACAAACTGACTCAGCACAATGGCATCGTTCGCACCCGGTTTTAAACCGGGTTGAAAGGTGGTGCCCCTCAGATCAAAGTCGCGCGTGGCAGTCTGCCCGCTCGTCACGTTGACCAACGACGTCTCGCGATTGTACCCGGTATAAGTCACCGAAAGCGTGCGCTCCCCCGCCGGCACGTTGACCAGCACATACGAGCCATCATCGCCGGAGTAAGTAACTTGATTGGTCCCTTCGATTTGGATCTCGGCGTTACGGACATACTCCTGGGTCGCCGGATTAAAAATTCGTCCTTGGATGGAACCGGTGACACTCGTTTGGGCGGCGGCCGAAAGCCCAAAGAGCAGCGCCAGCAGCGGGACGACGAACGATGAACGCAGCGCCGCGAAAAGGCGCTGCCGATAACAAAGCGATGAGGGGTTCATGAATAGGTAAGACTGAGGTTTGCGACTGAGTCCGCCGAACGTCGGGCACGGACTGCTCTGGCTGACCGCATCTCACTCGGTCAAGTGAGGGGAAGCAGGCGCTATGGGTGAACGCTGCAAAAACGCGGTCAAGCCGGATCGCTTGCCCTGTCATGAAGCAGGCATTCCTGCCTGCTCTTCCCGAGGCTTCAGGCCGCTGGAAAAACGGGTGCCATCCACACCATCATCGCGCCGGCATAATCCACAAGTTTCTAACTACTTACACCCCGGGCTACCCGCTCGAGTCCCAGAACTCGGGCCAATCGCAGCCGACCAAGCTCCCACGAAAAGCGGCGCCTGAAAGGCACCGCCATCTATTCGTAAACTACTACGCCGTCAGCGTGATCTACGAGGATTATCAAACTCTTAGAATTTCCCGCGCACTCCGATCGTCCAGGCGGCGCCGTACCGACTAATCACGCGGAGAATCCCAGGCTCATTCGAGTACGTGCGGATTGGGGAATTCTGGATATTGCGACCCGACAAGGTGACCTCGTAGGTGTCGTTAATCCGGTAACCCCCACTGAAATCGAACATGATGCGCTCATACTGCCAGATTTCCTCATTGGCGTTCTGCGAATTGAAACGAGCCGCCGACCAGGTGCTCCGGAGCTGCGCGTTGAATTTTTGATTACTATAGCGGACGCCGCCGTTCGCCGACTTTGGCACGTGGTTGGCGATCCGGGAATCAGCCGCCGTGCGAGAGATCGAGCCGAAGAGGCCGAACCCTTGCAGCGCTCGCGGAAGAAACACGAGTTGCTGACTGTATTCGACCTCGAGACCATCGATTTTTCGCGTCCCTGGCGCATTGCTAGGGCGGAGAAAGGTGTACGTGGCATACTCAGGATCGCCGGCATAGCCTGCCTCTGCTGCCGTGATCGACTGATTGGACACACCATGTTTTCCACCCAAAGGCGGGAACCCGAAACGGTGATCGTTCCCGCCGGCTCGAGATAATATTGCACGCTGGCAAAGATCTTGTCGGACGTCTCCGGCTCACATTTCTTTCAGATGAAAAACCCCACCTTGCCGTAATCCAACGAGGATCGGAGTTCTCACCAAGACTTTCATCGTCCTCGCCCCGATACAGTCGTAAGCCAACTGGAGCGGCACCGTCGAGTCCGCCGCCGGACTGAGGACACATGGAGATCGGCGGCTCGCTGCGCCGAGTCGACGTCACCTTGTATCGCCTGTGTAATCACCACTGCCATGAAGACTCGTTCGCCTCACCGCGGGTGGATCGCCGTCACCGCCATCGGATTGGGTTCCGCTTTCGGAACTTCCGCCTTCGCCCAGGACGATGATGTCGCCACGCCGGATTTACGCCAGGATACCGTCGTGCGCGCCCGGGCCAATTTTGCCGGCTCCCCGCAAACCTCCAGCACACTCCAAGTCGCCTCGCCCGAGGCCATCGATCGTGGGCTACGCAAGCTCGCCGGAAGATATGTCCATAACGCTGAGGGCGAGAAGCTCGGAACGATCCGCGACTTCGTCATCGACAAACGTTCCGGTGATATAATCTACGCGGTCGTATCAAGCGGCGGCATTCTGGGCGTTCGACAAACCCTCCGACTGGTGCCGATCGGTGCGTTGCAATCCGCCCCCGCGGGGCTCGACGGCTATATCATCAGGATCAATCGCGTCGGCTGGAATCGCGCGCCGGCTTTATTGAAAGCTGCGTTCAATGCCGGCGTCATTCGAATCGACGACGAACAAATGCGGCAGATGTCCGAACTCTTCGCCGAAGCTGGCGCTTTCCCTTCCTCCGCGGAAAGCACCGTGACCGGACCGCCGCGTGAGGACGCGATCGCGCAGACGGAACCGGAAACGCAGGCGCGGCCGTCCTCCAAGCTCCGGGATCTCGAGGCCGAGCGCTCAGCTTCGCCCTACGTGCGCGCGTCCGACCTTCGTGATCGGGATATCCGCGCCTCCGGTCAGGAGGTCGGCGAGGTCGAAGACATCATCATTGATCTGGAAACCCGTCGCGCGTTCGCGTTGGTCGAACTCGATGAAGATATCACGGAACGCGACCTTGAGGTCCTGGTACCGATCAATCGACTCGACCTGAGCGGCATCCGCCATCAACTCGCCACCAATCTTAGCGTCGAGGACTTTCAGCGCGCCGATCCCAACTACGTTGCGCTTACCTCTCCTCCTCGCGGCAGCGCGACCACTCCATCCGCCGAAGTCCTCGCTCCCACGGGCCGAACTGATGAGACAGAGGTCAGGCTCGCGCCGAGCGCCAACGATGCCCGCGCCTTGGCCTTGAGCGCAGCTCGCCAGGCACTCACTCGTCAGGACGAACTCGGTGGCATCACCATCCTCGTCACAGCTGAAAACGGCACACTCCGTCTCAACGGAACCGTTCCCACGGAGAGCCACAAGCAACTCGCCGCCGAGGTCGTGCAACAAGCCACCCCCGGCCACACGATCGACAACCAACTCGTCGTGCCGAAGTGATACAGACATTCCTTTCTGTATTGAATTGGATTAGGTTGGAAAACGAAACTACAGACAGGAATCTCTGTATCACTTGTTGAAGCGGAGTGGGAACTACAGACAGGAATGTCTGTATCACTTCCGGCTCACTCCGTGCGCAACAACTCCAGCGCCTGCCGCGCGAGTTCGAGAAACTCTGTGCGCTCGCCGCGCGGATCATCGGTGATGTTCGCGGTATCCGCCGCCCAGGCCATCACGTGACCCAGCGTTGCCGTGCCGCGGTGCTCCGACTTCCGTAGGATCATCCCGAACTGCGCAACCGCCGCCGCAAAACGGAAGTCACCGCTCGCTTTCTCAAAACTCGTCCCGGCATCCGTGAGCGGGAAGTCGAGCTTCTGGCTGACGTCGCCGTCTGGCTCTTTATAGCGCACTTTGACGATGAGCAGTTCGTTCGCCAAAGCCGCCGGCACGACGGGCGCGACCGGTCTGGTTTGATAACGCAGCTCGTCCACCGCGGCGGCCACCACCCTGGAGTCCGCCACCGTCGTCACGGGTACGATTTCATAGAGCGCTGTGACCGTATGCCCGGCGCCGATCTCGCCGGCATCGACCTGATCATTATTGAAATCCTCCTTTGCCAGCACGCGGTTCTCGTATCCAATCAGTCGATAGCTCGCGACCTTCGCCGGGTTGAACTCCACCTGGATCTTCACGTCTTTCGCGATTGTTACGAGCGTACTCGTGAGATCATCCACCAGCATCCGCTGCGCCTCACGCCGGTTATCAATATAGCCGTAATGCCCGTTCCCTTTATTGGCGAGTTGCTCCAAAGTACCATCCTTGAGGTTGCCCATGCCGAAGCCCAGCACGGTGAGAAACACCTTGGACTTCGCCTTCTCCTCAATCAACCGGACCAGATCACCGGGGCCGGTCACGCCGACATTAAAGTCTCCATCCGTGCACAGAATCACGCGGTTCACGCCGTCGGCCAGGAAGTTTGCTTTCGCTATATCATAGGCGAGGTGGATCCCCATCGCGCCGTTAGTTGAACCACCGGACTGCAAGGTGTCGACCGCCGCGAGGATCTCGCGCGATCGTGCGACCGGAGTCGATGGCAACGCCAAGCCCGAACTCCCGGCATAGGTCACAATCGCCACCCGGTCATCCGGGCGCAATTTACCGAGCAGCAAGCGGAGCGACTCCTTCACGAGCGGGAGCTTGTTGGGCTGATTCATTGACCCCGAGACATCGATCAGAAACACGAGATTGGCCGCGGACCGCGCCGCGGCGGTGACTTCCCGGCCTTTGAGCCCGATCCGCACCAAACGATGCGCCGTAGCCCAGGGCGCATCGGCGACTTCCATCGATACGGCAAACGGCGCGCCATTGATCGGCGCAGGGTAACGATACGAAAAATAATTAAGGAGCTCCTCAATCCGCACTGCGTGCGGCGGCGGCAGACTTCGGGTCGCGAGCAGGCGACGCACGTTGGTGTAACTAGCCGTATCCACATCGACCGAGAACGTGGACAGCGGATTCTGCGCGACGCCCAGAAACGCGTTGTCACGGATAAACGAATACGACTCGGCGTTGTGCGGGACGCCGGCAACGAGTGGCACGATCGGTTCCGGCAGACTCCGGCGCGGGCCCGGATAAAGGTCGAGCCCGCCAGCCGGAGCAAACCGGGCATCAAGGGCACGCGTGCTCGGCAACCGACTCAAGGACGACGATTCCGGGCCATTGCCCGCTCCTGCCACCACGCTTCCCAGTTTGCGTGACCCGCCAAAGACGGTCGGTGGTAATGCCGCGGAGTTCGCCAGCGTGATCGCGCCATTGGAAGAAACGAGGCCGGCCCGATCCGGTGACGCCGCCGCCCGCGCTTGATCATCAACCAACGAAGTCCGGGCAACCTGAGACGACTCGCGTTCGGCGACGGCCTGCCTCGCGCTTGCCTCCGGACCCGATTTCTCCCGCACCAGCGCGGCCGTTTCCGCCTTCGCCTGTGCGAGCAACGAGAGCCCCTCGGGCGCGACCGCTCCTAGCGTTGGAGTCGTCGCTTGGAGTGCGGAAGGGGATGCAGGACCGCTTCCCGCCGCCACCGACGCATCAGCCGCAGCGGCAAACACGGACTCAGCCGGTAGCTCAATCGTCATGACCGTCGTGCCCGACTGAGCGAGCGCGGCCTCTCCGCGCTTTTGCATCGCGACGCGGAGCGCTTCAACCCGCGCTTGTTCGCGAATTTCAAACTCATCGCGGTGCAGCGCGACCATCACCGCAAAGCACGCCGCCGCGAGTCCGCCGACAATATAGTAAACCTGCGGAAAGCGCAGAATCTTTCCGGCGCCGCCCGGTTTACGATAGGTGTCCACATCGCGACCAGCCTCTCCGGCCGGCACCGCCTCTGGTTCCTCGCGTTGAGTGACATCAACCGGCACGTCCGCGGCCTCAGCCGCGAACGCGACTTCGAGGTGTTGAACGGCGGCGCGGATTTCCTCCACCTCATGCTGCAGTGCGGGATTCGCGCGCAGGACGGCTTCGACCTCGGCACGCTCGTGCGGCTCGAGTTCGCCCAGCGCATAGGCGGTGAGTTTCGGGTCGTTGGGTAAAATCTGAAAGTCGTTCATCGGTGCGGTCTCCTTACGGCCGCTGAGCGGCGAATTCCGTGCGCAGACGCGCAACGGCGGTATGGATCAGAAAGCCCACGTTGCTCACCGACAGGGCGGTGATCCGGGAGATTTCCTTGTAGCTAAAGCCATTTTGAAACTTGAGCCGCACCACCTCTTGTTGGTTTGGCGGCAAACGCTCGATCAGTTCCAGGATCGCCGTCTGCGTTTCGGCCTGCTCCAGCGCGCGACCCGGACGCGGCTCGGCGGCCGTCACCGCTTCCATCTCCCCATCTTCAAAGCGTTTCATGCGGCCCTCCTTGCGCAGGACATCGAGCGCGCGGTTTCGGCATACCGTAAACAACCACTCGACGGTGTGCCCGTTAACCGCCTCCGCCGGCTGCGCCATGAGTTTAACAAACGTATCCTGCACGACATCACGCGCCCGATCGGGATCGTTGAGCAGGCGCGTGGCGTAGCGCAGCAACGGCGTTTGTTGATCGGCAATCGTACGTTCCAGAAAACCGCGGGCGTCTTCATGCGAGGGAGCCCGGGAGTTCGGGGTGGAAGTGAACATGAGGGTTCGCTCGTTAGACGCGGGACTGCCGGGATTATTAGAAGCTTACGCAGAAACTCCGCACAAAAATGTGGAAGCCTGCGATGTCCGCAAACTGCCGAGATCGGAAGACTCTGCCTCGCGTTGAAACGCTTGTCACTGCGGTGGAGGCTCAGCTGCCAGCGGCAATCCAGCCCGCAGCTGCGGATTACCACGCCTTCGTTTCTCGAACTCGCGATCCCAACAGTCCCGCCAGACTCCGGAAATCAGTTTTGCCACTCGCGCAGAACCGGCATTGCCTTCCCGCCCATGTGTCCGTCCTTCCGTGGTGCCTTCGTCCTTTTATCGGTAATCCTGGCCGTCGCCGGCTGCGGACAACGCGAAACACCCGTCGCCGAGGGGATTCACACGCGCACCCTCCTCGTCGGCAATGCCGCCGAGCCCGCCGATCTCGATCCCCATCTCGCGTCCATTCTCAGCGACCAGATTATCGTCAACACCCTCTTCGAAGGACTCACCATCCTCGACGAGAAAACCACCAACCCGCTGCCCGCCGTCGCCGAATCCTGGAGCGTTTCGCCCGACGGCCTCGTCTGGACGTTTCGCCTGCGCGAGGGCCTCAAATGGTCCAACGGCGATTCCCTCTCCGCCGACGACTTTGTCCAAGCCTGGCGCCGCGTGTTAGATCCAGCCTTCGCCAGCGATAACGCCTGGTACCTGTTCGCCCTCAAAAACGCCGAGGCGTACACTAGCAAAACCCTCCCGGATCCATCCGCCCTCGGTTTCGTCGCGCCCGATCCGCGCACGCTCGTCCTCACCCTCGAACGCCCCACACCTTATCTGCCCGCCTTGGTTTCGATGCCGGCGTGGTTTCCACTCAACGCCCGCGAGATGGCCAAATTCGACGCCATGACGAAACGCGGCACGGCGTGGACCCGCGCCGGAAATCTCGTCGGCAATGGCGCCTTCATGCTCACGGAGTGGCGCCCAAACGCGCGCATCATCGTCGCCAAAAATCCCCATCATCGCGATGCCGCGACCAACCAACTCGAACGCGTGATTTTCTTTCCGATCGAAAATCCCGATGTCGAAGAACGCGAATTCCGCGCCGGACAGTTGCACGTCACCTTTAACTTACCGGTCACGAAAATCGCCTCGTGGCGCGAGCGGGATCCCGAAAAACTGCGTATTGATCCCACCTCGCAGATTAATTTCCTGCGCTTCAATACAACGCGCGCGCCGCTCAACGATCCCCGCGTGCGCCGGGCCCTATCACTCGCCATCGATCGCCCCGCCATCGCCCGCGCTGTGCTCCAGGGCAGCCGCGAGCCCGCCACCGCCATCACTCCGCCCGGCACCGGCGGCTACGTCGCGAGAGCCAGCATTGGCACAGATCTCACGGAGGCGCGCTCGCTCCTGGCCGCCGCCGGTTTTCCCGAGGGGCGCGGCGCACCGGTGATCGATATTCAATGCCGCAACGATGAAATCATGCCGCGCCTCGCTGAGGCCTTGCAGGCCATGTGGCAACGCGACCTCGGCATCCGCACCACGATCTCCCCGTTTGAACAAAAAACGTGGATACAGAATCAGCAGACGCTCAACTACGGCATTTCCACCGCGGCGTGGACCGCGGACTTCCCCGATCCCGTGACGTTTCTCGGCATGTTTACCGCCAATAGTGCGTACAACTGGACCGGTTGGAATCACCCCGAGTACGAGCGTCTGATGACCAGCGCGGAGACGATCTCCAACCCGCAACAACGCTATGAGATGCTCCAGCAAGCCGAGGCGCTGCTGCTCCAGGAATCGCCCGTGGCCCCGATCCATGTCGGCGCGCAAACCTATCTCATTCACCCGGCGGTGAAAGGCTGGGTTCCCGCACCGTTGATCTTCCGTCGCTTCCAGATTGTGAAACTGCAAAATTGATTTCGTTGTCCCGCCTGAGCCCGCCCGCCATGCTCGCTCCCATGCGTCTCGCCCTCTCCTGTTTTCTGCTGCTGGTCAGTGCCACCGTCACCCGCGCCGCCAACGTCGAGTTTGTGCGTGTGTGGCCGGGTTGGCGCGACGCCGCGTCGTTCGAACGCATCGGCGAATTCTTTGGCCGGGGCGAACAGTCGGGCGGGGAAGTGGTGCTGCGCACGAAACCGGACGTGCGCGACGGCTATTACTTTCTCGTCCGCGTGAAACACACTCTCTCGACGCCCGCCAACGCCCGTTTCGAACTCGAGGTGATTCGACCCGATGCGCCCGTGACACACACGTTCACGTTTCCGGCGCCTTTCAAATCGAAGCAGACCGTGTTTCAACTCGGGGTCACCGGAGCCGACTGGCCCGGCGGCGAGAAGGCCAACCCGGTCGCGTGGCGGTTGACCCTGAAAGATGCGAAGGACCGCGTGCTCGCGGAGCAGAAAAGTTTCCTCTGGGAAAAGCCGCCGGCGAAGTGAGGCGTATCCCACCTGCAACTACACTCATGGGCACAACCTCACGCGCCGCCCAACGCGGAGTTTTCCTCTCGTCCGGCCGACCGCAGCGAAGCCCCGCCCGCCCGAAAAATCACCGTCACCATGGCTGACGTATCCGCGGCGTGGTCACGCTGGCAACCGCTCGCGGGATTGCCGCCCCTCTCACCGTCCGTGCTCGCCGAGACGCTCGATGGCGGCCAGGCCTTCCGCTGGCAACGCCTGCCCGACAACTCCTGGCTCGGCCACTGGGGAGCCCACGTCGCCCGTCTCCGCCTCGACACCCGCGAACGCGTGGAGTGGAGCGCGCCCGCCGGGATTTGTGACGCCGTCGGCCCCGCCCTCGCACGCTACCTCGGACTCGACCGCGACTTCGCCGGGCTCACCGACACCCTGCCCTGGCGAAGCGATCCGCACCTCGCGCGCTGCGTGGTGAGTCTCTCCGGCCTGCGCATTCTGCGCCAACCGTTCGGAGAAACCCTCTTGGGCTTTCTCTGCAGCGCGACCAAGCAGATCGTGCAGATCAAGCAGATGATCGCGTTGCTGGCCGAGCGCCACGGCGCGCCCTTGAATAACGAAGGGGGAGCCAATGAAACCTCACGCGGGCTCCAGAACGCGAAGGGTTCAGCGGTGCCGCCGTTTCATCGGTTGCCCACTTGGGAAGAGCTCGCGCGTGTACCCGAAACGGAACTACGCGCCTGCCTGCTGGGCTTCCGCGCCCGCTATATTAGCCAGACGGCCCAGTATCTGGCCGCGCACCCCGGCTGGCTCGATGAAACCGAAACCCTCCCCTACCTCGAAGCCAAGGAGCGGCTTTGCTCGCTGCCGGGCGTCGGCGAGAAAGTCGCAGACTGTGTCCTGCTCTTCGGAGCCGGACGCCTGGAGGCGTTTCCGGTGGACGTTTGGATTTTGAAAACCCTCGTCCGGCGTTACGGCCTCGACGGCTGGAGCACACCGCAACTGGCGCAGTTCGGCCGCGTGCACTTTGGCCCGCTCGCCGGCCTCGCGCAACAGTTCCTCTTCGCCTGGGAACGCCAGGAAGCGCGGAAGTAAAGTGTCTGTCGGTCCCATGTGATACAAACATTCCTGTCTGTTCCGCTCCGTCCTGCCCGTCACCCCGAAACCTCCGAACCTCCCCCGCCGCTCGCAAACCCGATCCCCGGATCACAGGCAGGAATGCCTGTGTCACTCGGATCGAATCGGATCGGAAGCCTCCGCGCTACTTTGCGCGCTGGATCAGTTCCACTTCGTAGCCTTCCGGCGCATCGATGAACGCGATCACCGATCCACTGCTGGTCGGCGTGGGGCCATCGCTCAGCTTGAACCCTTTCGCTTCCAGCTTCGCGGTAAACTCCTTCAAGTCCTCCACTTCAAAAGCGAGATGCACCAAGTCAGGTTGCACTTGCACGCTCGGACTGTTGGCGAGCTGGCAGATTTCAATTTCCTCGTCGCTGTTCGGCGTAGCGAGGAACACGATCTGAGCGCCGCGCGGCGACACGTTGCGGCGCGCCACTTTTAGATCGAGCGCCTGTTCATAGAATTTCACGGTGCGCTCGAGGTCGTTGACGCGCATCCGGGTGTGAAGAAGTTTCTTAACCATACGCGACGTTGCATGCGCCGCCCGCCGTGCGCAAGCTGCTCCACGCCATGCCGCTCGACCTTGCCGCTATTCGCGCCGCCCACAACCGCATCCGTCCGTACATTCATCGCACTCCCATTCTCACGAGTGAGCGTCTCGACGCCGCCTGTGGCGGGACCTTGTTCTTCAAGTGCGAGAACTTCCAGAAGGTCGGCGCTTTCAAAGCCCGCGGAGCCGCCAATGCCATCTTGTCCCTCGATGAAGCGTCCGCCCGCCTGGGCGTCGCGACCCACTCCTCAGGCAATCACGCCGCCGCCGTGGCCCGTGCCGCCCGCTTACGCGGAATTCCCGCCTATATTGTCATGCCGGCTAATTCCGCCAAACCTAAGATCCGCGCAGTCGAAGGCTATGGCGGCATCGTCACGCTCTGTGAACCGGACGCCGCCTCTCGCGAGGGCACGTGCGCGCGTATCGTCGCCGAAACCGGCGCCGCCTTGATTCATCCCTACGAAAACGGGGATGTGATGGCCGGGCAGGGCACCGCCGCGATCGAGTTTCTCGAAGACGTCAACGACCTCGACTTGCTGCTCTGCCCAGTCGGCGGCGGCGGCTTGCTCGCCGGCGCGAGTGTGGCCGCGAAGGCGCTCCGGCCTTCGATTTCCATCATCGCCACCGAACCCGCCGGCGCCAGCGACACCGCCGAATCGTTCGCCGCCGGACACGTCATTCCGCTCGAACAGGCGCGCACAATCGCGGACGGGCTGCGCACCACCATCGGCCGGCCGAACTTCGAGATCGTCAAAGGCCTCATCGACGGCGTGGTCACGGTCAGCGAGGAGTCGATCGTCGCCGCGATGCGCATGCTTTGGGAAACGATGAAGATCGTCGTCGAACCCTCCGGCGCCGTACCCTACGCCGCGGTGCTCGCGCAAAAAGTGCCAGTGGCCCATCGCCGCGTCGGCATCATCCTGACCGGGGGTAATGTTGACCTCGACGCGCTCCCGTGGATCGCTGGAAGGACGTAATCGAGGGGCGGGCCGAACGGCGACCTGCCACGCAGAATTTAAACCGTTAAAGAAGGCGAAGAGCGAACGGCCAGCCGACCGAAAGGACAACGTTTTCTTTGCCTATACAGGAGCGAGCCGAAACTCAGGCCATTAAACAGAAGAGAACAAAACGAACGAAGGCCGCCGAGTCTTCGGGCCTCTCTCGACTCTTCGATCCCGTAACGATGCAATAGAAGGTCACCGACGACAAGACGGCGTCACAGTCGAAAATCACGCGGTCAACGGCCGGAGCACCCGGAGTTTCATCGACGAAGGACGCTGGGAAAAGGTCCGCACCGCCCTCGCGCCCGGCGATGTCGTCATCATTCCGTTCGCGCACAACGACGAGAAGAAGGAGGACCCGGTCCGCTACACGAATCCCGCCACCACCTTCCGCGACAACCTGCGTCGTTTCATTGCGGATACGCGTGCGCGCCAGGCCACCCCGATCCTCGCCACGCCCGTGGTGCGGCGAAAATTCGATCCGGGCGGACAGCTCATCGATACCCACGGCCTCTATCCCGACGCCGTACGCGCAGTCGCGCGGGAGGAAAAGGTCCCGCTGCTCGATCTTACCCAGTCCATCGCGGCCTGGCTGCAGGCGGCCGGCGACGAACCTTCGCGTCGCTTCTTCATGTGGATCGAGCTCGGCGTGTACTCAGAAATCCCCTACGGCCGAAAGGACGACACGCATTTCGTGGAGGCCGGTGCCACCAAGGTGGCGGAACTCGCCGTCGCGGAAATCCGCCAACAGCAACTACCGCTGGCGCGCTGGCTGAAGTAACACCGGTTCCATCAGGCGCGTACCTTCGACGTTCCGGAGCGCGCGCCCCGCGATCCTCGCTCCCGTCGTCACTCGAGGTGAAACACTTCACGCAGTTCGCGCGAAACCGGGCTG
>JBBQEG010000043.1:0-21290 GCA_038320495.1 Opitutales bacterium | reverse complement strand
GAGAGTACCCCGATGCTGACGGGCGCACAGTGAGAAGGACGGAGCGTGTCGGGGAACGTGGCGTGGCGGGTTGCGAAAAACACGGGTGCCGGGTGAATGCGATCACCCGGTAGGTGCGCGGATTCACGCCGGGCTTCCCCGGGCGTACTTGGGCGAAATCGGAGGAACGAGGGGATGGATCGCGGGCGGGACTGTGAGTCAGGGTAGCCTCAGATAACGTCATCGGCGGTTGGGTCGGCGGCGGCGTCGCCGCGTGACCGGTGTATCAAGTTTTGAATGACGGGCGCGTAAGGAAGTGACGCGGGCTGGCGCCGAAGCGCATCCGGGTGCTACGCTGCTGAAATGTTGTCCGTTATCTTCCAACTTGTCGGTGGCATTGGTCTGTTTCTGCTGGCGATGGTCTTGCTGACGGACGGCCTCAAGGCGTTTGCCGGCGATGCACTGCGGCGGGCTCTGGTGCAGTTCACGGGGACGCCCTTCAAGGCCTTTGCCTCGGGCGCGGTGGTCACCGCGATGGTGCAGTCGTCGAGTGCGACGACGGTGACGGTGATTGGGTTTGTGAGCGCCGGATTGCTGACCTTCCCGCAGGCGGTCGGCGTAGTGTTTGGAGCCAGCTTGGGGACGACGGGAACGGGCTGGATCGTGTCGCTCCTGGGATTGAAAGTGAGCATCGCGTTCTATGCTTTGCCGCTGGTGGGCGTGGGGGCGTTTATGAAGCTGCTGGGTCGCGGCCGGTGGCGATCGCTTGGAGTGGCCCTGGCGGGTTTCGGACTGATCTTCATTGGTCTCGAAACGCTGCAGGAAGCGATGCGCGGATTCTCGGGAATGTTTAACCTTGCCCGTTTGCCGGCGGGAACGTTTTGGGGGCACGTCCTGGCGATGCTCATCGGCATTGGGATGACGCTCATCATGCAGTCTTCGAGCGCGGCAGTGGCCACCACGCTCGCGGCGTTGCACACGGGCGCGATCAACTTCGAGCAAGCGGCTTCGTTGGTCGTGGGCGCGGCGGTGGGCACGACCGTGACAGGAGCGCTGGCGGCAATCGGCGGGAGTGTGCCGGCAAAGCGGACCGCCCTCGCGCATGTGGTGTTCAACCTCGCCACGGGCTTGATTGCGGTGGTGCTCCTCCCGATCTTTCTGTGGCTGATTGCCTGGGCTCAGGAGCATGTCGGGCTTGATCCGGGGGCGATGAGCCTGGCGGCGTTTCACACCGGGTTCATCGCGGTGGGAGTGGCGCTGTTTCTGCCCTTCGTGCAGCGGTTCTCACGGGGTATCGAGCGCGTGTTGCCTGACCGCGGTCCGACGCTGACCCGGCATTTGGATGTCACCTTGTTGCAAACCCCCTCGGTTGCGCTCGAAGCCACGCGACGGGCGTTGCGTGAAACCGCGGCCGAGACGTTTACCGCCTTGCGCGCAACGCTGGGTCGGGAGCGCGAAGAGGTGGAGGCGAAGCCCGGAAGCAGGCTGCGGGAGGCCTTGGACCGCCTCCAACATTTCTTCGCCTTGATTCCCCCGATCGGAACGGGCGGGCCGTTGTCGCACCTGCGCGTGGCGCAGATGCATGCGATTGATCACCTGGCGCGACTGCAGGGCCGGCTCGCGCCGCCCCCGAGTTTACGCCGGACCTTGGGCGATCCGCGTCTGCAACCGCTGGTTACGCTCAGTCGGGAAATCCTGCTTCAGGGTGAAAGGGGATTGCGCGGAGCGGGCGTGGATGAGAGTTGCGCGCGGGTGGAACATCTGGCCTTCGAACTCGCCGAGCTCCGCCGCAAGGAACGTCCCTTGATTCTGCAAGAGACGGCGGGCGGCGCTTCTCCTCCCGGGCAGGCGCTGGAGTTGCTGGACGCGATGCGCTGGCTTGATCGCCTGGGTTATCACGCCTGGAGAATTTGCAACTACCTCAGCGGTGAGGCTAAAGTGGAGGTCTCGCTGTCGGATGCGACGGCGCGTCCTGACGAGTAAAAACTGACACCAAACGCGCTACCGCCGGTCCGCTCACCTAGATGAATATCCATTGTAATCTTAAACACTTCCGCGTGAAGCCGAGGCAAACGATGAAGCTCGCCGACTGGGCAACCGCGGTGAAACCGCTTTACGACTCCAAGAAAAATTACCGCAAGCTCCTGGACGAATACAGCGAGGAACTCCGCGCGTTGCAGAGCGTGATGTACGCCCACGATCGTTATTCGCTGCTCCTGATCTTTCAGGGCATGGACACGGCGGGGAAGGACGGGGCGATCAAACACGTGATGTCCGGCGTGAATCCGCAGGGATGCCAGGTGTTCAGTTTCAAGCAGCCCAGCAGCGAAGAACTCGATCACGATTTTCTCTGGCGGACGAACCAGCGGCTCCCTGAGCGCGGACGCATCGGCATTTTTAATCGTTCGTATTATGAGGAAGTGCTCGTTGCGCGCGTGCGGCCGGAGGTGCTCGCGCGCCAGCGTCTTCCGGCTGAGTTCGTCAATCCGAAGACGCTCTGGCAGGAGCGCCATCGCGACATCGTTCAACTCGAAGATTATCTTCATCGCAACGGCACGCGCGTCATCAAGTTTTTCCTCCACCTCTCCAACGAGGAACAGCGCCAGCGCTTCCTCGCGCGGATTGATGATCCGGAGAAGAACTGGAAACTCAGCCCGGCCGACATCGAGATGCGCAAGCTCTGGGGCGATTTCCAATCTGCTTACTCGGATACGCTGGGTGCGACAAGTACCACCCAGGCTCCCTGGTATGTGATTCCGGCGGATGATAAGAAGAACGCGCGGTTGATCATCTCTCACGCGGTCGTCGAAACGATGAAATCGTTGAAGATGAGTTATCCGCAGCCCACCGAGGCCCATCGGAGCGAGTTGCAGGCCGTGAGAAGCGCTTTGATGAAGGATGCCAAATCATGACTGAATCGTCAAAGCCCGAATTCCATATTGAGCACCCGCACGCCCTGCCGCACGACGAGGTCTTGCGGCACTTGAAGGGAGACGCACAGGGTCTCAGCGGGGAAGAAGCCGCCAAGCGCCTCGAGGCAGTCGGTCCCAATCGCCTGCCGACGGCCGCGAAGGACGGGCTGCTGAAACGCTTCTTCAAACATTTCCACGACGTTCTCATCTATGTCCTGCTGGCTGCGGCCGCCGTCACCGCGGTTCTCGGACATTGGATCGACACCGGAATCATTTTGGCGGTCGTGGTGATCAATGCCGTCATCGGCTTCATTCAAGAAGGGAAGGCCGAGCAGGCGCTCGAAGGCATCCGCAAGATGCTCTCGCTGCGGGCGCATGCCCGTCGCGATGGCGAGTGGGCTGAGATCGATGCCGATCATCTCGTGCCGGGTGATATCGTGCGACTGCGCTCCGGTGATCGGGTGCCGGCGGATCTGCGCCTGATCGAGACGGTGAACCTGCGGGTGGAGGAGTCCGCTCTGACGGGCGAATCAGTCCCCGCGGAAAAGAACACGGAGCCCGCGGCACCCCAGGCCGGAGTGGGAGATCGTTTCGGTATGACCTATTCGGGTACGATGGTCGCGGCCGGCCGCGGCGTCGGGGTCGTGACCGCCACAGGCGTATCCACCGAACTGGGACGCATCAACCAGATGATCGCCGCGGTGCAAACCATCGCGACGCCGCTGACCCGGCAGATGAACCGGGTTGGGAAGATTCTTTCGATCGTCATTGTCGTCATGGCCGTGGTGATGTGGCTCGTCGGCTGGCTGCTGCATGATTTCAGCCGGGACGAACTCTTCCTTTCCGCGATCGGATTTGCCGTCGCCGCCATCCCCGAGGGTTTGCCCGCGATTCTCACCATCACCCTCGCGCTCGGGGTGCAACGGATGGCTCGGCGCAACGCCATCACCCGCCGCCTCAAGGCGGTCGAAACACTTGGGTCGGTAACCGTTATCTGCTCCGACAAAACCGGCACCCTCACGCGCAACGAGATGACGGCGCGCCACGTCGTCACCGGCGGGGGCCGCTACGATGTGACCGGCACCGGTTATGCGCCCGCGGGGAAGATTACCCGCGACCACCAGTTGGTGACGCTCGAACAGCACGCCGATTTGCGGGCGTTGGTTGAAGTCATGGCGGTCTGCAACGATTCGCATGTGTCCGAGGAGGACGGCCAATGGAAGGTTACGGGCGAGCCGACCGAGGGCGCGCTGTGCACCCTGGCCCGCAAGGCGAAATTCGACAGCGCGGGCTACGACCGGGTGGCTTCGATTCCGTTCGAGTCGGAAAATAAGTTCATGGTCACGCTCAACGGCGTGCCCGGCGGTGGCCGACGGATTTTCTTGAAGGGCGCACCGGACCGCCTGCTCGAGCGCTGTCCCATGCAGGCCGGGGTGGACCCAACTGCGACCGTGCCGCTCGATCGCGCGTTTTGGGAACAGCAGATCGAGGAACTCGGGCAGGAAGGGCTGCGCGTGCTCGCGGCCGCCGGTCGCGACGTGGATGGGGCCAAGGGCGATCTCACGTTAGAGGATATTGGATACGATATGGTTTTTCTTGGTGTGGTGGCCATCATCGACCCGCCGCGCCCGGAGGCGATCGCCGCGATCAAGGTCTGTCATGACGCTGGCATCCGGGTGAAAATGATCACCGGTGATCATGCCGGAACGGCCCGCGCGATCGGCCGTGAAATGGGAATTGGTGATGGCAGCCATGCGGTCACCGGCGCGGAACTCGAGACGGCGTCGGATGAAGAATTGCGGCGCATGGTGCGGGAAAACGATATCTTTGCGCGCACGAGTCCCGAGCACAAACTGCGCCTCGTGCAGGCGCTGCAGGCCAATGGTGACGTCGTCGCCATGACGGGCGATGGGGTGAACGACGCGCCCGCCCTCAAACGCGCCGATGTGGGCGTGGCGATGGGCATCAAAGGCACCGAGGCGACGAAAGAAGCGGCGGCGATTGTGTTGGCCGACGACAACTTCAGCTCAATTGAACGCGCGGTGGAGGAGGGGCGCACGATTTACGACAACTTGCGCAAGGCCATCATGTTTATCCTACCCACCAACGGAGCGCAGGCCTTGGTGATTCTGGCGGCGGTCATCTTTGGCTGGGTGCTCCCGCTCACGCCGGTGCAAATCCTCTGGGTGAACATGGTGATTGCAGTCACCCTCGCGCTCGCCCTGGCCTTCGAACCGGCGGAGCCCGGTTTGATGCTGCGTCCTCCGCGCAAGCCGGGCACGCCCATTCTCGATGCGCTGGCCTTGTGGCGGATTGGATTGGCGACCGTGCTGATTAGCGCGGCCACGATCGTGGTTTTTCTGGTGGAGACGCGACTCGGCACCCCGGTGGCGCACGCCCGCACGATGGCAGTCAACACCTTGGTTTGCGCGCAGATCTTTTATCTGTTTAACAGTCGGTTTCTGCAGGCATCCAGCTTGCGCCCGAGTCTATTCTTTACGAATCCGGTAATCTGGCTGGCGGTCGGCGTCTTGAGCGTGCTCCAACTTGGATTTGTTTACGCGCCCTTCATGAATCGTTGGTTCGGATCGGCGCCGTTGACGCTCCGCGAATGGGGACAACCCTTGGGCGTCGGCCTCGCCATTTTCCTGTTCATCGAAGCCGAGAAGGCGGTAATGCGGTGGGTGGCGGAGCGGCGGCGCGCGGTTTGACCGCGCCTGATGGTGGACGTGATGCAGGCATTCCTGCCTGCACGGAGTTACAGACAGGAATGTTTGCCTCACGGGGCAGCACCCGGCAGATCGGGGCGACGCGCGTATTGACGGCGTACCGGGAAACCGGAGTTAATCGCGGACGCGCATGGCCAAAGTTCGAATCCTTACCGACCGGGTTGCCAATCAAATCGCCGCCGGCGAAGTGATCGAGCGTCCGGCGGCTGTGGTCAAGGAACTGGTGGAGAATGCCCTCGACGCCGGCGCGACGCGGATCGAGGTCGAGTTTCGACATGGCGGACGTTCGTTGATGCGGATCGAGGATAACGGGTCGGGGATGTCGCGTGACGATGCATTGCTCGCCCTCGAGCGGCACGCGACGAGCAAGATCGCGGAGGCGACCGATCTTGATCGCCTCGCGAGTTACGGGTTTCGGGGTGAAGCCCTGCCTTCGATCGCGAGCGTCTCGCGCTTCCAGCTGCAAACCCGCGAAAACGGGAGTGATGTCGGCACCGAGATTCTGGTGAATGGAGGCAAGTTCGTCCACGTCCGCGAGTGCGGTCGGGCGGTCGGAACGCGGATCGAGGTTTCGCACCTTTTCAATTCCGTCCCGGCGCGGCGCAAATTCCTCAAGACAGACCAGACCGAGGCGGCGCACATTGTCCAGTCCGTGCGGCTGTACGCCCTGGCGTGTCCGCGAACTGCGTTCACTTTGATCGAGGACGGCCGCGTAATTTTCCGCTCGCCGGAGTGCTCCACCCTCGGCGAGCGGATCGCGGAAATTTTTGGGCGGCAGATCGCCGAGGCGCTGGTGCCGATCGAGAGTGTGGAACCGGGGCTGCGGCTTAGCGGACTCATCGGCCGGCCGGGAGTGGGGAGGTCGACGCGGCACGAGATGATCGTGTTTGTGAATGCGCGGCCGGTCGACAGCCGCACGCTCAACTATGCGTTGATCGAGAGTTATCACGAGTCCGTCCCGAAAGGGCGTTACCCGTTAGCGTTCGTATTTTTCGAATGCGATCCCGCGGCGGTCGACGTCAATGTGCATCCGGCGAAACGCGAGGTGCGGTTTCGCAGTGAGCCTCAGGTGCGCGGCTTTGTGATCCGGTCGGTCTTGCAGCGCCTACGGGAACTGGGCGGACCGGTGGAGCCGGTGGTGCCGCCCGAGACCGCGTTGCGAAATCGCGAGCCCGCAGGGGTGCGAAATGGCGAGGCCACCGTGACGCAGCCGCTCGCCGGAGCGCTCGCGAGTGCCGGGAAGGGTGCTTCGCCTCCTTCGTCGGGGCTACCTGCACCGGCGAAACCAGCGCCTGCCCCGAGCGCTGCGGCCGTCGGCATGGCGCCGCCGCCGCCCCTGTTTCGAGCGGATCTTCGCTCGCTTGCGGTGCCGGTTTCCGTGCGGCCGTCGTCCGTGGCCCGCTCCGGACCAGATGCGCCGGTCGCTTCCGTGGCGCCTCGTCCGGAGGCCGTCCGCCCGCTGATGGACGACAATCGCCCTGCCTCGGCGCCGGCGCCGACGGTCCCCAACTGGCGGTTTGTGGGGCTGGCGCATGGCAACTACGCCTTGTTTGAAACGGCCGCAGGCCTCGTCTTGCTCGACCGGCGCGCGGTGCATGAACGGATCTGGTTCGAACGGCTGCGGGAGCAGTTTCGCGCCGGCGCGGTGCCGAGCCAGCGCCTGCTCCTGGCGATCCCGTTGGAACTCGATGCGATCGCCTCGGCGCTGTTGGTCGACCGCCTGGCGTTTCTCAACGGGCATGGCTTCGAACTCGCGGAGTTCGGGCGAAACTTTTTTCGAGTGGAAGCGGTGCCAGCGTGGATGGAGCCCTCCGATGCGGAGCCGTTTCTGCGCGACCTGCTCGGGGCCTTTCGAGACGGATCCATACCGGACCGCGACACGATTTTGGCGCGGGATGAACTGGCGCGACTTGCCGCCGGCCGGGCCATCCGCTTGCCCGAGCGCGCGGACGAAAACGAGCTGCGTCGGCTGGTGGCGGAGTTGTTTGCAACCCGGTCACCACTGACGAGTCCATCCGGACGACCCACTTACATCGAACTCAACCACAGCGAACTCGCCCGCCGATTCCAGAAATAAGGCCGTAACCTGCGCTCGCGCTGGCAAGGTTCCTTCTGTAGCCTCATTCCCTTTTCTCATGCCGACTGCCGCCGATACAAGCTCATCCCGTACCCTTCCCCGACCTGCCCTGCCGGCGCCTTTTCCTCCCGAGGTGCTGCCGGGCGGCAATGGCGAATCCGTCGCCGCCATGCGCGCGCTCGTGGAACGTCATTTGGTTTCGACGCTCGCCCGCCATACCGGGTCCGCCACGCCGCGGGATTGGTGGGTCGCCACGGTGCTGGCTGTGCGCGACACCATTCATGAGCGCATGATCGCCACGCAGGCGGTGCACAATGCGCAGAATGTCCGCCGCGTATACTATTTCTCCCTCGAGTATCTGATGGGCCGGCTCTTCGGCACCAACCTGCTCGCCACCGGCTTGTATGACACCGCCAAGGCGGCGCTCGATTCCCTCGGATTGGACTTCGACACGGTGCGCGATTCCGAGGTCGACATGGGCCTGGGCAACGGCGGCCTCGGGCGGCTCGCGGCCTGTTTTCTCGATTCTCTCGCGACCCTCGACTATCCAGCTCTTGGATACGGCATCTATTACGAATTCGGTCTCTTCAAACAGGCCTTCGTCAATGGTCACCAGGTCGAGCATCCAGATAACTGGATCCTCTTCGGTGATCCGTGGGAAGTGGTGCGTCCCGAATATACGCAGCAGGTCCGGCTCTACGGTCGGATTGAAAATGTCTTCGATGATCGCGGCAATTATCGTCCGCGGTGGGTCGAGACCAAAACGATCCTCGGCGTGCCGCACGATATTCCGATTGCGGGCTACGGCACCAAGACAGTGAACTTGCTGCGCCTTTGGGCTTCAAAGGCTACCGAAGACTTCGATCTCGCTGCGTTCAACAGCGGCGGCTACGTTGAGGCCGTGCGCGAGAAGGCTTTGGGCGAGACCGTATCGAAGGTACTTTACCCGAACGACAAGACCGAGAACGGCAAGGAGCTCCGGCTCGTGCAGCAGTATTTCTTCGTGGCGTGTTCCCTCCGCGACATCCTGCGGCGGCATTTTCGGTTGCCGACGAATTCGTGGGACAACTTTGCCGACAAGGTGGCGGTCCAGCTCAACGACACGCACCCGGCGATTACGATTGTTGAGCTGATGCGGATCCTGCTCGACGAGCATGATCTGGCGTGGGATGCGGCGTGGAAAATCGTCACCCGGACGTTTGCCTATACTAATCATACGCTCCTGCCAGAGGCGCTCGAAAAATGGGGCGTGCCGCTGTTTGAGCGGGTGCTGCCGCGCCATCTCCAGATTATCTACGATATCAACACGCGGGTCATGCAAGCGGTCGAAGCGAAGTGGCCCGGTGATCATGCGAAGAAACGGACGTGCTCCCTGATTGAAGAGAACGGCCATAAGATGGTCCGAATGGCCAATCTCGCGGTAGCGGGTTCGCACGCCGTCAACGGCGTGGCGGCCTTGCATACGGCGCTGTTGAAGAAGCACCTGTTTCCGGACTTCGACGCACTGTATCCCGGCAAATTCCAGAACAAGACCAACGGCATCACTCCGCGCCGGTGGTTGCTCAAGGCGAACCCACGGCTCGCCACCCTGATCACGGAGAAGCTGGGATCGGAGGATTGGGCGCGTGATCTCGACTTGCTGCGCGGCCTGGAAAAGTACGCCGATGATCCCGCTTTTCAGAAAGAGTTCATGGCGATCAAGCTCGCGAACAAGGTCGAGCTCGCGGCCGTGATCAAGAGCGAGTGCGGCGTCGACGTTTCGCCCGATGCGATCTTCGATGTGCAGATCAAGCGACTGCACGAGTACAAGCGGCAGCATTTGAATCTGCTTCATATCATGGCGCTATATCGTCGGCTGTTGCAGAATCCCGACCTCGATATTGTGCCCCGCGTGTTCGTCTTCGCCGCGAAGGCTGCGCCGGGCTATGATCTGGCGAAGAATATTATACGCGCGATCAATGTCATCGGTGCACGCATCAACTCCGATGCGCGTTTGAACGGCCGGCTCAAGGTCGCGTTTTTGCCGAACTACCGGGTTTCCCTCGCGGAAAAGATTATTCCGGCCGCCGACCTGTCCGAACAGATTTCAACCGCAGGAAAGGAAGCGTCCGGCACCGGCAACATGAAGCTGGCGCTGAATGGCTCGCTTACGATCGGCACCCTCGATGGGGCGAATGTCGAAATCAAAGAGGAGGTCGGTGACGAAAATATCTTCATTTTCGGCATGACGGTCGAAGAGGTCGAGGCATTGGCCGCGAGCGGCTACAATCCGTGGGACGTCTATCACCGCGACGAAGAGCTGCGGGCCGTCGTCGACTGGCTGGGCAGTGACTACTTCACGCCCGGAGAACATGGGGCATTTGGGGCGCTGCATAGCAGCCTGATGCATGGAGATCCCTATATGGTTCTGGCCGACTTCCGGGCCTATAGTGACTGCCACGCCCTCGTGGATCAAGCGTATCGCGACCAGACCAAGTGGGCGCGTATGGCGATCTTGAATACCGCTCGCATGGGCAAATTCTCCAGCGACCGGACCATCCGGGAATACGCCCGGGAAATCTGGAAAGTCGAACCGTGCTCCCCATGACAGCGTCTCCGCTCCGCACTCGGGCCTGAGCCTGAGTGCGCGGGGTAGAGGCTCGCGCCCGGCGCAGGGCTCGCCGGATTCGCAGATGGGTCGCCGTACGACCCGCGCTTGCGGGCGGGCGGCGCAGCGGCCACGTTCAGGCGTTTGCTGACCTTACCTCGCACGCTCCTTATTCGACTCGCGGCCGCGGCTTGCCTCGCGCTGGGAATTGGCTGGCCTGGGGCTCCGCGCGGGGTCGCGGCTGAAACTCCGCTGGCACCTCAGATCGGCGTGTGGCGATTGCCGCCCCTCGACGGTGAATTCACGGGAGAGTTTCGTCCGCTGACAATTCCCGACGCGCCAAGTTTGAACTGGAAGGTTGTGCTCCGCGCGTTGCCGACGGGGATTCGCGCGGTGGATCTGACGCTCGACGGGCCGGGCACGCGTTTCCATGCCGAGTTGAGGCTCGATGCGGCCGGTAATGGTACGTGGCGGATGGGCGAAGCGGAGGTTGATCTCACGGTCTGGTCGGCCTCGGCGGCGGGGCTTCTCGGGGAGGAGTTCGCCGCGGCCACGATGCAGGGCTCGGTGCGCGTGGAGGGTGAAGGGACGATCCGGGACGGAGCGCTGGCGGGACGAGCGCGGTTGCTGGTGCGGGACGGCCGCATTGAAGATCCCGTCCGCAAGCTCCTGCTGACGGGTATTGCGTTCGATCTGACGATAGAGGACATCGCGGAGCGGCGCTCAGCCCCCCGGCAATCGCTGACGTGGATGAGCGGTCATTATGACGCGATCACATTTGGTCGCGGCCACGTCGATTTCACGGTGTCCGGTGAACAAGTACAGGTCGACGAGGCCTCACTCGAGGTCTTCGGCGGCGAAGTGGTCCTGGCGGCATTTGCCTTTTCCACGGTGCAGCGGGAAGCCTCGGTCGTTGCGCGCGTGATCGGGATCGACGTTTCTCATTTGCTGCCGCTGCTCCCTGATGTGCTCGCTTCTGCGCGGGGGCGGGTTGACGGCTCGGTCACGCTGCATCGCACGAAGGCGGGGGTGCAGATTGGCGGCGGGTCGCTGGCCTTGCGCGCGGGCGAGACGGTGGACCTGCGATTGGCGCCCACGCCGGGACTGCTTTCGAGCAGTCTGCCGGAAACCGTGCTCAAATATTATCCGGGGCTGGGCAAAATCGAAACCGGCGAAGTGCCGCTGCGGGCCGAGCGCCTTGAAGTCGCGTTTACGCCGGGCGGCGATGCGCAGGGGCGCACGGCGGTGGTGAGGATCGTCGGCGGACCGGTTGATCCGAATTTGCGGGCGCCGGTTGATTTAAACGTCAACGTGCGCGGACCGCTCGAGTCGTTGATCAAGTTCGGCACTGACTCCCGACTGCGCTTTGGTCAACCCTGATGAAACATTCGTTGCTCAGGCGCGTCTAACCGCTCAATGTTCCTCCGCCGATGACACGCCAAGTCCTTCTCCTTTCGTTCGCTGCGCTTTTATTGAATATGGGGGGCTGCTTGAGCGTCAGAACTCAACCAATCGAAGTGAAACCGATCCACATCACTGTTGACGTTAACGTGAAAGTTGACCGCGCCCTGGATGATTTCTTCGGCGATTTGGACAAGAAGTCCTCGACCATTATTGTTCCGAACCCGTGAATGCCATGAATCCTTTCTCCCTTTTTCGCCTCGTCTTGCTTTCCGTCGTCCTCGCCCTCGGCTCAGTGACGGTGGTGCAGGCGCAGGATCTCAACGCCATCCGAGTCCGGATGGAGCAACGCCAGGGATCGATTGATTCGTTGAAGGATCGTGGGGTGGTCGGGGAAACCAATCGCGGTTACCTCGAAGCCCGCGATGCGGCGACGGCCGCCGACCAGCAGGTGATCGCGGCGGAGAATACGGATCGCGGCCAAGTGTATGCCTCGATCGCGTCGAATACCGGCACGAACGCGGAAACCGTCGGACGCGCTCGGGCGAAGCATATTGCGGCTAACAGCAAAGCGGGCGTTTGGATCCAGGACGCCAGCGGCGAGTGGCGGCAAAAGGGCTGAGTGCCCCGTATCTTCATCGGCGCGGTTTAGTCGCCTCGCACCCGCTGTTGTTTTCCAACCGCGCGTTGAACCTCGCCGGCTTTCTTCTGAACCGCGCCTTTGAGTTTCAGGCCGGGTGAAGCGACGGCTTTGCCGGCGACTTCCTTGGCTTTTCCTTTAACAACGTTCGCGGTGCCGCGAGTGGTATTGATGGTACTGGCTTTCATGTTTTATTGGGATCTTATTATGGGGTGAGGGTGGGATGCTCGCCACGCTGCAACTTGACGACCCTGCTCATGCGGCGAGATGAAAAACCATCCGGCTGAAGGCAGCGCAGACACTATTTTGGCGAGTTAAGAAGAAGCAGGGCGACGGCGATTCGACACTGGAATGTTCCGACTAGTGCCATAGTTTTATATAAACCGGGTGTCTCGCCTCTCCGGTTCGCCGACCATTCCTTTGTTTTATTTGCCAGTACTGACATTTTTCCGAAGCACGACGACGCGAGAAATACGGTCGGGTCGATTGGGGTCCGATTGGGAGGCAGGCTGAAACCTGCAACTCGGCTGGCCAGAAGAAAGGAATTTTGCTCAAACTGGTGACGCGCCCGGTGCGAAGCCTGGCGTGAGGATCGATTAAGTCGAAGCCAGAGCCTAAGAGCCGGCGCCTGCGATCGTTCCCACATCTCAACCGCAAATGCCGGTTACCTGGAAGTAATCTGAAATCGCGCGACCGTCACGGCGGGACGGCATGGCCTGGTAAGAGGTTTCCGGATGGGTTTCTCGGGATTTTTATTTCTTCCCTACCGTCGCGCGCGGAAACACCGTTTTGCGACCCCTCTTCGCTGGTGTTTTGCCCGGTCGTCGCGCAAGATTTAAGAGGGAATTCTGAGGCACAACCCATGACTCTCGAGAACCAGACCATTTTGCTCGTAGAAGATAATGAAGACGATGTGTTCATCTTTCAGCGCGCGTTTAAGCAGGCGCAGATTAGCCAGCCCTTGCAGGTTGTGTCCGATGGGCAGGAGGCGATAGACTATTTCTTGGGACGCGGGCGGTTTGCCGATCGAATGCAGTATCCGCTTCCCGTCCTGGTCCTCCTTGATTTGAAACTCCCGCTGAAGCACGGACTCGAAGTGCTGCATGCAATTCGTTCCCAACCGGCCAGCGCAGATACGTGTGTCATCGTGCTGACATCTTCGGCCGAGGAGCGTGATCTGCAGCGGGCACAGGAACTCCGAGCCTATGCCTATCTGGTCAAGCCACCGACCCGACGGACGCTGGTTGAAGTCCTGGCCTCAGTTCAGGCGCGGCTGAGCGGCGCGGCGGGCAGTGAAATCCCCAAGATCAGCGGCGAACTCTTTGAAGCGGGATCGACCGGGCGGCAAAATCCGGGCCGCTCATTTTGAACCTCTAGTGCCGGTCCAGTTCGACGGCCCGAGCGGTTGATCGGAGCGCCCGATGCACGGCATGGGCGAGTTCATCGCTCGTGAAGGGCTTGGCGAGTAACTCGACTTGTCCCAACTCGTCCAGCGCATGATGGGAGATTTTCGAAAAGTACCCTGACATGATCACGACGGGCAGATGAGGGTTGAGCTTGCGCATGGCGGCGGCGAGCTCCGTGCCCTGCATTTCCGGCATGGTCTGATCGGTAACGAGGACCGCGCAGAGGTTCACATCGGCCTGGGTTTGAGCGAGGCACGCTTCGGCTGACGGGAAAATCAGCGAGCGGTAGCCTTTGCTCTCCAGTACGAGCTTGGTGCAAGTGCCGACCACCTCTTCGTCATCGACGACGCAAATGTATTCTCCGGTTCCGCGCGGGGCCGCTTCGGAGACCATCTCCACGACGGGGTTCTCCTCCGCGGTTGGTAGGTAAATATGAAACACGGAGCCACGGCCCAATGTGCTCTCCACGTCGATCGCGCCACGGTGCGAGCGGACGATACCATGGACGACAGCCAAGCCCAAACCCGTCCCTTCGCGCGTGCTCTTAGTTGTGAAGAACGGATCGAAAATTCGCCGACGGGTCGCTTCATCCATGCCGTGGCCGGTATCGCTGACGGAGACACGCACGTAACTCTTGGCGGCCGGTCCACCGAGCGTGAGCGCAAGATCGGGACTGACCTCGCTGGACTCCATGGAGATTTTGAGGACGCCTCCGTTTTGGCGCATGGCATGGCCGGCATTCGAGCCGAGGTTTAGGATGACCTGGTGAATCTGAGTCGCGTCGGCCAGAACGTTCCCACAGTGCGGGGCGCAATTAACTTCGATCGAAATGTTGGCGGGCAACGTGGCGCGGAGAAAACGTCGTGCTTCGTCGGCCACGAGGGAAAGATCGATCGGGCCATTTTCACCGCCGCCGCTTTGTCGCCCAAAGGTGAGAATCTGCTCAACGAGTTCGCGCGCTCGCAGACTGGCGTTTCGCGCCTCGTGCAGGCAGCCGCGGGCCGGGTTGTCCTCGGGAATGGAGTCGGCGGCGAGTTCATGGTAACCAATAATGCCCGTGAGGAGATTGTTGAAGTCATGGGCGATGCCACCGGCCAGCGTGCCGAGCGTCTCCATTTTCTGCGCCTGAAACAATTGGGCCTCGAGTTCCCGTCGGGAGTCTTCGTTTTGATGGCGGGAGGTGACGTCCTGAATGGCGCCATGGATGCTCAGCTCACGCCCATTGCTGAACTCACCGTGGCCAAGAAAGCGAACCCAGATGCGACGGGCGCGGGCACTCAAAAGCTGGACCTCCACGTCGAACGAGGGCGCGGTGGGGGTGACGTCCCGGATTGCAGCTTGGACGGTGGCGAGCGATTCGGGCGGAAAAAACTGCCAGATGTTTTCGACCGTGGGTTGAAAGGCAGCGTCCACTTCATGAATGCGGCGGGTGCCGTCGGTCCATGTGACCATTGAAGCGACGAGATCAATTTCCCAGCCGCCAATCTGCGCGAGACGGCTGACCTCGTTTGCAAGCGCTTCGGTTTTCCGGAGCCGCTCCTCAAGCTGCTTCCGCGCGGTGATGTCTGTATGGGTGCCGGCCATGCGCAGCGGACGTCCGTCCGGGGCGCGGTGCACCACTCGGCCGCGATCGAGGATCCAGCGCCACCCACCGTCCTTCGCGCGCATCCGGAGCTCGTGCTGATAAAACGGAGTCTGCTGGGCGAAATGCGCCGTCAGGGCCTCTTCGTTGGCGGCGAGATCGTCCGGGTGAGCGAGGGATTTCCACGCCGAGTTCGTCTTCGAAAAATCGTTATGCTCATAACCGAGCATCCGTCCCCACCGTTCATCATTAAACACGGTGTCGGTTTCCAAGTCCCAATCCCAGACCGCGTCGTTGGTGCCCTCGATCGCGAGTTGCCACCGCTGTTCGGCCAAATCGAGCGCCTGTTCCATCATTTTCTGCTCGGTGAGGTCTCGGGTCAACCCTCCCAAACGCAAGGGCTGGCCTCCGTCATCGCGAATCACGTGTCCTTGGAATTCAACATGCCGCACGGTGCCGTCTGGCCGGATGATTCGAAATTGTAACTCGCAGTCCGAGTCCCCCGAGGCAAGGAGACGATCCATTTTGCCGAGGGCGGGACCGAGATCTTCGGGATGAAACGTGTTGCGCCAGGCTTCCTCCGAACCGTCAAACTGATCGGCCGCAAGGCCATAAATTTCGAACATTCGCTCGTCCCA
This sequence comes from Opitutales bacterium, assembly GCA_038320495.1. GTDB lineage: Bacteria > Verrucomicrobiota > Verrucomicrobiia > Opitutales > Opitutaceae > ER46. The sequence continues at coordinate 5,339 of JBBQEG010000043.1, read as the reverse complement.
ATGCCGCTGCCCATTCACGAGATCAATTTCCCAAACTCCGTACTTTGACGAACGCAGCGCCAGGCGAAGGCGCTCATTCAACGCCTTCGCCTGGCGCGTCGCTTCGCGCTTGGCGGTGACGTCACGCTCGGTTCCAGTGATCCGGACGAGTTGCCCCTGCGGATCGCGTTGTACCACGGCCCGCACTTCCACGAGGCGTTCCGCTCCGTCGTTGGCTCGGATAATCCGAAACTCGTGTTCAAAACGATCTCTACCCGCGGCGATCGTTTCGATGCGTTTCGACATCGCTGGGAGGCGGTCTTGCGGATGCACGCGTTGGGTCCAGTCTTCGTCGGTCCCTTTGTACTCCTCACGGCGCAGACCGTAGATTTCGAGGGTGCGATCGTCCCAGATGGTCTGTTGCGTGGCGGCGTCCCATTCCCAGATGCCGAGCTCGGCGGCTTGCGTCGCGAGTTCCAGCCGGGAATTTAAATGCTCCAGCCGAAGTTTGTCAGCCCGCTGGCTGGTGATGTCCGTTTGATTCGCGACGTAGTTAAGTAAGCGGCCGTCGCGGTCGCGCACCGGCTGCATATCGACCAACTGCCAGAACGGCTTGCGGTCCTTGGTATAATTAAGAACCTCGACATGGAAGGAGGTGCCATTGCGTTCGGCGCCCCGCATCTTTGCCACCGTCTCCGGATCGGTGCCGGGGCCTTGGAGGAATCGGCCGGGCTTTTGACCTCGTGCTTCATCGAGACTGAAACCAGTCAGTCGAGTGAACGCCTCGTTGACCCATTCAACGCGACCATTGGCGTCGGTAATGACGACGCCATTTACGGTATGTTGGGCCACCATGGCGAGGAGCGCATTCGAGTCTGCCACGGTTTGAAGACGGGCATTGGTCTCCTGCAACTCCTGCGTGCGAAGGGTCACCGTTTTTTGCAGGTCGTCGGCTTGTTCTTGCAGCCGCCGGGTGAGTAGCAGTCGCGCCTGCTCGGCATCTTCACGATCGTCATTTAGACCAGCAGCCGCGGCAATCGAAAATTGTGCGATCGCAAAGCCGCAGATGATCAAGCCGATGATCAGGAGCAGCAATCCGTCGCTGACGGCGAGCAACTCTTGACTGAGTGCCCAGGCCAGCAACGCACTCAGGAGGAGCGGTACGATCGCGACGCCGAAGAATAGGCGCCGCGCGTGCATGCCAGCCGTGCTGGGTTCGAAAAGCAGACGGACGTTCTTGTCGTCGGGGCGGGCGAGCAGCATCCCTATCCCGATAAAAACGAGCGTGATTGAACTGAGAGAGGCGAGTCGGAGCGGTCGGGTGAATGCAGCTTCGGTGGCGAGGACCTGCGCGAGGAGCCCGGCAATCCCGATGGCGATCACGAGATTCGACAACCAGGTGGAAAGCGGCCAGCGGAGCCTGCCCCGGGTTTGAGGCAAAGCGAGCAGGGCAAGCGCCGCCGTGGTCCACGCCAGGGACACGTGCAGGGACATCCGACCGAATTGATCAAGGCCAAGATCGAGTCCGAACAACCTGTGGAAAACGAGCGTCGACGTGATCACCAGCACGGCCGCCGCGCAGACGATGCCGGCCAGTCGAAATTTCACCGACTGCAGCCAGAGCGAGGTTCCGGAGAGCATCACCACGAGAGCGACGTTGGGATTGAGCAGGTTATCTCCTCCCTCAAACAGATTCCACCGGCTCACGGCGCCGGTAAGCGTCACCAGCCCGAACGCGCCTACGGCGAAACCAATCCATCCGGAGGCTCTGCGAAGATTCGATTCAGAAGGCATTAACGTAGATCCCTGCAACGGCTACGTGCCGTGCGGGGGTAGCGCAATCGCAATGACATTTTCGGAAAGGTTATATCAAAGGGAATATCTCAGTCAGCGACTTGCGCAGGAGCGGCTTAAGCGGCGGTTCATCGGGCGCCTGAATTGGCACGATCCACCGACCTTCGTCTCATCGTTCGGCGCTGGCGGGGTTGACCCCATGGTTATCGATGACACGTAGCTTCGAGGAAGCGGATTCCGACGTGAGAACCCCGATCGGCATTGGAGCTCAACTCGGATTTGATCCGTGCCGATAAGGTACGGGGCGCTCAGGCGCTCCTTGGCTGATGCCACACTCTCGATCAACCAACCACGCTTGGATTCTTGTTGCCGCCGGCATTGCGCTGGTGGGCGCAGGCTGGGGGATGCATGCCCTCTTCGAGCAACTCTCGCCCGCGCTTCTCGGCGGCAACGGAGTTCTCGTGGGCGCGTTTATCGCGCTGACCTTGAGCCTACTGGCCCCAATAAGCATTGTTTTCTGGTTGCGCGGACAGCGACAACGTCAGCAACAGGTCAACCTCGGGGTGCTGGGGCACGCGGCCCACAGTATCATTTCCACGGATGCAAACGGTCGGGTGGAGAGCTTCAGTCGCGGCGCGGAAAATCTTCTTGGCTACACGGCGATCGATGTCGTGGGCAAAGTCACCTTGGACCACTTTCATGACCCTTTTGAGTTACAAGATCGGGCTGGTGACCTGACCATCGAGCTCGGTCGTTCCGTGAAGTCGGATTTCGAGGCTCTGACGGTTAAGGCCGGCAATTCTGAACAACCGGACGAGCGTAATTGGACCTGCCTTCAGGCGGATGGTGGACGGGTGCCGGTGCGGCTTTCCGTCACCGCAATGCGTGATCGCCGTGGACGCATCACCGGATTTCTGGCCCTCGCGAGCGATGTCACGGAGCAACGCTTGGCCGAGGAACGGCGCCGCGAGTTTGACACCCGGCTGAGTAAGATCGCGTCGCAGGTCCCCGGAATGGTTTTTCAATTCAAACAGCGACCGGATGGAACCCGGTGTTTCCCGTTCGCGAGTGAAGGTATTCGTCAGATGTTTCGAATGGATCCGGAAGCGGTCGCGCACGATTCGAGTTCGATCTGGCAACTGATTTATCCGGAGGATCTGGAGCGTGTGATGGTGTCGCTCGATGTTTCGGCGCGAACCTTGGAGCGGTGGCAGTGCGAGTATCGGTCCCGGCTGCCGAATGGCACGGTGCACTGGCTTTGGGGCACGGCATTGCCGGAGCGTCAGAGCGACGGCTCCGTGCTTTGGCACGGGTTCATCACGGATGTCAGCGAGCGCAAGCGGGCGGAGCACGCCCACGAAGAGAGCCGCGTGCTGTTGCAGAGTGTCTTCTCGGCGGTCGACCTTGGAGTGTTTGTCGTGGACGTTACCCGGGGCGGCGACTTCCGCTTCGTGGAAGGCAATTCTGCCTACGAGCGGCTCACAGGGATTCCCTTGGCGGATATCCGCGGGCGGGGCCCGCGTGATCTCGTCCCGCTCATCCCCCTCGAGATGGCTGAGTGTATGCGGGCGAGCTTCCGCCGCGGCATCGAAGCGTCGGGTCCGATCGAGTACGAAGAACCGTTTTTCATCCGGGGCCGCTTGCAGTGGTGGCATACCCGTCTGGCACAGGTGCGCGATTCGGAAGGTGAAGTGATTCGTCTGGTCGGCCGGTCGCTCGATATTACGGAGCGCAAAACCATCGAGCTGCGTTTTCAGTCGCTCACCGAACGACTCCAACTCGCCACCGAAGCGGCTCAGGTGGGAATTTGGGATCATGATCTGGTCCAGAATCGCCTGGTGTGGGACAAGCGCATGCACGCTTTGTATGATGTCGAAGCTTCGGCTTTCGATGGTTCGTTCGGGGCCTGGCGTGATCGCGTGCACCCGGACGATATCGAGCGGGTGATGCAGGAGCATCGTGATTCTGCGGATGGCAAGCGGCCCTTTAATACCTCGTTCCGCATCATCCGGGCCGACGGCGGCGAGCGGGAGATTCGGGCCTGTTCGCATGTGCAGCGCAATGCCGCGGGTCACGCCGTCCGGATAGTCGGAGTGAATTGGGATGTGACTGCGGAGCGTCAGGCGCAGTCTGATATTGTTCGGGCCCGTGACGAGGCGGAGCGGCTCAATCAGCAGCTGGAACTGGCGCTGCAACGCGCGAACCGGCTGGCGGAGGAAGCGGCGGCCGCGACGGTTGCGAAATCGGAATTCCTGGCCAATATGAGTCACGAAATCCGGACGCCGTTGAATGCGGTGATCGGAATGAGCGGACTGATGCTGGGCATGGAACTCGGCAAGGACCAACGCGAGTTTGCAGAGACGATCCGATCGAGCGGCGACGGTTTGCTGGGGTTGATCAATGATATTCTCGATTACTCGAAGATCGAATCCGGGCGCCTCGATCTGGAAGTGCGGCCATTCGACCTTCGCGACTGCGTGGAGTCTGCCTTGGATGTGCTCGCGGCCCGCGCCGCCGAGAAGAAGATCGACCTGGTCTGTTCGATCGAGTCGGGAGTCCCTGAAGAGATCAGCGGCGATGATACCCGTTTGCGGCAGGTCTTGGTGAATCTCGTGAGTAACGCGGTGAAGTTTACGACCAGTGGCGAGGTCTTCCTCTCCGTCGGGGTGGTGGCGAATGCCAGTGGCTCGGTGCGACTGCGCTTTGGGGTTCATGACTCTGGCATCGGAATCCCGTCCGATCGAATGGATCGTTTGTTCAAGACCTTCAGTCAGGTCGATGCCTCGACGACGCGTCAGTTTGGTGGCACAGGCCTTGGGCTGGCGATTTGCAAACGCCTGGTTGAGCTGATGGGTGGTCGAATCTGGGCCGAAAGTAGTATCGGCAGGGGAAGTACGTTCTACTTCGATGTGGTGGCCGGCCTTGAAATCGGCGACGCCGTGAAGGCGCCGTCGGCGACCCGGTCGAGCGTATTTACGGGTCGCCGGGTGCTGATCGTCGAACCCAACGCCACCCTCAGCCGCGCGTTGTGCCAGCAGTGCGTTGGCTGGGGCTTGGTCCCTCGCCCCGTGAAATCCAGTTCCGACGCGCTCGCCGTATTGGCGCAGGATACAGAGTTTAATATGGTTCTGATTGACCTCGATATGTCGGGAACGTCCAGCCTCGAGCTGATCTGGACCCTTCGGAAAAAGTATTCGGCGGCACAGCTTCCGATCGCATTGTTGACCTGGCCCGGACAGCCCCGTGTTCCTGATGAACTTGGGATCGCCGGTGTCCTGAATAAACCGGTAAAATCCGGAGCGCTGTACGATCTGATTCTCGAAATGCTGCAAGGGAAGCGCAACCTGCGCCCGGCTTCTCCTGCAACGGCGGCATTGCTTGCGACGGAACATCCGCTTGCGATCCTGCTGGCGGAAGACAACTCAGTGAACCAACGCGTTGCGACCTTGATGTTACAACGGCTTGGGTATCGGGCAGACGTAGCGTCGAATGGTGTCGAGGCGTTGCAGGCGGTTGAGCGCCAGACCTACGACTTGATTCTGATGGACGTCCAGATGCCGGAAATG
>JBBQEG010000042.1:0-21428 GCA_038320495.1 Opitutales bacterium | reverse complement strand
AGTTTATCCCTCGCTCGCGTTCGACAGCTTGTTCGAAAACCGCGGCAACAAGCGCACGCAGAGCATTCTCGACCGCGTCAAAGACGACGCCTCGAGCCTCAGCCGCAAAATCAGTTCAGAGGATAACCGCAAGCTCGACGAGTATCTCACGAGCGTCCGCGAAGTCGAAAAACGGGTCGACCGCATGCGCCGCGACCAGAGCACTGCGGAGGAGAACGCCCGGGATCGTGGTCGCCCGCTCGTCACGATGGACCGCCCCGACAACGGTCTGCCCGAGGACATCCGCGATCACATGCGGCTGATGTGCGACATCGTCGCGCTGGCGTTTCAGACCGACAAAACCCGCGTCGCCACGTTGGTGCTGTGCCGCGATCTTTCGGGTCTGTTTTATCCGTTCCTCGGGGTCCGCAAGACGCACCATTCAGCCTCGCACGATGATTTGTCCGACGACTATGAGAAGATCTCGCGGTACTACGTGAGCAATCTCGCCTACTTGGCTGCGAAGCTCGACGCGATGCCGGAAGGGGAAGGCACCGTCCTCGACCACAGCTGCCTGCTCTATCTTTCGAACATGTGGTCGGGAAATAAACACGACAACACGAGACTCCCGCTCGTGACGGTCGGGGGACTTGGCGGCACACTCCAGACCGGCCGCGTGCTCGATTTTTCGAATGCGGGCGACGACCAGCGCAAGCTGTGCGGCTTGCATCTGGCGCTGATGGAGCGGATCGGGGTGAAGCTCCCGCGATTCGGCGATGCGGACGCGCCGTTGATGATCTGAGGGGCGAATTTAATTGCCGGGCTTTCGATCTGAGATTCGCGATTTGAACGCTGAGATCGAGACCTGGCGTTCGACCTAAGCCGGCAAATCTCAACCGGGCGTTCCCCCGCAGAATTTTCAGGTTTTTTCCGAGGCGATCCTGCTTGAGAACCGCCGTTCGATGGCGACCTGTGTATCATGATCCCCGGCTACCCCGTCGAGTTTCCGAGGCGTGCTTTCGGCCGCATTGCGATTGTCGATGACGACCCCGATGACGTTTTCTTTTTCCAACACCAGCTGCGCCGCATCGGTGTTACCTGCCCCGTCGGTGTCTTTGACGACGGCCTCGAGGCTATGACTATTTTCCGTCAGACCGCAGCCGCCGAAGATCGCAGCCTGCTCCCGGAGATTCTGTTTCTTGATATCAATATGCCGGGCGCGACCGGCTTTAGCGTTCTCTGCTGGGTGCGAGAACAGGAATTTCTGAAGACCCTCAAGGTCGTGATCCTCTCCGGTTCCAGCGACCCGGGCGATGTGGTGCTGGCCGACGAGTTGTCCGCCGATGCGTACGTGGCGAAACATTCGTCGCCGAGCAAACTGGCACAGCTCATCGCACGCCTCGCCCCCGGCTTGATGCCGCCGGATCGCGGCGCGCGGAATCTCGCGGAACCGTCGCGCATCCTCTCCGTGACGGAGACCGAAGCCGACCCAGTGCACGCTCGCGATCACAGCTCCCGGGCGGCTTAGGCCCGAATTGAAACAGACATTCCTGTCTGTCCGTCAGCGAGCCCACGGATTTAGCAGGCGGTGGCCGAATGCGGCGTGACAAGCCACCCCAAACCCCTGCTCAATTGCGATGTGCGCACGCTTGCCCTTCGCCACGCAGAATTGTTCCGCCTTGAGCTTCATACTCGGATGCCCTTCCGCTACGGCATCGCGACGTTGACGCAGTTGCCGCACGCCATTCTCCGAATCACCTTCGAGATCGACGGCGTGACGCAGCACGGCATCGCGGCCGACAACCTGCCCCCAAAGTGGTTTACGAAAAACGCCGCGCGTGACCCCTCCGAGGAGATCGCCGAAATGTTTGTCGTAATCCGCGCCGCGTTGGACCACGCACGCGCGATCCAAGCGGAGACGCCGTTCGCCTTCTGGCAGGCGTTATACGACGCCCAATCCGCTTGGGCCAAGGACCATCAACTCGCCCCCCTGCTTGCTCATCTCGGTACCAGCATGGTCGAACGCGCAATGATCGACGCCTTCTGCCGGACCCGCGGCACGACCTTCGCGGCCGCATTGCAGGAGAACCTCTTTGGCATCGATCTCGGCATCCTACACGCTTCGCTCCAAGGCAGCGCGCCCCGCGACTGGCTCCCCCTCAGGCCGGTGTCTGAGGTGTTCGCCCGGCACACGGTTGGACTTTCCGACCCGCTGAATGACACAGAGCTTCCGGCGGCCGATCGGATCCACGACGGACTCCCGCAAACCCTCACCGAATGCATCCGCGCCTACGGGCTGCGTCACTTTAAGATCAAGATCAACGGCGAGGTCGCCCGAGACCGCGATCGCCTCCTCCGCATGGCCGATATCTTCGCCCAAGAGTGCGGCGACGATTATGCGTTCTCCCTCGATGGAAACGAGAGTTTCCGCGAAGTAGCACCGTTTGCGGAGATGTTCCGGGGCTTGCAGGCCACCCCTGAGTTGCGCGCGTTCTGGCCGCATTTGCTCTTCGTGGAGCAGCCATGGCATCGAGACGTGGCCCTTTCTCCCGGACTCGGCAATCTCGCCGAAGCCTGGCCGGATCGTCCGCCCGTGATCATCGACGAAAGCGATGCCGAAAAGGACAGCACCGCGCGCGCCCTGGCGCTCGGCTACGCCGGCACGAGCCACAAAAATTGCAAAGGCATCTTCAAGAGCGTCGCAAACGCGTGCCTGCTCGCACAACGCCAACTCGCCGGCTTTCCGACGATGCTCAGTGGCGAAGACCTCACGAACGTCGGTCCGGCCGCCCTCACCCAGGATCTCGCGGCCGCCGCAGCTCTCGGGATCACGAGCATCGAGCGCAACGGTCACCATTACTTCGCCGGACTCTCGGAATTCCCCGCGGAAATTCAGGCGCATGCGTTGAAACATCACCCCGATTTGTTCGAGCGCACTGCCGCCGGCTGGCCACGCGTCCTCGTCAAGAATGGGCGCATCGCGTTGGGTTCCGTCAATGCCGCACCCTTTGGTTCCGCGGGCGACCTCGACTTGTCGGCACTCGAGCGAGTCGACGTGGGCTGATGTGACTGGACCCGTCGCGCGGTAACCACCCGCGCAGCCCTTCGGATGTTCGGGTACCGTGGCCTGCGGCGCCAAAGGGAAGTCCCGTCCAGGTTTGCCGATTCACCGGCTGCGTGTGCCGAGCGATCAACGCGGCAAGCGTCCGATGAGGGCCACTTCGCGCCTGGAAAAGGGCAAGGAAGCATTCCCGAAACTCACAAAGACGATTGCGAGAAGGGCCCCAGCCTGCGATGTTTAAAACCTCCCCAAATCCCTGATGTCTTCCACCTCGTTCCTTCGTTCCACCCTCGTTCTGTTCGCCGTAACCGCGTGCGCGTTCACCTCACTCGCAGCGGATAAGAAGGTTCTGCTCATCGCAGGTCTTCCAAGTCACGGCCCGGGACACCATGAGCACAATGCCGGCGTGCTTTTGCTGCAAAAGATGCTGGCCGGAGTCAGCGGCCTCCAAACCGAAGTTGCGCTTAACGGCTGGCCGAAGGATCCCCGCTCCTTTGAGGGCGTATCCACTATTCTGATCTATTCCGACGGCGGGGTGCGTCACCCCGTGTTGCAGGAGGACCGGCTGGAGCAACTCAAGCGAGTGATCACCAAAGATGTCGGCCTCGCCTTGATCCATTACGCGGTCGAACCCACCCGCGAGCGCGGCCAGGCGGAATTTCTGCAATGGGTCGGCGCTGCGTTCGAGACGCATTTGTCGGTCAATCCTCATTGGGACGCCAATTTCAAGAGTCTCCCGACTCATCCCGTTACCCGTGGGGTAAAGCCCTTCACGATTCGCGACGAATGGTATTTCAACCTTCGCTTTGTCGACGGCATGAAAGGGCTGACGCCCCTCTTTGCCGCAGTCCCGGACGCGAGCACGATTACTCGTCCCGACGGACCTCATTCCGGAAATCCCATGGTGCGAGCAGCGGTCACGCGGGGCGATCCACAAACGGTCGCGTGGGCCTACGAGCGCCCGAATGGCGGTCGCGGATTTGGGTTCACCGGCGGGCATTATCACACGAATTGGGCCCAGGCCGAGTTTCGCAAACTCGTGTTGAACGCGATCCTCTGGACTGCGCAAATGGAGGTCCCAGCGGGTGGCGTGGACTCGATGTTGCGCCCCGAGGACCTGACCGTTAACCTCGATCAAAAGCCCCTGCCGAAACGCGCGGCGCCCAAGGCGGCGGCAACCGGGAAGTAACGCGAATCGATCGTATCCCCTTTAAACTTGGAAGGGGTGAAAGGGATCAATGATCAACGCCTAAACGTTATGATACACTTTAGTGCGGCGGGGAGCGATCCCGAAAGGCCACCGACACCCCATCCCCAACCCCATTTTATCAATCCTTAATCATTGACCCCTTTGTTTTTGTTTTTCCACACTGCTGATTTATGCGCGGCATCGCGCGTGTCACATGGCACGCGCGACAACGCTTCGTTCAGGGTCATTTGCCAGCGCAGCTTCCGCACTTCGGGGGTTGAGTGCGAACAATCAAAAATCCAGCCGCAGTGTGAAGGTGAACATCCGCGGGTTCTCACGGAACGCGCGGCGAGGGAACACGATCTTTGAAACCGGATCGAGATCCAGCTTCGTGGCATTGATCGTGCGATCGTCGAGGAAGTTGGTGACGTTGAGCTGGTAGGTCACCTGGGTGGAGTCTTTCCAATAACCAGCCAAACCCTTGGTCCGGTATTGCAAGAAGAGGTCTCCGATGGAGCGCGCATTGCCCCAAAGGGTGGAGCGATCCGCCAACACCACCCCGGCCACATTGGCACTTTGGTACCGCCAGCCGCCACCTACTGCCAGACCGCGGAGCGGGCCGGAACTGAAAGAATAACGGGTCCAGATATTGGCCTTGTGGGGACGATTGCCATAGGCCTGCTCCTCCTCGAGCCGGACGGTGGCAAGTTCCGTAGCCGATTGCGCGATGCGTTCAGCGACGGTGACATCGCCGACCGACTGGTCGATGTCGTAGACAAGCTGCTGGTAGACAGAGGGACGACCGGTCTGGGCGGTATAGTAGGAGTCAAGGCTCTCGAACAGAGCGACGCGTTCCGCCCACCACGGAACGCCCTCGAAAAGGACATTGGTCCGAGTCCGATCGGTATAGGAATAGGCGGCGCGGATCGTCCAGTTACGAGTGGGATTGGCGATCACCTCGAACTCGACGCCCGTGCTGTCGCGGTCGCTGAGGAAGGAGTCCGCCGAGCTTTGGAGCGTCGTGGTCAGGTCATTGAGGTCACCGACGGGAGCACCCGATCCGAGGTTGGTGAGCCCGGCCTGCCGGTAGTAGTAATCAAAGGACGCCATGACATCATTGTTCGGATTCACGAAGACGGCGCCCCCGCCCTGGATGCGATCGCCGAGGACCTTCGACTCATAACGCTTGAGCGACCCGCTGATCCGGTTCTCGAGTAAGCTGAAGGTGATCCCGTAGTCATAGCCGGTACCCTTGAACGGCGGCGGAGTCAGGTCATTCGGGAGCGCGGAGCGGTTGCGTTCGCCGAGCCCCACCCCGTTGGAGTAGTTGGCCGTCAGCGAGAAGTTCTTGGTCACATGAAAGACCGCCCCGAGCGAGCGGCGCAGCCCGCTGGTCTCGTCCGTCGTGTACCACTGCTGCTTCAACGGAGTAAAAAGTGGCTGGTCGGCGGCGGTGGCAAAGCGCCAGATCCGGGTTTCCGGATCGCGGATCGTGCGAGGCCCGATGATGGAGATGTTGTCGTCGCGCACGCCGAGCGTCGTGACCAATCGGCGGTTAAAAAAATAATTCTGCACCACGGCCATGTAGGAGTCGGTCGTGATCTCGTCGTTGAAGTCTCGATCGTTGGCGGCGACCCAGTCCGTCGTCAGGTTTCCGATGCTCCCGATGCCGGACTGGTAGGACTCGATGTTGAACGGATTCACGGGCTGGAAGCCGGACGTATAATCCGCGTGGGGTCCGCCAATTTTGATATAGCGACGGCGGAAGACCCGGTTGTTGCCGTTCTCCGGCGTATTGTTGTAGGGACTGCCAGCCCAGGCTTCACGGGTGCGGAGGCGCTGCTCGTCGTTGACGTTTCGCTCCCCCATCACCGCGAGGCGATGGAAACCCCATTTACCCAGATCCCGTTCGTACGAAAACGCCGCCCGCAATGTCTCATTGTCGTTCTGGCGCTTCAAACGAAAGGCGTTCTGCTCGCTGTAATAATAGCCGTTGCCGAAGAAATAGGGATTCAGGCTGCCATCCGGCAGACGGTAGTCGAGGTGGGTGCGCAGGCTGGGATTCCCGCCCAAAGTCGTGTCGCTCCGCCGCGTGTTCTTATTATAGGCAAGCTCCATAAAGAGGTTTGAGAACCAGCGGTGATTAAAGACGGCCGTCAGATTGGTGGTCGTCACGCCGGCAAACTCCCCCGCACCGGAGGAGGTGACCGCGCCGTATGGTTCGTACGCTTCACTCAGGATGAGATTCTCGTTGCTGTTAAAGAGACTCGAGTTGGTGGAGAACGTGGTGAAGTTCGCATTGGCGCGGGCGCCCTCCCAGAACAACGGCGCAACCGAGAGGTCGGGACCATAGACCAGCACGTTTCGGTGGTTGACATTCCCAGTGCCAGCCGTGGCGTTCGAGAGGTTTGAACCATTGGCGTTCTCATAACGTTCCCGATTGGGATTCCAGCGAATCTGTCCGTCCTCCACCGCCGTCACAAACTGCGTGAGGTTGTCGATATGGTTCCAATTGCGCCCCGTCACGCCCTCGGTGTGGCTGCGCTCGTACGACAGCGTGAGACTGGTGTCCCGGGCGATCTTATACTTGGCCGCGAGCGTGGCCGCCTGGATGTCGGTATACTGATGGGGGCGTGGGTTGCCCTTGCGATCCCACACGCCCATCAGCCGCAGTCCGATCTTGTCTTTCCGCAGGACGTAGTTGGCGTCCAGAGCGCCGCGGCGCGTACTTTCGGTGCCGATCTTGAAATCGAGCGTCGTGAGGTTGCGGTTTACGAGCGCGGTCCGGGTGCGGAAGTTGAGGTTTCCGCCTGCGCTCCCGGTGCCGAACAGGATGGCGTTGGGTCCGCGAGTGGATCCAACCCGCTGGATATTGTAGGTATTCGGCTGGCCGGCATTCTGAAACCCGTCGACCGACGAGGTGCCGGGCAGACCGCGCACGCTGAATGAGATGCCCTGATCACCAAACATATTGTCCTGGTTTCCATTTCCCACCGGATCGTCGCCGCCATGGGTCATGTCGGCATTCACGTCGTAACGAAGAATGTCCTCGATCGAGGTGGCGGAAAGGTCGTCGAGCAGGTCCTTCGTAAATACGCTGATGGCGCCGGGCGTATCCTTCAGCGAGGTATTAAGACGGCTTCCATCCAGCGAGTTCGTCGCAGCGTATCCGGTGTCGGTCAGTTCGGTAACGACAAACGGCGACAGAGTGACCGGATCATTCTTGCTGGCGGTCGAAGCGGGGGAACTGGCGGCCACCAGCGCGGACGGAAGAAGCGCGATCAGGGCGACAGGTGCGCGGAAACAAATTAGGGTATTCATGTTTGTGATGGCACAAGCCCCGGGGTATCGCCTGAAACCGATTCAGCGAGAAGGCAGGCCGGGGGTTAACGGCAATCTCAGCCTAAGTTCATTTCCCTCATCCGACAGTGAGAACGACTGACAAGTGCGAAAGGTTAACAGCGGGGATCGCCTGATCCGCGAGGCGGGTTTTTCCTAACTTCGCCTAGCGGCCCGACCCCGTTGAATGGGCCCGACTGCGCTTATGGCCCCGTGGCCCGCGTGTTGCCACAGCCCACTGGGCCGAGGTGCTCGGCGCGCCGATCTGCCTCGTGTCGCTGGTCGATGATCGGCGGCAGTTTTTCAAGGCCGAGCTCGGCCTCGGTGGCGCGGCGGGCGCGGCGCGGCAGACGCCGCTCACGCATTCGTTTTGCCAGCACGTCGTTACCTCGGGCGCGCCTCTAGTGGTGGACGACGCGACAGCCCATCCGCTGGTGCGCGACAACCTCGCCATCCGCGATCTCGGCGTGAAGGCGTATCTGGGCGCGCCCATCCGGTCGCCCGACGGCTTCGTGCTGGGCTCGCTCTGCGTCATCGACACGAAGCCGCGCCGCTGGCTGCCGCGCGACGCGGAGCTGGTGAGGGAGTTCGCCGGGCTCGTGGACACCGAGATCGCGATGCGGCGGCCTCGATCGGGCAGGAAACCGCGCTCACGCGCCAGCAGGCGGTGCTGGACGGCACGACGTTCAGCGTGATTGCCACGGACGCGGAGGGCCTCATCGAGATGTTTAACGCCGGCGCGGAGCGTCTCCTGGGTTACGCCGCGGCAGAGATGGTGGGCAGCCAGACCCTGGCCGCGATTCATCTTGCCGAGGAGGTCGCGGCGCGCGCCGCGGAGTTGACGCGGGACACCCATCAGCGGTTTCTCATTTCTCCGATTCTCCAATTTTTCGCTTTCCCACTTTTCCGATTTTCTCCCTCCGCGTCCTCTGCGACCTCCTGTTAAATCCGAAGCTCGGGGATCGATCCTTTCAGACCTCAAACCCATCCCGATTATACAGGAGGCCGAGCGCAGAGTTCGATCAACTCGGAGCACGACGGCCAGACTTTCCCGACGTCCGACACCTGGATCCTGACTCCTTCCTTCCGACTCCGCGATCTCTGCGACCTCCTGTTAAATCCGAGGTTGGAGATCGAACCCTTCAGACATCCATCCGATACAGTTTTTACAGGAGGAAACAGAAATAACTGAGGCTAAGGCGGGTCGAAGCAGCGTCCGAATGCCGCCGCCGCACCCTTGTCCGGGAACAGATGCCGCCGATAGTTGCCGCGATTGGTGACGTGATAGCAGGCGCCCGCGTACTCCGATCGCAGTTTGCACGCCATGCCGCCCGAGGCGTCGGCGAGCACGTCGATAGCTTGCGGTGTTCCACGGCGCCGGGAAGGCCAACAGTTAGACCGAGCACAGCCGCCGCAGAAGCGCGGCCAGCTCGGGTTTGCCAATCTGCCGTCTGGCAATCGCGATCATCGCCGCAGCTTGCGCATCAAGTCCGCATGCTCGCCAAAAACCCACTTCGCCGCCTCGTTAAACGCGCGATCGTCGGCCTCGCGCACATGCGCGCGGCTGACGTCCAACGCATGTACGAAGTCGAGCACCTTGGCCCGCTCAGACGGCGGCAGGGCTTTGATTTGGTCGATGACTTCGTAGGCGGTCATGGATGCGAACATATTCAGGGGGGATCGGGCGGGCAAGCCGGGTGTTTCGACACTTCCCTACAGGTAGCAGTGGTCAGCGCACGTGCATCTCATGGAGCTGGCGGATCGTCACCTCGGTGTAGATCGCGGTTGTTTTAAGTTCTCGTGGCCGAGCAGTTGCTGGATAAAGCGAATGGAGACGAACGGCAAAAAAAACAGCATCGACGAGCGCACCCGCCGCCTTGAAGCGCGGCGCAAAAATATCAACAGGTTCGGTTTGATCCGAATGGGTTCGACCCCATGCCCGGACTGCCGCCGGCTACCATCGTGTTGCTATGGGTCGTTCACGTCGCGACTCACGACCGCTGATCCCTCGCGACATGACTCTGTCCGAAATCGCCCGGACTTGGAGACTTGGTTTATAGGGACCGAGAAGGAACCGATTTCTCCATGAAAAGTGGCTCATTGGCCGGGATGTCCACCTCAAAAAACGTCCAATAGTCGACACGGGTCAACACCTTCGAGGGGAAACGATCAGAGATGATTACCGGAGTACCGGTGAGTGAAGTCAGAACCTCGTCACCCAAAGTCTCTACCACGAACACGAGTCGAAGCGGACGAGAGGAATAGGCATGTTTCCACACATTTTGCAGAGAAATCTCCCGTAATTTCGAACGCGCCCGATCGAATTCAAAATAGGGTTTGTGCTGCACAAAAAAGAGAGCGGCAGGGTCAGCCTCCTCAAGCTCCGCCAATTTAGCTCTGGCAGCGGCATGCGAATACATGTCGAGCCACCAACGGGAGGACAAGAAAGTCGGCACCTGCTGTTTACCATAATGGTACAGAGAAAGATTTTCGAGCGGCGATTTGGCCATCCCATGACTAAGCGGAAAGCGACTCGTGGAATGGCGAAAATAGGCGATATCGGCGACGAAAGCGGTGCAGCCCAGAAGCACAATGAGATACCAAACAGGATGCGTTTTCTGCTGTGTGAGGACAGACAAACCCAGCAAAGGAAGCGCCGGAAGCACGGCCATGTAGTAGCGCCCATCCCCGATGGCGACGAAAGCCATCGCCATACTTGCCGCAAACAGAAAAGCGATGAGACAGAGCGGCAGCAGGCTGACTAAAAATACCGAGAAACGTTCAACGGAACGAGGTTCACGCCACCATTTTCGGAAAGATATCACCATCAGGCCGAAGACCGTGATTATAATCGCAATGGAGATTCCGGTAAGCAGGTGTACATCCTTTATTGAAGCGATCCAGCGGTCGAGCATGCTCAATCCGAACATCGAATTGGCGATAGGCGCGCCCTTCAGGGCCGCCGGGATCGAGTTCTGCCATAGATGGTTGAAGCTGAGGCTTGCCCAATTGTAGCCGGGTGAGATGTCGCCCGCACTCGCGGCGCGATTGTACATCATAAGGAGGGCCAATGGTCCTGCCAGAAATATCAAGTTGAGAGCCGCGGCGAGCGCTGCTTTTCTCCAGCTGGCCGCGCGCCAGATGGCTAATATGGAAAAGAACGGAAGGCCGAGGAGAAATAGCGAGGTATAGCGAAAGCAAACTGCGTTTCCGATCAATAAACCAACCACCGCACTTCTCCATATAAAATGCCCGGAAATCGCGATCTGTGCACATAGAAGGACCACCCAAGGGGCAGTGGCCCAGAGAACGCCATCAGTGCCGCCGGCCCACGGCGAAAGTGAAAGGGGAAAAAGCGCGAGAAGAAGGAGCACCAGCCGCCGCGGCCAGGCACCCGGTGCAGTCGGCAGTAGTAACCTCGCAACAAGCGCCCAGCCCAGCCACCCGCCGAGCAGCACGATGGAATCGAATATCTTGAGGGCTGCGACAAGCGGCAAACCGGTGGCCAGCGCACCGGCCGCCGCGTAGGTGAAGCCCGGGGGAAACCAGGTCAGAAACCGGGTCGAACCCTGAGCCGAGAGATCATTGGAGGGATAGCTGGTAAAGTGATCGGAAAGTGGCCGGCCAGCCTCAAGTAGGTTCATCGAGGCATTCAACTGAATGCCCATATCGTATGTGACGACAAAAGGGAGGCTCCAACGCTCATAGCTCACCGCCAAGGCGACAACCATCGGAATCAAGACTACCCATGTGCGAAACCATAAGAAACGCGAAGTGGGAGTGGGCATTGTTCAGAAGAAGGTTGTGGTAGAGTCCGAGCGGTTGGTTATTCGGCTGATTTCGCGGGGTTAGGCAAGCCGTTCGAAAACAAAGAGGTTGTTGAGCCCAAGCTGAAACCTGCGCTGCACAAGCAGACGAAAGTGCGGAGGCGCAAAGAGCTGCATCGTGTGAGCCGGGCTGAATCCATAGTGCTCCTCCAAGGACATTCCCTTCACCAAGCGGAGGCACCGGAGTATGTCCAGAATGTAGTCCACTTTAGGGGAAGGGACAGTGATGATCACTTGTCCCCCGGGGCGAAGTAGTTCCTGGCATGCGTCGGCAATCAGTCTTTGCTTGCCCCGCGGAATATGCTCAAGGACCGCCAACATGGTGACTGCGTCCCATCCATCTGAGTCAGGACGAGTATCAGGGAAAAATCCAGTGGCAATGGTATACCTTTCGGTATCAATACGCCGGGGGCAGAGTGGCTCAACACCAAATCCTTTCCTGAGTTTGGGGCCGAGGGCGTGAAAGAGCTCCCCTTTGAATGCACCAATATCGATCAGGCGGACTGAAGAAGGCAGATATTGGACTGCTACCTTGATGCGGTATTGCTGCAGGAACTTGTCGATTACAGTCATCGTATGCTCGGCGTTTCAGTCTAGTTATATCGCTTGATCACGTGAACACCGAGCATGCCGATGGCGAGGGAGATTGGCATGGCGATGAAATGGACGAGCCCGATAAGGACATTGGCAAAGTGAATGTTGCGGAAGTCAGCGATGCCCCAAAAGGTGACAGCTCCCACTACCGTCAAACCGACCATCAGCAGCAGAAAGAGCAGAAAGAAAAACAAACGCCCTTCATCCATCTGCACAATTCTCGCGACCAGCGGACCGGGTTTGTCTCCAGATTTGACGTAGCATATAGCTCCGAAGTGGAAGATTTGTGCTCCGACAATGGCCAGCAAGAGGAGCAGTACTTGGGTATGCAGTCCAAGTATGCTTGCACCCCTGACCTCAATCTGTCCGAACGCCAGCGCCGCAATTTGCAGCAAGCTGGCGACAACAGTCAGGGTGAGACCCGCCCGTTCGAAGACGAGCGGTTTCTCGGAGAGAATGAAGAGCAAATGTCGCATGCCATCACGCCATGTCCTGAGGTGTGGTGTCCGTCCGACCGTGTCGGCCCTGAGGCCCGAGGGGATCTCCACAATCATGGACTTTTGCTTCAGGGCCTTGATGATGAGTTCGGACGCGAACTCCATGCCGGTGGCGTGCACCTGCCATCTTTCGTAGGATGTTTTTTTCACGCAACGGAAGCCGGAGTTGCAATCGGAAATTGAGCCATGAAACAGCAGGTTTATCAGAAACGTCAGAACTGGGGTGCCGAGCAGGCGATGCAGCACCGGCATCGCTCCCGGCTCGATCCGGCCCTTGAGCCTCGAAGCAATAGCCAGGTCGGCGTCGGCGGCAATCCCTGCCTGATAAAGTCGCAACGTGTCTTCGTACGGATAGGTCGCATCGGCATCAGCAAAGGCCACGTACCTGCCTTTGGCCGCGCTGATGCCACCGATGAGGGCGGCACCGTAACCGCGGCGTTCGACCGGCACCACCCGGGCCCCCTCCTGCACGGCTATTTCCCTTGAGGAATCAGTGCTGCCGTTGTCCGCCACGATAATTTCGTAGCTGGGCGCATCGGTGACATCCATCGCTTGTCGTACCTCCCGTATGCACCGGGCAAGTGTGCGCTGCTCGTTGAGACACGGAAAAACAAAGCTGAATTCAGGAGGTTGACTCATATTGTGGCGCCCGGCGGGGCACGGAGAAACGGGCTCGTGGCAGTTCATCAAGGCGCCGGTGCGGAGAGCGTGGCGCGATAATAACTGCAACCAATGGCCGGATCCCGATCCAGCAATTGCAAAGTCCAACCGGGTGGGAGCTTAAATCGGCCGGCCTGCTCAAGTGGAATCAGGTCCACGTAGCCAAAGTAATAGACGGTATTGACTCCTTGGAAAACCGACTCCTCGGGGACCTGCTCACGAAAACCATAATAACCTGAATTGTTGGAGTTGTATAAGAGATATCCGGGATGTGTCGCCGTCAGCACTGTGGAATACCGTCGATAGGCCCACTCGTTTGCGAAATAAAGGGCGTAGGTCGAAGTGCTGGAACCGAAGCAGTCGACCCAGCGGGATCCGGCGGCGAGGGTCTGGGCGCGCCCAAGAAAGGTCGTGTAGTGCTCGGTCGTCTTGGCCGCGGCTTCGTACTGGGACTGGAGTTGCGAAAAACCGCGAGGAAGCACAACAGCGAGAAGGCACGCGGGGACGAAAAGTCCCATTGTGCGGAGGCGCCGGGTAGGTAGCGAAAACGCGGTTAAGAACATCACCGCGAACAAGAGTGGGGTGGTGATCAGCGCGGGATACAGGTATTGGGAACCAGGGTGTTTTGCGATCATAAGCACCGTGGTGATCTGTACAGTGACGACTCCGACCCCCCAAGAGAATAAACGTCGCGTGGCGTGCGTGCGAGAGTACCAAGCCACAGTCGCTCCGAACAACAGGCTGATCAACCAGAGCCAGGGCCAAATGGGCGCGAGGGACAGGATGGCACGAACATCATTCAGAAAGTGTGCGGGATCTATAAAACCCTGCGCCCCGCCTCCGTATCTGCCGGTATGAGACATGAGGGATGCTATCCAGTTGCCCATTCTTGGAAACGCGCCAACAACTGGGAGGAGGCAGAGAAAGGCAGTCACAACAACTGTACAAACAAAGACCACGGCCTGCCGGACTCCCGGCCAGGGGAATAGGCCGAGCAAGCAAAGCGGGAGGAAGGTGAGCTTTGTCGCGAGGGCAATCCCAGCGACTATTCCGACCCAGATTAGCCGAGTCATGCTTGTCCTTTGGGTGGCGAACTGGGCATCTCTCCAGACGAGAAGGGCCGAATAAATCAGAACGAGGCCTATGAGCATGGGCTCAGGACTGACCCAATTGTAAGAGTTCAGCCACGCCGGCACCGCAAATACGGAAGCTTGCACCGCCAGAGCCACGGGCAACGAGCCAGACCTCCGATCCACCGCTACTCCCAAGCCCAAGAGGCCGATCAGGGCAAGGGCGACCAATACCCATTGAATCGTGGCCAGCGCCGCCTCCGGATGAGCTAGGGTCTCCTGAACTACTTCAGTCGCGCTGGCGGGAAAGTTTTTTAGCGCAAGCGTTGCTGCACCCAGTATCTGAACAGGAGTGCCAGGATGATCGGTGTGGAATGGTCGTATTCCTTCGAGAAGAAGAAGCCCGTTCGCGAGATAGACATACGATGGATCGCTGTTTTTGATCAGGGCGAAAGGGCCTCGCACCGAGATGTGAACAGAAGCGGCCAAAAGGAGCAGCGCCGGCACCACGGCCAGGACGAGTAGACGAGTGAGTTGATTCCAGCCAGAACGCGAGGTTGCCGGCTGGGCCGCGGAATCGGGCGCGCTTCCCGGCCAAGCATTCGTTGGAGAAACTGATTGAGCATTGCCGCCCTTGGTTGAGGTCGACGAAATGACCTCCGGAAAACTGCGTCCCGATCCATCCCGATGGTCGTTGAACGTGCGTTGCATCAGGTCTTCGACTGAATCCGGCCGGGTGGCTTCGATCAGGATTTGGTAGCCAAAAAGTCCCTTCCAGAGTCTGGCCAGTCGGTAGAAAACCCGATCAACGACTGCGAGAAGGCCAGACCGGCCGCCGGCGAGGTCCGCGATGGGCGGACCGAAGCAGCCTACCGCATCAATCCTAAAGCCGGCGTTTCGCAGGACGCGCCTAAAGGACGAGACGGTAAACAACCGCGTGTGCGTCAGATCGAGGATTCCCCGTCGGCCGTAGTTGAAGTGACCAAGTAGGTGGATCGCCCGGATGACCCAGAAGGCGATATTTCCCGTGCTGGCGTAGAGCTTTCCACCCGGCGCCATGACTGAGAAAATCTGCTGGGCCGCCCTTTCGGGTGACTTCATGTGCTCCAGGACATCCAGCACGAAGACGGTGCTAAACTTAACGTCTGGAAGTGCGCCGGGCCAGTCGCCATCCAAGTCCGCCGGAAATTGGTGGATATTGGGATGGGTCGTAGCCCGCGTCCCGACCTCATCTGACACGACAACGTGCTGGTCGAGCACCGTCACAGCTACACCCCGGTCGGCGTGTGCCATGCTTACGGCACTTCCGTCGCCGCCACCGAGGTCAAGCAAAGTCGAACCAGTCGCGAGGTCGAGGCTGCGGATGCAGTGATGAATACTCGTCGGCGACGCCTTGATCGTATATTTTCGCACCCGGTTCGGGATGTCGAACTTGGGGTTGTAGAAGATCTCAAGCTGCATGAGCCGGTATTGGCATGCCGCCTTGATGCAAGCCCAGGCGTACTTCAACCCGTTCACATGGCAGATCTCATCGCCGTAGTAGGTCGGGATGGGAACCTCGCGAATCCTGAGGTTGGCAGCGGCAAACTGGATTATGATGTCGGAATCAAAGTCGAACCCAAGGCTGTTTACCTGAAATGGCACCTTCCGCAGAGCGGCCGTGCGATACGATCGGTAACCGCTATGCAGTTCGCTCAGGCGGGTGCCGATGATGCGGTTTTGCAGCCACGTAAGGATCCGGTTTCCCACAAACTTGTACAGCGGCATTCTGCCTCGTAATGCACCACCCTTCGTCATGAACCGACTGCCATAAACTGCGTCTGCGCCATCCGGTCGCGAATACTCTGCAAGGATCTCAGGTAGCGATTCAGGAGCGTATTGCCCGTCTCCGTGAAGAAGGACCACGATATCGAAACCGCGTTCTAGTGCATAAAGGTAACCAAGCCGCTGATTACCGCCATAGCCTTGGTTATATGGTGTCTTAAAGACGGCGAGTGGAGCTTTCCCACCATCCCAGACGACTTCCTTGGCGCGTTCAACCGTGGCGTCTTTGGAGCTATCGTCTATAATGTAGACCTCCGCTAGTGCCCGGGCGACCCAGTCCGGTATGCGCGCGAGCACCCGTTCAATGTGTCGCTCCGCGTTGTAAGAAACGATGAAAACCGCGACTCGATTCTCTCCGAGTGTCTTTGTGGCCAATTTGATCGTCTCCTCAGAGTAGACGACTGAAAGGGGAACGGCTGGACTGGGCATGTCGTGGAAAATCAGCGCTGCGGGGAAGATCGGAAGTCGAACTTGAAGACCTCAAGCTCGTAGAATCCGCCGCCGAACTTTGCAACTGGTTCGAAGCCGGGATCCGTAAAGGGATTATAAGTGGATCCTGGTTTCCTTCGCTCGAAGTCGTCGCGGAAGAATGCAATGTCAGCTCTCGAGATACAAATGTATCCGTTGCGGCCATCGATTGCCGACCGCTCGAGCCACCAAATACGCACATCGCGGTGCCTCTTCACTTGGTCGGGGACCCGGACCCCGGCGTTCTCGATCCACTTAAAAAAACCGTCGTCGGCCAATGAGTAATACGAAATCACAAGATAGGCGTCCGAAGGGACGTTCTGTGCCAGCCACGCATTCATTTCGGCGATCTGCTCCGTGCGTGCGCGGGAGGTCTGCAGGTAATCCTGCGTGTGACCCAAGCGATCGGCGACGCCCCATAACGAGAGGCCTCCACAAACCAGGACCGCGAAGGCCGCCACCGAGGGCCAGCGCCTCCAGCGAGTTCCTATGCGTTCAATTGTGGCGAAGGGAATCGCGACGACGAAGCAAAGAAAAGGCAGCCAAGGGATGATGTGGTGCGGCCACAGCTTCATGGTGATCGGGTGCGCCACAAAACACATTCCCGCTCCAAATCCGAATGCGATCCACAAGACTGGCGCCCTGAAAAGCAACAATGCGGACCCGAGAAAGAAAGCAACCTGCGCCCATCCCTCGGGAAGCGCCGTCGTGAAATAATATCGTGTGACATTCCACCAACTGCCGAACGCGCCGAGGGCCTGTAACTGTGGATCCACCCAGTCGGAATAATACTGGATACTGCGAAGCTGGTGTTCACCCCGCCAGAGAAACGCCGGGTGTGAAATCAGGAACCCTGCAGCAACTCCGATTGCGAGCGCCAGCGTCCATGGGTTCAATATTGGACGGATCCATCGCCGTGTGCGTTCGAAAAATCCCAGTGCCAGCAATGTCGCCGAAGTAGTTCCCAGAAGAAGCCAGAGCTTGGCGACGGTCGCCTTGGCGTCCGCGAACTGTGCGGCCCCGGACGCAGTGCTGAGGAGCATCGTATGGGTCAGCCAACCCGGGTTGAGAACTCCGATCTTGAAAAGCAACGTTAGTATTACGCCTGCCACAAATAGCGCGGCCAGGAGGATACCGCCTTGCCACAGCCTTCCATGGGAATCCGGCTTGGAACGTTCATCCATCGCCTTTCGGTCGCGCAGCCAGAAAATCGCCAGCAGAACTGGCGGGCCGACCATTGCGAAATGGAAGCGAGCCCCGATCGCAACTCCTGTGAGAAGTGCGGCAATCAAGTAGGTCCTCGGCAGACTTCGGCTCCTGGAATGTGCCACAAGCCAGACAGCCGCCAGGGTCAGGACAAGCCCCAGCGACTCGGTGCGGACGAAATGGCTATAATGAACGTGTATTGGCAGCGTGGCGATGAGGAGGGAGGCAACGGTCGCGGCGAGCACTCCTGCGGTCCGCCGGAATAAATCAAACGAAAGGGCGACCGCCATGGCGAAGAAGCCAAGCGTCATTGCGCGCATCAACGTGTAGACGCCTTGGATGTGCTCGAACGCGAAGTCACTCGGAGTTGCCGACTGAGTGAGACCGAAGAGATGCGCCGTCAGCCACCAGACTAAAGTAATGGCACTCGTAAGCGCCATGAAAGGCGTGCCGGGGATGTCAAAGAAGGTTTGGGAGGGGTCCAGCCTGAGTTGCCGGATCACCTCGTAGTAGAAGACCAATTCGTCCGTGTTGAACCACCACGGAATGAAGAGTCCGTCCCAGACTCGGACGAGAATCCACCCGATTGTCGCCGCGACCACCAGGCAGCCCGCTAGGATAGGAAGATGGCCCAACCAATGCGCAGGAGTTGCGGTTGGCGATGGAGAATACGGAGTGCAAGTCGGCTTAGACATTGGGAGCGAACCAGAAAACATTGCCCAGGCAATAACCGGGAATCGTTGAGGTGTTCACAGCGGTGAAGTCAAATAAAGCGTAATTTACGGGCGGCAAAAACTACCATGCGCAATAGCAGCCAGCCGTGGCTCCAGCGCTGGATATTGGTGGTGCCGTAAGTGCGCTCCTTGTAGCGGATGGGCACGTCGGCAATCTTCAGGTTGAGCTTAGCCGCGCCGAAGAGCAGGTCGAAATCGCCGAAGGGATCGAAGTCGCCAAAGTAGGCGCGGTTGGCGGCAATCTGGTCGTAGTGGGCGCGACTTAGGACCTTGGTGCCGCAAAGCGTGTCCTTCACCGGCTGGCCGAGCAGCCACGAAAAGATGAGGCCGAACGTTTTGTTCGCACAGAGATTCAGGAACTGCATGGCCTTCTCGTCCATGGGATAGACGAGTCGCACGCCGTTTGCGAAGTCCGCCCGGCCGCGCACGAAGACCCCGTAGAATTTCGGTAGCTCCTCCGGCGGCATGGTGAGATCGGCGTCGAGGATCATGAGAATGTCGCCGGTCGCGGCGCCGAAGCCCAGCCGCACGGCGTCGCCTTTGCCCTTGCCGGTTTGTTGCATGATTTTGATTTTCCGCTGCGAATAAGCTAGAGCGACGCGCTGGATCTGCGCCCACGTGTCGTCTTTGGAGTGGCCTTCGACAAAGATGAGTTCGGTGCCTGCCCCCATGTCGGGAGTGCGCAGCACGGCGGCCTCGATGTTGCCCGCCTCGTTGCGCGCGGGAATGATGACGGAGACGGTCTGGAGGCGCGTCGCTTGGGTCCGTGCCGCGCGGGCGACGCAAAAGGCGGTCAGGCAAAACCAGCCGCAGAGCGGTGCGAGCCAGCGGTTGAAGAGGACCTCGAGACCAATACAGCGGCACGGTATGAGAATACGGGGCTGGATCAGCACCGGCTGCCATTCGGCCAGGCCCAGAAGATTGCGTGCATCCGCCGTACTGATCCAGCTGCTCTGGGGTTGGGGTGGGCGCAGGCCGAACCAGCCGGCCAGAGCGAGCAGGGGGCGCCACGCGGCCGAGAAATAATTAAACACGAGCCGGGTGGAGGGATGGGAGACTCGGTGGAGACGTTCGAGCAACTGCTGAACATCCGCGGCCAGATTCAACGTCTCGGAAATGATGATATAATCGAACTTCTCGGTGAGCGCGAGGGTTTCGCCAGCCTGCACATGAAAGTCGGCACCGGGCAGGCGGACGCGGGCAGCGGCTATTTGCCGGGGGGAGAGATCCACTCCGACTTTGCGGGCGGCGTGGATGCGCACGAGCAGTTCGCCGGAACCGCACCCGATTTCCAGCACAGAGGCTCCCGCCGGGATCAGCAGGTTGTAATAATGAGCAAGCAGATCCCGGTAACTGCGGGCGGCCCAACCCAGTTCAGTGGGGGCGGCCTCGTAGAAGTCACGGATCTTTCCGAGATGCTGCTGCATGATATTGGTGGCGTCGGGCATCAAGATTTCTCCTTCTCCAGCACGACCAGCAGACGAACCGCGAAGATCCGCGGGAAAGGGGAGGTAAAGTGGTTCAGTCCGCGCATCAGGCTATGCAGAAAACGACCGCCCAGCTGCGGACCTGAAAAACCACCGGAGGCAATATAATCAAAAGAGGTTAGCGGGCGCACCTCGCGCAGGTGCCAGCCGGCGAGGCGATCATGACCTTCACCCCACCAGAATAGGCGGGTCGCCGAGCCTTGGGCCGCGTAGTAATCGGCATCAGCGGCGGAGAAACCGGCCGGCGCCTCCCACGTGATGGGATCGCGGACGGCGACCGGCTCGTGATGAAAGAAATGATAGATCAACCGGCCGACCCAGCTGGCGGCGGGTTCAAACAGGATCAGCCGGCCGCCGGGGGCGAGCACACGTTGGAATTCCCGCAAGGCGGTGCCGGGGTAGCGCAGGTGGTGCCACACGTCGAAGAGAATGAGGTGGGAAACCGAGCCATCAGCAAAGCTCAACCGGTAGCAGTTTTCACTGCGGTCCAGCCAGGGATTGGCGAACAAGTCGGTGGTGACACACACCGGAATGACGTCCTTGATGCGGCCCATACCAGAGCCGAGCTCGACCACCGGTCCGGGAATTTGCGGGTTAATTCGCGCGGCTACCTGCCGGTAAAAGTCGTGGTAAACTCGCCGCAGCATGGGTTTGCGGTCCCAAGCCTTTATATTGCGCTGAATTTCAATGTTGTGCTGCTCGGCAGGAATTGGGGGTTGCATCGACAAGGTTCAGCTTGGCTTGTGTTGCTCCACGCCAATTTGGCAGGTGGGGGAATGCGCGGCGGGCACATAGCGATGATCTAGCATGGACATTTAAGATGTCGCGAGTCCCGGCAAGAGTGGCATATAAATTTTCAACCGAGGGCATTGAAAGTTTAAGGAAACAGCAGACAAAAGCTTGAGGCTGATAGGCACGATTACTCCCGGGAAGGTTAGCTTGGGCTGACCCATAGCAGATTCAGCGAAAATGCACGGCCGAAGTCCTCGTAGGAGTCTTTCGTGATGGGCTGCCAGTTTGCCTCGTAGGCGGCCCGGGACATCGCATAGGTGTCCGGGTCGGCGTCGATCTCGCTCAACGGCGTAAAGCGCGTCTGGACTGGGGCGTTTGCGTAGAGGTAGGGAACGAGTCCGTTAACCCACGATTTGCCAGCCGGACGGAGGATGGCATCGAAGCAGTGAAAGGAAGGACAGCCGGGCTTAAGGACGCGGTTGATGTCGTTCAGCACATTGACCCGGATGGCTTGGTCTTCGGGCGTGTGCTCCAATGCGGAGATCGAGAAGACGAAGTCGAAATAGCCGTCGGGCAGCTCAGGGTTGAACGACCCGACGTAATCGTAAACGATGCGATAGTTCGGCGAGGTAAACTTGATCGGGCCGTTACCCAGGCCTTCACACTTGTCGGCGTTCCAGCACTCATAATCCTGGGCAAAGAATTTCAAGATTCGGCTGTCGCCGCCGCCCACCTCGAGGATTCGTGATCCCTTGGGCACG
>JBBQEG010000041.1:0-21430 GCA_038320495.1 Opitutales bacterium | reverse complement strand
ATGGGTGAGGGGATGAAGCCTGTTTTGCATGTCTTGACCGGGCCCACGGCGGTGGGGAAGACGGAGTGGGCGCTGCGTTGGGCGGAGCGGAATGCGGCGGAGATCGTGTCGTGCGACTCGCTACTGTTTTATCGCGGCATGAACGTGGGTACCGCGAAACCCACCGCGACCGAACGGGCGCGGGTGCCGCATCACCTCATTGATCTGGGTGCGGTGACGGAGCGGATGGATGTAACCCGGTATGTGGCGGCGGCGCGGCGGGCGGTGGCCGAAATTCTGGGGCGCAGCCGGGCGGTTTTGGTGACGGGCGGGAGCGGCTTTTATCTCAGGTCGTTTTTCGCGCCGGTGGCGGATGGCATCACAGTGCCGGAGGAGGTTCGGGCCGAGGTGGCGGCACTCTCGATGGACGAAGTCGTCGCGCGTTTGCGCAGCTTGAACCCGCAGGGTTTGGGAGCGCTCGATGTGGCGAATCCCCGGCGGGTGGTGCGGGCGTTGGAGCGTAGTCTGGTGTCGGGGCAAACGCTGGCGGACCTCGCGGAGGCGTTTGCGCGGCAGCCCTCGCCATTGGCGGAGTATGCCGTGACGCTGACCCGGCTGGATCGCACGCCGGACGATTTGGCGCGCCGGATCGAGCAGCGCGTCGATGCGATGCTCCGCAATGGGCTGGTTGAAGAAGTTCGGCGGCTGCGCGGCGAGGGGCTCGAGGCCAATCCGAGTGCCGCGCGGGCGATTGGTTATCGTGAAGTGATCGCGATGCTCGATGGTCTGCTGCCGGCCGGAGAACTGGAGGGCAGCATCGTGAAGAATACAGCTGCGTTGGTGAAGAAACAGCGGACCTGGTTTCGAACCCAGCTACCGCCGCATCGGGTTTTGGAGGCGGCTACGCTCCGCGATGAGCGCGAGCTATTCGATTCGGCTGCCGCGTAACGGTGGAGGAGACCGCGTGGATCGAGCGTGAGTGTCCGCGATCCCTGGCCTCCGAACAGAGACTAATGGTTCCTTGTTGTTTCCGGTAAGCACAGAAAAACGAACAGAAGGTAACGGAGGAAACGAAGATCCAGTCTTTCTGGCGCACACCTTCGTTACCTCTGTTCAATTCCGATGCGCGCCTGCCTCGCGTTTATTCACTGAAAGGTGCGAAAAACCAGATTGATTTACGGAGAGACGAAGAGCCGTTTGTTTCTCGGCTCTTCCGAATACTTCCCGGCTGGCGCCGTCATCGAGGCGTGCGCGTCATCGATTGCTCGACCGACTACCGATTCTCATTCTGCTTCCGGCCGGGCGGTGCGTACGAAGATGATGAGATGGATCGTGAGGAGAAGCGGCATGAGCATGGTCGGCAGGAAGCTCAGCGGGAGATAAGTCAGCGAGCGCAGCTCAGAAGGAGCCGCCAGGTTGATCCGTGTGGCCGTGACGAGCATCATCAACAGGGCGATGAAGCCGATGACATTCCAGATCACGATGGCGCGCCGGCGTGGGCCGGGCTCAAGCGGGGCCAAGGCGACGACCAGTGCCATCGTCGCGATGATGATATCCGTGATGCCACCGGAAACGGCGAAGGGGCGGGGGAGCTCGCCGCGTTGATACAGGGCCAGAAAATAGATGCCGATAAAACGGGTGACGTGGATCAGCACGAGCGTGCGAAGGTCGAAACGGTCGACCCAGGCGCGGAGAGGGCGAATGAGTAAATAGGCGCCGAGCAGGAGACCGCTGATCCCGAGAGTGACACCTGGGGTCGCGGCGGCGGGAATCCGCTGTAACACGAGGAAGTGGCCGGCGGCGGCCGCGGCGGCGAACCAGGTCCAGAAAACGAGACGAACGATAAGATCGGCGGACATCAGTTCCGACTACATGGGTCCCGGTGGTGGGGGCGAGTGCGGAGTTTGTTTGGCGCGAGGCGAAGTGGAATGCACCGGCAAGTCATTACTGCCTGGCGGTCGTTTGATTGTCGGGGAGGCGGACCTTCGACGATTTTAAACGAAGAGCGTTTGGCGCGGACTCGCAGCCGCATTGGGGAAAAGCAAAACGGATGGCGGCAAGGCCATCCGTTGTTGTATCCGGAGATCATTACGGATGACAACGTGCGTGGACGGCCACGCCCATCGCGGAGGATGGTTACTCTGGGATCTGAACGCGGAAACGCTCGAGGGAGGAGCCTTCGAGTCTGGCCAGTTCAGCGGCGGCGCGACGCAGGGCGAGGCGGGCGGTGAGCTCCTGGAAGCGGGCGGTTTCGAGATCGTCTTGAGCGAGGAGAACGAGACGGCTGGTGGAGAGGCCGGCGTCGAAGCGGGCCTTTTGCTGATCATATTGGCGGGCGGCGAGCTCGGTGGCTTTGCCGGCGATTTCGACGGCGGCGAGATTGGCTTCGACGGCGCGAACCGCGCTACGTACGTTGACGAGGAGGTTCTGCTCCAATTGATCGATGCGCAGCTTCTGCGAATTGATATTGGTTTGGGCGATCCGGTAGCGAGCCTTGTCGGCTTGGCGACCCCATGGCATCGAGTAGTTCAGGCCGATCTGCCAATTGTTACCCTGTTCGCGGGGAAGATTGGAAATCGCCTGGTCGTAGCCTCGATTGGTCGTGAGAGCGGAGTAGCCCAAAGTGGCGTTGAGATCGAGGTCGGGCAGGGTGTTGCGGCGAGCGGTATCGAGGTCGATGGTGAGTTGCTTCAGAGTCTCTTCGGCCGAGAGGGTTTCGGGATAATAATCGCGCGCGCGTCGATAGGATTCGGCAAAGTTTGGCGCGCCGGCCCGGTAGTCTTCGAAAGCGACGGGACCAACCCGTACTTCAAAATTGGGTACGTTGATGAGATTCAGCAACCGGTCCTCGGCATCGCGCACACTTTGCTCGGCTTGGATGACACTGCGGCGGCCGTTGGCGACTTGAACGTCGGCGGAGAGGACATCGAGGTCGGTGGCAACACCGGTGGTGCGGCGTGCCGTGCTTTCGTCGAGAAAGCGGAGATTGTTCTGTAGGGTGAGCTGGCGGATCCGCAGGGTTTCGCGGGTGGCGACGAGATTATAGTAGGCGTTTTCGGCGTCGGAGATGACGGCGAGGACGCGACTCCGGTAATTAATTGAGGCGACATTCAATCCGAGTCGGGCACGATCGAGGGCGGCGGTGGCGGCCCGTCGGCCAAAATCGCGGAGAATTGGTTGATTCAGCGTGGCGGAGATCGTGTTGCCAAAGCTCGGATTAACGAGGGCGTTGCTGGAGTTCGTGGCGCCGCGCGTGAGATTAGTATTAACGCTGAGAGAACCGTTCGTCGCAGGGATGCGGGGTAGTGTCGCGCCGGCGGTGAACCGGGTGTTATCGTTGCGCGGCCCCACCCGCGTCGTGCCGTCGAGCGCGCTCGTGGCCGAGGCGGCTTGGTTGAGCGAGCGAACGGCGGCCGCGTTAATCGTCGGATCGAAAACAGCCTCTTGGATCGCGACATTATCTTTGGCGTTGTCGACGGTGTAGGCCTGGATCTGCAGATCGAAGTTCTTTTGCAGGGCCATCGCGATCGCCTCTTCCAAAGTGAAAGGCGGGGCGGAGTTTTCCGCCGGTTGCTCTGCCGAGGCCGCCGGTGGCGGCGTCTGGGCAAAACCGGATACACTGAGCAAGGAGAGGGCGAGCAGGGCGCGGACTGTAGTACGAAACATGACTGAAGAGGAAGAGGACAGAGCGGCTGGAAATACTGGGAAGAACACGAAAAGACAGCGAAAGTTACTGTCTTTCGTATTCGCCCCCGGAGGTGCGTTTGAGCACAGTGAAACCGGCCTGTCTGGCGCGCGAGACGGAAACCGGTGCTGAAAGTTTCGGGGAATTTACGGTATGGACCGCGGCCTGAACGACCGGCTGACCGCAAGTGGGGCAGGCCGACAGTTTAGGCGAGCCGTTTTCCTGCCGATGCTCAAAGCCCGGCCCGCAGAGCCGGCACGGCGGCTGAAGGGGAGCGTAGAAGTTCAGCGGCATGTGAATTGAAGGCGGCGGAATCAGACAAAAAACCCGTGCTGCATGGAAGGCAGCACGGGCGGGTTTAGCGGGCTGAAGGCCAGTAAACAAACGTCTCGCACGCTGCCAGATTGCGAGACGACGTGGGTTCGAACCGGCGAGTTACAGCTTTGGCTCTGTCTTCTTCAACTCCTGCTCGACGAGCTCGGTGATGTAGGCGGAGGCGCCGAGGCGTGAGGTGTAGGTCGCGAGTTGCTGCCGAGTCTCGGCAAACGCCGGGTTGGACTCACTCAGATCGGGCAACTTCTTTTCGGCCGCGAAGACGAAGACCCCGGCGGCCGGAGTCACGGCCATATCGGAAACCTGGCCCTGTTCGAGGCGTTCAAGGGTGCCGAGAATGGTGAAGTCCACGTCGGCCGGGCGCGTCCGCAAGGTGAAGGGCGGAAGCGTCTTCGGGTCGAATTTCAAACCGGTGCTGGTTGCGGCGGCGGCGACGGCCTTTTCAAATGAATCACCGGCCTTGAGACGCGTCTCGATGGCGGCGCGGGCGATCTTGCCCTGTTCGACAAAACGCTTCCGTCGCTCGTTTTCGCTGTAGTCGGCAAGCACGCGGTCACGGACCTCGATGAAGAGGGGCCGGCGGGTGGACTGGGATTCTTTCCAGATCAGGATGACTGCGCCGGTGGGAGTCGAAATCGCGTCGGAGACGATCCGGTCCTTGTTGAGGCGAAATGCTTCGGAGGCTACCGCGGGTGCTCCGCCGAGCTCCGCCGGGGCGGCATCGCGGGTGAGGGGAGGAAGGTCTTTGGCCTTGAGGTTACGGGAGGCGAGATATGATTCAATGGCCTGCGGGGTGTTCGCTTTGGACTCGAACAACGCGAGGGAAAAGTCGCTCGCCGTTTTGTCGGCCAGACGTTGCGCCCGTTCGCGTTTGAGGGCTTCCTCGACTTGGGGACGGACAGCGGCGAAGTCGGCGTTCGCGTTCGAGGATGGCATCAAGCTGGCGGGAGGTGACAGGCTCGGAGTGGCGTCAGCGGGCTTTGGGAACCGGGCCGGATTTGCGTCGTAGAAGGCGCGCACTTCAGCTTCCGTGACGCTGACCTTGGAGAGGTACTCGCTCACGGGAAAATCAAGGTAGCTAACGACTACGCGGGGCTGCACGTCGTAGCGTCCACCCGCTTGTTCGAAGAACTGAATCAGATCGTTCTCGCTCGGTTTAATCTCGGGTTTGAATTCCGCGTAATTAACCGAGGCGGTTGCGAGGGTCCAAGTGGTGTCGGCGCGAGCGAGCTGGCTCTTCACATCAGCGGGCAAGACGTAACCGGGGCCCGCGAGGAGCTTGTTCACCATTTCAGCGCGGACATCGTCGCCCAGGACGCGGGCGATATCGGCTTCGGTGACTCCGCCGGGGTTCATCTTCAGGTTGTCGCGAAAAGTCTGATACGCGTTGGCATCGAATTCGCCCGTGGGACCGGCGAACATGCGGAGGGTTTTGACCTGTGCTTCGATTTCCGCCGTCGTGGCCGGGGGGATGCCCCATTGTTTGGCGAGATGCAGTGAGGCGGCGCGCTGGAAAGCGTAGTTCTGAATCTGGGCGGCATCGAGTCCGCCGAAGGGTCCCACCCGCAGGTTGGCACTCAGGCCGGCGTCGCCCATAAGACGCTCCTGATCCTGCTGCGAAGAGAGATTGTAATCGAAGAACTGTCGATCCGTCAGCCCCCGCCGCTGCGCATCGCCGATCCCTGGGGCCGCGCCGATCGTGAAGACGAACGCGATAATCAAGACCCCAAGCAGGAGCGTGAAGACGATTTTAAAGTGAGACTGGAAGTACCTCTGGATCCAAGAAATCATGGGGGAAAACGGTGGAAGCTAGGTCGGGAGGCTCAAGTGGCAAGGGTGAAGTCGGGCGCGATCTGAAGTCGGCGGGGCGAGGTCAGAGACTCTGTTTTAAACCTCTGATTTCAAAACGCACCTCGCTGAGCTTAATTTTAGGCTCTCAGGTTTGAGCTTTGAGTCTGGGCGCGCCCATGGCAAAGGGAGGGCGCGACTCATCAAAGGGGTGCTCATTGAACAACTCTTCCACGGTTTTCTGAAAAAACTCGTTCTCACTTAGTTTGTTGAGCGCGGTCTCATAGAGACTGAGCAGGGGATCGATCCGCTCCAGGGAAGCTCCGATCGGGTCTTCGCCGAAGTTTTCGTCGAGGGTTTTGAAATCATAGAGCGTGATCCGGTTCAACGGTCGGGCGGGATGGTACAGATCCTCCGCCTCGGCGGCGTCGACATCCGCGCGCAGGATCGTCACCAGCTTGAGTTGGACGAGCCGGTTCAAACATTCGTTCAACAACTGGGTGGGCACCTTTAACATGGTGCTGAGATGGGAGGCGGAGATGGGTGGCAGGCAGTCGCGGAAACGGCGGCAGATGCTAAGAAAGACCACCAGTTCAAGCCGTTCCCGCATGGAATGAGTGAGCGTGCTCCAGGCTGCCTGGCTGTTGCGGAAGTGCACGTTCTGGATCGCGTAGCTGACAATTCCACCGGTGAGCACGCAGAGCCAGAAGATGTAGAGCCCAGACATGATCACGAGCGGAAGCGCCAAGCCGCCGTAGAGACTGCGCTGCATGTAGACGCGTTTCACATAGAGGAACGCGACAAAGTTGTTCAAAACCAGCAGCGCGGCGACCACGAGTGCCCCATAAAATGCGGCCCGCCAGAATACCCGGGTGTTAGGAATCACGCGGTAGAACACCATGAGCATGACGGTGAGCATCGTGAAGGAGAAGACGGGCAGCAGCCAGAGCGTCAACTTCAGGAGTTCCGCGCCTCCGGGGAGCTTTTCCGCAAAAACGGGCACGAACGTCGAGGCGCTGAGCAGCGCGACGGAGGTGAAGAACAGAATCGCACCGAGCGTCAGGGTCGTCCAATAAAATACAATACGCGTGACGACGGACCGCCCCTGGCGTACGCCCCAGATGTCGTTGAAGGTGTCCTCGATTGCCTTGAACAGAAGCAGCACGATCAGGAGCAAACTGAAAATTCCGAGTGCACCGGCGGAGCCTGACTTCGAGGCGATGATGATGTTATTGATGATGTCGACCAAGTTGGGGTCCACCTGGGGGCTTACCTCAACGATCACGGACTTCTCGGAGTCCGTCGCCGAAGGTGGGGCCGCCTCGCTCGATGAAGGAACGTCTCGCTGGGTGAGGACTTCATATTCGCCGATCTGGGGGGCGACCACCTTGAGCATATTGTTCAGGGTGTCAGCGACTTTGCCGGGATTATCGTTATCGCCGATGGCAAAACCGGCCACCAGGACGGCGATTGCAATCAAGGGGCCCAGGCCGAGGAGCGAGCTGAAGCTTAAGGCGGCTGCCCGGGTCGCGATCCGCGACTCCATGAACACCGTCACCGTAATGGAGACGATACGGAGAACGGCATAGAAGGAACCCTTGATCGAGCGGTCCCGAAGGTAGGCGGACTGCCAGATCTCGCGTTCGTAGATGTGGACAAGTCGGGGCCAGAGGTGTGCCAGACGAAATCCGGCCGACGAACGCGGCTGACTGTTCTGGCTCACAGGGTTCAGTTGGCGAGTAAACGCCAGGCAAGCAGGCCCATGCCGCCGATCCCCGCTGCCGCGGCCAACAAGGCCGGCGCCAGACTGACGACGAGTGTACAAAGATAGAGTCCCGCCGACCCAGCGAGGGCGGCGGCCATCAGCACGGGCATGCCCTGAGCGTAGAACATGAATCCTAGCAGGCCGAAGCCAAGGGCGGCACGGAATCGGATAACAGGATACAGCACCGTCATGCCGAGTGCCAGCATAACCCCGAGTGCCAGGTCGACGACTCCCAGTACCACCAAGGGATTCGCCAGGAGTTTCGCTGGCTGCATGGACATCAGAGTTTCGGTGTTGGGAAGAATTTCCGCGGCGGCCGCGAGCACGAGCGTAGCGATGGCCGCGATTAAGCCCAGGCGGGCGGCCCGCATCATTGCGGTCTCAGGATTAGCCTTGCTGCGGGTGTCATCGGTGAGGCCCTCGGCCGCATCGAGCATGTCGTTAACTGTAATTGGCTTCACGGCCGTATCGACCTGATTGAGCGTTTGGATGGCCTTTGTTTTCAGCGTGAGTTTCCGTTTTTGAGGGAAAACGACCGCCATCAATTCGGGGTTCGAGCTCAAAGCGACCCATTGCTCTGTGGTAGCGTCGTAAATCAGCGTCTCCGGCGAGACGTGGCCGGCATCAGCCAGATCCACAACTTGCTCCACGTTGAAGGGGCCCCGAGCTTCCGTTTCGGTCGCGTTGCGAATGTAGAGTTCCTGGGTGGACATCGACTCGCACGGTGGCCGCGGTGTCGGGGAGCGGCAAGAGCGATTTGGATTTGAGTGAATCCTTTGTTTCCCCGTGGAGATCCTTCGTCGCTTGGGCGCAATCGGCCGAGCGTGACCGACGGTGCGCCATTCAAGCCTCGATGCAACGGGAGGTTCTGCAGTTGATGGGAGGGAGGGAGGACGCTGGTGCCGACGCATCGGGAGCGCGCGAGGGGATTAAAAATTATACGGGTTTTAAACCAGCGTACCGACTGGGCTGTTCCGGTCGGGGACCTCGTCCGACTCGGCGAGAGGCGGTGTTGAGGTCAATGTCCGCCTCCTCGGAGGCACGTCGCGCGCGGCGGCGGCGACGTTTGCTTCCGGATTAGGTCACATCCGTTTCAACGGTCGCAGGCCGAGCAGGGTCAGTCCGGTTTCCAGGAGCAAAAGGGTCCGGGCGCAGAGCAGCAGGCGCCGGGCCCGGAGAGCGGGGTCATCCACGAGTACCTTGTCGGCGTTGTTGAAGCTGCTATAATCGCCGGCGAGTTCGAAGAGGTAAAGGCAGAGGTAGTGCGGCCGCAACGAGTCGCGCGCGAGTCGGACGGCGTCGGAGAACTTGGTGAGTTTCCGCGCCAACATGAGCTCAGTGGGTGTTTCCGGCGGCGTAGCGGCGGCCTCGGCGGCGGGATCGCCGGGCGTGATGCCGGCGCGGCGAAAAATGGAGTGAATCCGGGCCACGGCGTAGAAGAGGTAAGGTGCGGTGTTGCCGTCGAGCGCGAGCATCTTGTCCCACGAAAAGACGTAGTTGCTGCTTCGGTTTTGGGCAAGGTCGGCGTATTGCACAGCGCCAATACCGACGGCGCGGGCGATTTCCCGCCGCTCGGTTTCGGGGAGATCAGGGTTTTTTTCCGTCACGATGGCGAAGGCGCGCTCCCCGGCCTCATCCAGCAATGCCTTCAGCCGGATCACGTCGCCACTGCGGGTTTTCAGCGCCTTGCCATCTTCGCCGGTGACGGCGCCGAAGGTCACGTGATGGAGTTCGGGCAATCGATAAGACTTGGCCGCGAACCATTTCTTTACAGTGAGAAAGAGCTGCTCGAAGTGATCCGTCTGCCGGAAGTCGGTGACCACGACGATGCCGTTCGCGTGGAAGTGCTCGGCCCGGTAAAGTGCGGTGGCGAGATCGGTCGAAGCGTAGTTGCTGGCGCCGTCGCCCTTCCG
Source organism: Opitutales bacterium (assembly GCA_038320495.1). Lineage (GTDB taxonomy): Bacteria > Verrucomicrobiota > Verrucomicrobiia > Opitutales > Opitutaceae > ER46. Next base: position 11,967 of record JBBQEG010000041.1, on the reverse strand, counting down.
AATGATGAAAGGCTGCGTGTTGAAGCGCGGGTGCTCGGGATGAAAGACGACCAACGCGCCGTCGCTTTCCTGGGCGAGGCCGCTTTCGGTGAGTTCTTGATAGATGCGCTCGACCTTGTCGTTGTAGAAACTCTCACCGAGGTGGTAGTTGAACGTGATTCCGAGCCGGTCGTAAATCTGTTGAAAGGCGGCCAGGCTCACGTCGGAAAACGTCTGCCATAAGGCCGCGTTTTCCGGGTCGCCATTCTGGAGTTTCACCAGTTCGCGCCGGGCTTCCTCCAACTCCGGGGAACCATCGGGGGTGGCGTTGTTGCCGAGCTTGTAGAGCCGTTCAAGTTCCTCGATGGCGTCCCCGGCCAGCGCAGCCTGATTGACCCAACGCTTGTATCCATAAATCAACTTCCCGAACTGGGTTCCCCAGTCGCCGAGATGATTGTCGCGAATAACCCTGGCGCCGGTGAATTCGAGCAGGCGGCAGATCGCTTCGCCAATCACGGCGGAACGCAGATGGCCCACATGCATCTGCTTGGCGGTGTTGGGGGACGAGTAGTCGACAACCCAGGTCTGACCGGCATGCGCGGCGGCGGCGCCGGCCCGGAGATGTTCGGCGGAATCGAACGTGCGCAACCAGGCAAGCAGCGCCTCCGGTTTGAAGGCGAAATTGATGAAACCCGGACCGGCAATCGTCATCTCATACTGCTCGCGGACACGGGTGGGCAGATGCGGGAGGATCTGCTCGGCGGTTGCGCGCGGGTTGAGTTTGCGCGCCTTGGCATAAGCGAGAACGCCATTGGCCTGAAAATCGCCGTGGCGGGCGTCGGCGACGCGCACCTCGGGCGCAAACGACGCGGCGTCCGCGAGTCCAGCGGTCACGGCGGCGGATTGCACGGCGGCATCGAGATCGGCGGCGAGATTGAAGGGGGCGTGCATCGGGGCAGACAACCGGAACGCAGCCAAGGCGGGCAAGCGTGGAGTTGAAGGAGGGTGGAGCCGGTTGGAGCGGATCGATGGTCATGACGCCCATCCCATGATCGGAGACGAACGACTGCCAGGCGCGTGAGAGGAAAATCCTTCCGTGGTAATACTTAACTTGCGACGCACACGTTCCACGTTTGGCATTGCGGCAGCTTCGGCGCATTGATGGACGCACATCTCGTGGAATTTTTCAGCCTGCTGTTACGCTGGCTACACTTCATCGCGGGCGTGGCGTGGATCGGGTCTTCCTTTTACTTTATTTGGCTGGATAACAGCCTCGAAGCGCCCGCTCCGGACTCGGAAAATGCCAAAAAAGGTGTGTCCGGTGATCTTTGGGCGGTGCACGGTGGAGGATTCTACAATCCGCAGAAATATGCGGTGGCTCCGGGTACGCTGCCGTCGCGGCTACACTGGTTCAAATGGGAGGCGTACACCACCTGGCTGTCGGGCACGGCGCTATTGGTCGTGGTTTACTGGATTCGCGCGCAAACCATGATGATCGATTCCGCGCAAATGCCACTGACTCCATGGCAGGCAATTGGGATAGGGGCAGCGAGCATGGTCGGGGCATGGATTGTTTACGACCTGCTGTGCCGTTCCCCGTTGGGGCGGCGCGGTCTGCTCCTTGGAATGGTGGTCTTTGCCCTGCTGGCCGCGATGGCGTGGGGGTTGGATCGCGTTCTTAGCGGGCGGGCGGCCTATCTGCATGTCGGCGCCGCGATTGGCACGATCATGGTGGCGAACGTGTTTTTCGTCATCATTCCCGGCCAGCGGAAGATGGTGGCGGCAATGCGAGCGGGCGGCCTGCCCGATCCGATTTATGGGAAACGCGGCAAACAGCGCAGTGTACATAATAACTACTTCACGCTGCCCGTGCTGTTTATCATGATCAGCAATCACAATGCGTCGACGTACGGCCATCCGCACGCGTGGGCCGTATTGATGCTCATTGGGGCTGCCGGGGTCAGCATCCGCCATTTCTTCAATCGTCGTCACCAAGGCGTCCTGGCCTGGCAGTATCCAGGAATTGGAGCCGTTTTGCTCGGCGTGGTCGCCTGGTGGACCGCGCCGCGGCCGATTCCGTTGCCGCCCTTGGCAGAGCCGGTGACGTTTACGCAAGTTCGCGCGATCATGGGGCAGCATTGTCTTTCCTGTCATGCCGTGGTGCCGACCTTTCCGGGTCTGGCCCAGCCGCCGGCGGGGGTGATGCTGCACACACCGGAGTTATTGGTGCAGAACGCGCAGCGGATCTATCAGCAGACCATTGTCACCCGCATGATGCCATTGGGAAATATCACGCAAATGACGGATCAGGAGCGGGCGGTGATCGCGGCCTGGGTGCAGGGTGGATCGCGAATGGATTGACTCCCGTGACAGGTCGGGTGTCTGCCCGGTTACTTATGCCTCCGAATCCCGACGCGGTTCGTGGGAAAAAATCGGTGCTCCTTTAAGCTCGACTTTACCTGTGAATTGCATTGGCTCGCAAACTTTTCCGCCCGGCGGGCATAACGGTCCGCCTTCGCATACCTAACACATGACCAGCAAACGAAATATTCCGGCGCGCCGTTTCATCAAGCCATCATTCACCTTCCTGATCGAGAAGAAGCGTGATGGCGGCGAATTCACGCAGGAGGAGATTCGGTATATAATCGACAGCACGCTTGATGGTGAAATGCCGCAGCACCAGCTCGCGGCCCTCGCCATGGCGATCTACTTTTCGGGCATGTCCGCGCAGGAGACCGCGGATCTGACGGAAGAGATGATGCTTTCCGGTGAGGTGATCGACCTTTCGCACATCGCCAAGCCGAAGATCGACAAGTATTCGACCGGTGGGGTGGGTGACAAAACCTCCCTGGTCCTCGTGCCGCTCGCGATGGCCTCCGGGGTCGTGGTGCCGATGATGTGCGGGGTCGAGCACGACTATATCATCAACACTCTGGAAAAGCTCGCGGCCATCCCTGGTTTTAAGGGCAATCTGAGCAACGACCACTTCGCCTCCCAGCTCGCCCGCATCGGGGGTGCGATTGTCGCCCAAACCGATGACCTCGCTCCGGCTGATGCCAAGTTCTACGAACTGCGCAAAGAGACGGGGACCATTCCCAGTCTCCCTCTTATTACCGGCAGCGTCCTCTCGAAGAAACTGGCCGAAGGTTCCGAGGGTCTCGTGATCGATGTCAAATGGGGCAATGGCTCCTTCATCAAGGATCTCGAGCAAGCGAAGCAGCTCGCCCGGTCGATGACGCGGGTCGGTCGGTCCATGAAACGCCGCTGTGTGGCGCTCGTGACCGATATGAATCAGCCCTTGGGCGATACGGTTGGGACCGCTCTCGAGGTGAAGGAGGCCATTCAGTTGCTCAAGGGTGAGGGCCCTGAGGACATGAAGGAACTCGTGCTCAAGCTGGGCATGGAAATCGTGCGGCTCGCCGGAGTTGCGGGATCAACCCTCTCGGCCAAGCAAACCGTGCAGCGGCACCTGACGGATGGTTCGGCCCTCGAGAAATTCAAGGAGCTGGTGAAGGCGCAGGGCGGTGATACGACGTTTATCGATCATCCCGAGAAATTCCCGGCTGCCCGCCACATTCGCAAGCTACCCGCTCCCAAGCGTGGTTATGTGCACACCATCAATGCGGCGATGATCGCCCGCGGCGTGCATTTGCTGGGCGCGGGCAAGGAAGAGGCGCATGACAAAATCGATCACTCGGTCGGTGTTTCCGAGATCAAGAAGGTCGGCACGCAGGTCAAGCAGGGCGAGCCGCTGATGATGATCCATTACAATGACGAGGCGAAGCTCGAGCAGGCGCTCGAGTACTTCAAGAATGCGTACCGGCTTGCGCCGAAACGCCCCACGCCTCCGCCGCTGATCGTCGAGCGCGTGGCCTGATTTCGCCCGGTTCGCGAGTCGCAAGGGTTAGAGCGAGCCCCGGTGAATGCCGGGGCTTTTTCTTTCGTCCTTTGCGCCCGCGCATCTTTGCGGTCCCCTCTCTCATGGATGACGGTGTTAAAGCTCCCCCGGTCGCGATCGACCGCTCGCAGTGGCAGCGCCCTTGGGCGCAGCTGAAATATTTCACTTTTCAGCCTGCCATCTTCCCGCGGCTCCTCGGCCAGGTCTCACCCGATGCCCGTCCAGGGGATCTGGTTACGGTCTACGACAAAAACGGCAATCGCGCCGGTGCCGGCCTCTTCAACCCGAGGGCCAAGATTCCGCTCCGGGTTGTAGCTCACGGTGCTGAACCGTATGACGAGAGCTACTTCGAAGCGGCGATTCGACGCGCCGTCGAATTGCGCCGCACGTTGTTCAAACTCGACGAGACGACCGACGCCTATCGGTTGATCAATTCCGATGGTGACGGCCTGAGCGGCCTCACGATCGATCGCTACGGCGAAACGTTGCTGTGCGAACTTTATAGCCTGGGTATGGCGCAACGTCTGACCAAATGGCTGCCGTTACTGCATGAACTCGCCGGCACCCGGTTTGCCCGGGTCCAGGTGGATCATGACCTGGGCAGCCTGGAGGGCATCAAGCCGTCCACTTTCAACGAGACCAACGCCCTGGCGCCCCGCACCGTGAAGATCCGTGAGCACGGCGTGCGCTATGAAGTCGATTTCAGTGAAGGCCACAAAACGGGCTTCTTCTGTGATCAACGCGACAACCGCCGCGCCCTCACCCGTTTCACCAAAGACGCCCGCGTGTTGGATCTTTGTTCCTACACCGGCGGATTTTCGCTGAACGCCAAGGTGTCCGGTGGTGCCGCCGATGTCACCAGCGTCGATCTCGACGAGGCGGCGATCGCACAGGCGAAACGAAACGCCAATCTCAATCAGGCCCGGCTTAAGTTTGTCCATGCCGACGCCTTTGCCTATGCGCGGCAAATGCAGACCAACGGAGAGAAGTGGGACGTCGTCGTGCTCGATCCGCCGAAGTTCATTTTCACGCGCGACGAACATGGAAATTGGGAAGGCCGGCAGAAATACGAGGACCTCAATCTGCTCTCGATCTCACTCGTGAAACTGGGAGGTATTTTCGTCACGTGCTCCTGTTCCGGATTGCTGTCGTTGGAGGATTTTGAGGCCCATGTCATCAAAGCGGCGCATCGACAGAATCGACGGCTGCAGTTCTTCGATCGGACCGGTCCCGGGCCCGATCATCCCGTTTATTCCAATTGCTTGGAGAGTCGTTATCTTAAGGTATTGTGGGCGCGGGTGGTGTGATCTTTCCGTGGTAATAGGTGAATTCAGACGCATGGAAAGGGAAGTTCGGCATTGATGTAGTCAGGCCTCATTCCCCAAGCTCGCTCTCGACTATGCTCCTCTACTTTGTCGTCGGCTTTCGGACGTGCTGTATCGCAGCCGTTCTTTTGCTGGTGACCCTTGGCGCCGGTGAGCCGCCGCATCCGTTACTGGGTGCGACGCGGGATCAGCTTTTGAATCGCTTCGGGGAGCCCCGCAGCCAGCTCTCGTCGGGTGGACGAGAGGTATGGTTTTATCCCCGAGAACGGCTTGTTCTCATCAACGGGGTTGTGACCGAGGTCGAACGGCTGGCAGCGGAGGCTCCGCCCAAGGCATCGACGCCAGCGCCGACCGATCCCAATCTCGGCTTTCCCCCCACTGCAGGCGGACGCGCGCCGGAATCGGCTGCGCCGGCACAAACTCCCGATGCGGCGGCGCCACGCCAGCCCCCTCCGCCGGTTGAACCCAAGTTCGAGATCAAGCTCGTCCGTCCGCCTTCGGCGACCACACCGCTTGCGGTGGATCCGGTGGCCCCGGCGCCGTTGCCGAATCCGACCGTCTCACCTTCGGTCGTACCCGAAGCGGTCGCGCCTACCCCCGCAGCGCCGGCATCAACCGTCAAGCCGCTGGAGTCATCCGCCGTCGCCACCGATGTCACCGTTTCGCCAACGCCGATCGCGGAGCCCTCCAGCAAGGTCGAGGCGAACCCTGTTCGCGCATCCGCACCTCCGCCCAGTCCGGCGGCTGCAGCCCCTCCGAGCACGGGTGTTCCCTCCCCGGAATCCGGGTCGTTTGGGTCCGGGACTTTGATCATCGCCGGAGTTTTCGTCGTGGGTGTGATCGGACTTCTGTTCTGGCGTTCGCGACAACGTCAGTTGGATCTCGCTGCGACTTCGGTCGAGAACACTCCCATGGCTGCAACGTTGGCTGCAAACGGCCGGTTTACTCGGGAATTTTTAGCGCAGCTGGATGCTAGTCGATTCGAAGCGCTGGTCGCCGACTATTACGGCAAAACGGGGGTCATCGCCGTGCAAACGAACCGGGGGCAGGGTAGCCCCGTCCAAATTCAGATTTCCTGGAAAGGCGAATCGCGGCCGTTTGCACTCGTTCATTGCATCCCGCAGCCGCCGGCTCCGATTGAAGCGAAGCCACTGCAGGAGCTGAGCACTGTGCTAAAAGCCGAGGGGATTCGGCGCGGGTATGTCGTCACTTCAGGAGAGTTCATTCCCGCAGCGCGCCTGTTTGCGGAAGAAATGCACCTGACCCTGTTGTCGGGCGATGCCTTCGTCGAAAAGCTGAATGCACTTCCCGATTCCGCGCGGGCCGAATTAGCTCAAGTCATCGGCGTGCGTGATTCGAACGCCTCGCGATAGTTCGAATCGATCAAAGAGGACGCCCACTGTCCTTTGGTGCTGGAGCGACACTGACCTCTCAGCAACGCGTTAAAAATGACGCGTTGCTCGTTCCTGTGAATCCACCGGCACAACCTGCTCGGCCGCGCCGAGCCGGATCAATCCCGACCGAGGTACGTGCCTTCGATGGTGCTGACGCGGATCACTTCGCCTTCTTTGATGAAGAGAGGAACTTGAATGATGAGGCCGGTCTCAAGCTTCGCGGGTTTCTGTACATTGCTGGCCGTGTCGCCCTTAATACCATCGGCGGATTCTATCACCTTCAGGGCGACCGTTGACGGCAGGTCGACTGACAGTGGACGCTCATCCACGAAGAGAATGTCGACCTTGCCACCGGGAGCCAGGTAGTTCTTCACATCGCCGAGTTGCGATTCGGTGAGCTCGATCTGTTCGAACGTCTCGGGATCCATGAAGGCAAACACGCCGCGATCGGCGTAGCTGAATTCGAGCGTTTTCCGGTCCGTGGGCATCACCTCGATGGTGTCAGTCGAAGCAAACCGCTGGTCGAGCGCCTTTCCATAGCGGAGATTGCGCATCTTGATCTGCACAAACGCGCGCAGGTTTCCTGGCGTACGGTGCTGGGTCTCCATCACGAGATGGGGCTCGCCGTTAAACTTGATGACTTGACCTCTGCGGATGTCGTTGGCTGCGGGCATGGCGGGAAGACGATTCGGACGAACGATTGAAAGGGTAGAAAGGGTTGAGAGTGGGCCGCGAGGCTTCCGAGTGTCAAGGCCCCACCCGCAAGGGAACATACGCGCTTGCGCTCAATGCCACGGGTTACCGAAAATGCGTGATCTAATGAAACAACGTACCCTTGCGCGGGAAGTATCGATCAAAGGCAGCGCGCTCCATACGGGCGATGCCGTCACGCTGACGATGAAACCGGCGCCGGTGGATTCGGGGATCATTTTCAAGCGCATCGATCTTCACGGTGCACCCGAGATTAGGCCGCGGGTGGATCAGGTCACCGACCTGGTGAGGGCAACGACGATCCAGTCCGGGCACGCGAAAATCCACACCGTGGAACACGTTCTCAGTGCTTTGCATGGCTGCGGCATCGACAATGTGCTGCTCGAAATGGACGCCTCGGAACCTCCAATCCTCGATGGATCGGCACGGCCGTTCGTCAATCTCATCCTCCAGGCCGAGCCGGTGGAGCAGGACAAGGAGCGGATCTATTTTGAATTGGATGCGCCCGTCTCGGTTACCCGTGGGAACTCGTCGATCATCGCGCTTCCCTGTGACGAATTTAAAATTTCCTGCACGTCCGCTGATGATCGCGGCATCCATACCCAGCATCTTTCGCTCACGATTGATCCTGAGGTATATCAAACGCAGGTGGCCGCGGCGCGGACATTCACCATTTATGAGGACATCGAGGAACTCTTGAAACTCGGGAAGATTCGCGGTGGTTCGCTCGATTGCGCCGTAGTCATCCGCGGCGACAAGATCATCTCAAAGGAGCCCCTGCGCTTTAAGGACGAGTTTGTTCGTCACAAGATTCTGGATATCATTGGCGACGTCCTGCTGCTCGGCATGCCACTGAAGGCGCACATTGTCGCGACGCGGCCCGGCCACGCGATCAATGCCGAACTGACCAAGGTGCTCTTCGCGAAGCTCCAGGAGCGGAAGGCCGCCGGCACCGTGAAAAAGAAGGAGCCGATCGCCGGCCCGGCGATGGTGCTCGAGACTGAGACCTCGCTCGATATCCGGCGCGTGCTCGACATGCTGCCGCACCGTTATCCGTTTCTGATGGTCGATCGCGTGATCCAGATCGAAGGCGACTCGATCTCCGCACTCAAAAACGTGACGATCAACGAGCCGTTTTTCCAAGGACATTATCCGGGCAATCCCGTCATGCCCGGCGTTCTCCAGATCGAGGCCATGGCGCAGGCTGCCGGCATATTGATGCTGCGCAAGATGTCGACCGAAGGGAAAACCGCGCTCTTCATGAGCTGCGACAAGGTGAAGTTCCGCCGGGCGGTGCGCCCCGGGGATCAACTCACAATTAACGTCAAACTCACGAAAAGCCGCGGCAACAAGATCGGGGTCGCCAGCGGCGAGTGTCTCGTCAATGGCCAGGTCACCTCCTCCGGCGAGCTCATGTTCGCCATCGTCGACAACGCGGACGTAGCCTGAAGCATGGCGTCGATCCTTCATCCCACCGCCATCGTTGAGTCGGGCGCCCAGTTGGGTGCCGATGTCGAAATCGGAGCCTATTGCTTTGTGGGATCCGGTACGACGCTCGGGACCGGCACCCGGTTGCATCATCATGCGTCGGTCGAAGGCAACTCCGTCCTCGGCGAACGCTGCGAAGTGTTTCCGTATGCGTGTATTGGCGGCAAAACTCAGGATCTGAAATTCAAGGGCGGAAGTCCCGGCCTGCGAATCGGTGACCGGAATGTGTTTCGTGAATACGTCACAATTCACTGCGCCACCAACGACGGCGACTTCACGCGTCTGGGCTCCGACAACGTGCTGCTCGCCAGTTGCCATGTCGCGCATGATTGTGTGATGGGTAGCCATATCATCATGAGTAATGGCGCCGTGCTCGCCGGGCATGTCGAAGTTGAAGACCACGTCGTGATTGGTGGATACGGCGGCATTCACCAATTCTGTCGGCTGGGCGCGTTCTCGATGCTTTCAGCCACCGCTAAACTGGTGCACGACCTCCCGCCTTATTTTATCGCGGATGGCACGCCGGCCGAGGTGCGGGCGATCAATCGGGTGGGATTGGAGCGCAACGGTTTCACTGGCGAGCAACTCGATCGGGTGAAGCAGATTCACCGGATTCTTTATCGCGACGGCCTCAATCGCACGCAGGCGCTCGAGAAACTCGAGAGTCACCCCCAGGCGGAGTTGCCGGAGTTTCAGCGGATGCTCCGCTTTGCGCAGAAGAGTGCGCGCGGCCTCGCGCCGGGCGGCCGCTAAGGGGAAACCGGACGAACGTCCGCCCGACTTGCAGCGTTCGACGTGCGTTCGGTTTTGATCCAGTCGCGCCGCTCCGCGTGATTTGCAGCGGCGCGAGTGTGTTTCTCGCTTCTCGGATTCTCCGGCGGCCAAGGGGCCCTCGGGCAATTCTGAATTCTTAGGCCTTCTTCCTATAAACTGTCGCCGGATCGAAGACGCGCTGCGCGGCGAATTGAAGTTTTAATGACGCCGGGTCGTCCGGGTTCGCGCCTGCAACCAGCTTCCGGTAGAAACACGAACGATAGCCGTTGTGGCAGGATGCTCCGCCCACATTTTCAACCTTTAGAAGAATAACGTCCTGATCGCAGTCGACCAGGAGTTCCTTCACGAGCTGCGCGTTGCCGGACTCCTCGCCTTTGATCCAAAGCTTGTTGCGGGAGCGGCTCCAATAGGTGGCCTTGCCCGACTTCAACGTGTACGTAAGCGCCTCCGCATTCATGAACGCGAACATCAGAACCTCGTTCGTCTGATGGTCGCTCGTGATACAGGGAATCAACCCGTCAGGGCCGAACTTCGGTTGCAACGTCGTGCCGAGTTCGATGTCGGCTGTCGTCGCGCGGGCAGGGAAGATGAACGAGGACATAGCAGGGAACGTCATTGCGCGTCAGCGGCGGCGAGGCAAATCAAAGGTGAGCGACGCCGCGTTTCCGTGCAGCCCGTTCGAGAGGATCCAGGCCTCACGTCACCCGACTACGGCTGCTGCCCGCCCAGCGTGCGCAGGAGGTCGAAACTGTAGAGACCGGTGCGGTGGCCGTCACTGAAATCGAAACGCAAGGCATAGTTGCCGACGCGTTCCCAGTTCACCACTTCAACCCCGGAAAATTTCTTCGGACCGTCGCCGCCGTACTGGTTGCCCAGGATGTCACGCTCGCCGATATTGGCCGCACTCGGGGAAGCCGCCCGGAGGGCTTCAAACTCGTGATACGTTTCAACGCCGTCGTCCCAGACAATCGCAACTTCGCGACCGATGAGCTGGATGTTAACGGGTAAGCGCATGGTGGTTCCACTAGATTTCAATCGTGACGGAAGAACAGAAAAATGTGCCGCGGGTCTGAGGGCAATGCCTCCAAGCCGAGCCTCCCTATTGCTTTATGACTGGTTTCGTTGATCCCACCCTGCCTCACATCGTTGTGGTGGGCGCCGGATTCGGAGGGCTGACGTTCGCGCAGCGCTTTCCGTCCCATCTGGCTCGGATCACCGTCATTGACCGGCAGAATCACCATCTCTTCCAGCCATTGCTCTATCAGGTGGCGACCGCGGGATTGTCGGCCATCGATATCGCGCAACCCGTCCGCGCGGTCTTCGGGCCGCGTCCGAATCTGCACGTGATCATGGCTGAAGTGACGGGCTTTGATCTCGCGAACCGCCGGGTGCATTCGGCGCGCGGTGACCTTAGTTACGATTACCTCGTGATCGCGGCCGGCGGGCGGACGAGTTATTTCGCCCATCCGGAATGGGAGGAATTCGCGCCAGGATTGAAATCACTCGACGACGCCCTGCGGATCCGTCGCATGATCCTCTGTTCCCTCGAGCACGCGGAAGTGGAAACGGATTCAGCGAAACGAGACACCGCGATGACCATCGTGATCGTGGGGGGCGGCCCGACTGGCGTGGAGCTGGCGGGAGCCCTTGCGGAACTCACCCGAACCGTGCTGCACAAGGATTTCGATCACATCGATCCGGCCAAGGTTCGCGTGCTGTTAATCGAGGGCAACGAACGCGTCTTGAAAACCTTTCATCCGGAGCTTTCCGAGCGAGCCTTGGAACAGCTGATCGAGCTGGGCGTGGAGGTAAGATTGGGCGTGCGCGTGGAGGCCATTCGAGAAGGCGAAATCGTCGTGGCAGGCGAGACGATTCGCGCCGACAACATCATCTGGGCGGCGGGCGTGAGCGCCGCGCCATTGACCCAATCGCTCGGAATTGAACTCGACCGCGGCGGTCGTATACCGGTGCTACCCGACCTAAGTGTGCCGGGACATCCGGACGTGTTCGCGATCGGTGACATCGTTTCGCTGGTCGATGCCAATGGCGTGCTGGTCCCCGGCGTGGCGCAAGGCGCGCTTCAAATGGGCGAGCACGTGGCGGCGACCATCGAGCGGGAATTGCGGGAAGAAAAGGGGAGTCGGCAGCCGGCCGCGCGACGGCCGTTTGTGTATAAGGACAAAGGATCCATGGCGACCATCGGCCGGTCATCGGCCGTCGCGGAAATCTCCGGCCGGAAACTCAGCGGATTTCCCGCCTGGCTCGCATGGCTGGTGGTCCACCTCCTGTTTCTCGTCGGATTTCGTAGTAAGTTCTCCGTTTTGATGCACTGGATCTACTCGTACTTCACATATAAACGGGGAGCGCGCATCATCACCGGGGTCTCCGGCGAGAAGTC
>JBBQEG010000040.1:0-21654 GCA_038320495.1 Opitutales bacterium | reverse complement strand
GTCGTGAATAAAGCCGATTTTGGCGACGAGAAGGTGGCGCTCGACGAAGCGTATCGCCTCGGCTTTGGCGAGCCATTGCGCGTCTCCGCCGAGCATGGCAACGGGGAGCAGGATTTGCGCGAAGCGATCGCGGCGGCATTGGGACCGATCGAGGAGGCCGAGCTCGCGGCCGAGAAGGCCCGGGCGGCGGATGCGCCGCTCTGTATCTGTTTCATCGGCCGTCCGAATGTGGGGAAATCCTCGCTCAGCAATCGGCTGTTGAAGGATGATCGGCTCATCGTCAGTGACGTGCCGGGCACGACGCGCGATGCGGTCGAGTTGCCCTTCACCTTTCGCGGACGCGATGGAAATATCTATCCATTCAAACTCATCGACACGGCCGGCATCAAAGCCGCGACCAAACTCGCGTCGCCGGTGGAGTATTTTGCCCGGCTGCGCTCGCTCGATGCGATCAAGAATACAGATGTCGTTTTTCTCGTGCTCGATGCCCTCGATGGCGTGACCCAGCAGGACAAGGCGATCGCGGGGGAATCGGTGAAAGAGGGCAAGCCGATCGTGATCCTGGTCAACAAGTGGGACTTGGTGCAGAAGGCCTTCAAGCAACAAGGTGGTTTTGCTCCTTATAAGAGTGAGCGGGATTATCGGGAGAAGTATGAACACGCCCTTTTTAACCGGCTGTTCTTCACCCCGGGCTCGCCCGTTATATTTGTCTCGGCCGTCAGCGGCTATGAAATCGACCGCATGCTCAATGCGGCGGTGAAACTCAACCGCACGCTCGATAAAAAACTGCCGACGGCGAAGTTGAACCAGATTCTTGGACATCTCGCGGAGCGTAATCCACCTCCGGCGATCGGGGGCAAGCGTTTCCGCATCTACTACGCGACGCAGACGGGAACCCGGCCGTTTCGCATTAAGATCTTCTGTAACCGCGAAGAAAAACTCACCGAGCAATATCGTCGTTATCTCGAGGCGGGCTTGGTCGAGGATTTGGATCTCAAGGGTTGCCCGATCTTTTTCGACCTGGTGGGCAAGGAGAAGGACGACACCCGGGGCAGCCGCGGAGGGGGCAGTGCCTCTGCCGAGCATCGCGCGAAGTGGGAGATTGCCGAGGAGAAGAGCGAAGGCAAAGCCCCGGCCCGAAAGGGCAAAGCCAAGGGGAAGAGTCCCGCCAGCGAGTTGTCCGACGACTGAGGCGCGGCGCGCCGGCGCTGGCTCGATCAGCCGGCAGGAAAGGGTGAGGACGGCGAAGGCTCCTGCCATCGAGGCGGGGTAGTACCGCTCGTCGCGCCCCGCGGGTGAACCGGCCGGGTGGCGGAAGGCCGCCGTGAGCTACCGGCGTCGGCGTTCGCGGTACTCTTCACTGCTCATCAACGAAGCCCGAACGTCCCTTTCCGTATAGCCTTTGTCGCGCATCAAGCGCTCATAGTTCGCATAGCCGGACGGATCCGGCTCGCGGCCCAGAATGTCGCGGTAGGCGCGCGTAATTGCATTTTGGATATTGGTACTGCGACCCTCGATACTCCTGCGCAGGTCCTCGCGAATCTGGCCCTGGGTCCAGCCGTCCCGCCAGCGGGCGCGATAATGATTGAGCCCTGATTGATCGGGATCGCGGCCCAGGGCCTCACGATACGCTCTCGTGATGGCAGCCGTTGCGTCGATGGCGCGGGCTTCATCGCTGCGTTGGAGCTGCCGGATGATCTGTTCTTCCGTCCAGCCCTGGTTGATGATGCGCTCTCGATACAAACGAACTCCCTGCGGGTCCGCGGTCCGGCCGAGGACCTCACGGAAGGCGCGATGAATCGCGGCATCGACGGCCCGGATATCAAGCGGGCGAACATAAACCGGCGCTGGAGTGGAGGGTCTTGGCCCACCATAGACCGGGGCCGACGGCTGTTCATAACGTACCGGAGGCAGCGGAGAGGGTGCTGCGACCGCGGGGCGTGGGCCGGTGACTGACACGGCCGCGATGGCGCGGTCCCAGCTTCCGCCAGAGACACGCGATTCCCCGTATAAGTCGGAAATGCTGCGGGTGATCTCGAGCCGATCGCCCTGCAGACCCGGTGCGCTGGTGACGATCGCCTTGGCGGCGCCCTCAACCTTGACCGAGGAGATTGCGAAAATCCACGGCCGCTGGCTGGACCGAATCATCCGGGAGAGATCGTCCACCGTCGCGCCGGCTTCGACGGTCAACGCCTCACCGCGAAAGTTCGGCTCGGTGTAGAATGTCACATGATCAAGGCTGAGCGCCGGCTGCGCCGCGACCATCGTGAGACTCGCCAGGAGCAGGATGGCGAGTTGGAGCATGAGACGTGGTCGGATTTGTGACATCAGGTGGAAGGCCTGGCTGGTAAACGCATCGGACCCGGAGGAGGCGGGTTTCGCTTTTATCCGTGTCGATCCTTGAATGTCAGTTCGGCGATGCCGCTCTTGTCCAAGTCGCCCAGGCCAAGCGCGACCATGCGTTCGAACTGTAATTTCGTGGCACCGGCGAGCGGGAGGTTCATGCCGGCCTGGGCACCGAGCGTCCAGGCGATGCCCGAGTCCTTGGCGGCGTGTGCGCCGGAAAAGAAGCAGGAATGATCGCGATTCTGCATATCCTCACCGTCGGTTTTAAGCACCTGGGAATTGGCGCCGGTCTGGGCGAACACCTCGCGTAGCATGTTCAGATCGAGTCCGAGGGTGGCGCCCAGCCCCAGTCCCTCGGCGAGACCGGCGGTATTGATATTCATCACCATGTTGACGAGGGCTTTCACTTGGGCGGCTTGTCCGGTGGGGCCGATGTAGCGGAGAGCCGAGCTGAGTTTATCGAGGATGGGTTTGACGCGGTCAAAGGTCGCGCGGTCACCGCCACACATTAAATAGAGGGTGCCATTTCGCGCTTGGGGAATGGAGGACGCCATACAGCCTTCCAGGGAAACGCCGCCAACCGCCTGGAGCCGGCGTTCGACCTCGACATGGGTGGAGGGGGAGATCGTGGCGCAATTGATGAAGACCTTCCCTTTGGCGCCGTTCAGGAGGGAGTTTCCGGTGGAGCTAAACACGGCGAGCTGGGAGGCATCATCATTCACGACTGTAAAGATGACATCCGCGGCGGCGGTAACGGCGGTCAGATCGGAAGCGTGTGTGGCACCGATCTCCTGAGCCAGCGCGGCGGCGCTGGGGGCGTGGACATCATACACGGCGGTGACCGTATAGCCGCATTCCTGAAGACGGCGGGCCATATTGCCGCCCATGCGGCCAACTCCTACAAACGCGATTTTTTCGGACATGAGATGATGGGTTTAGGACGATACGAGGAAGAGGATTATTCAGGATAAGAAACGGACCAGGGCGCCAGCGTACGGACGACAAGAGCCGGGCCCTCGCGTAAACCTTGCCGAGAGGGCCGGGCGGTCGGAAGCCCCGACTTAATGGGCGAAGAACGGGTTATATTTTTTTTCCTGCGCCAAGGTGGTGAGCGGGCCGTGTCCACAGGCGAGCACGGTATCGCGCGGCAGGGTGAATATTTTATCCCGGTTGTTTCGCAATTGATCGGCATAGGCGGTGGCGCTTCCGCCCATGGAGCTGGCGAAGACGGAGTCGCCCACCACGGCGACAGGCCAGCTTAGCCCGGTGATAAAGAACGTCGTCATGCCGGGGGAGTGGCCAAAGGTGTACAGGGTTTTCACCGAAAGGGAGCCGACGTGAAAGTGGACGTTTTCCTTAAAAGTCTTTGCTTCGGGATAGGACGAGGGCTCCAGCTCGCTCGCCCATACCTCCGCTTTTGTGCTCCCGGCGAGACGCGGCAGGTCTGCCACATGATCCTCGTGGGTATGAGTCAGGAAAATATAATGGAGAGTGAGGTCTTCTGATTCAATCAAGTCCAGCATGGCTTGGCAGGTGGCGCCGGTATCGAATGCGGCGGCGATCCTGGCCCGAGCGTCCCAGATCAGGTAGCTGTTTACCGTCATGTCTTCATAGGGGGTATTGAAGATGGCGAACCCCTTGGGGAAATCCGGGAGTTGTGGATACCAGCGCTTGTGGGCGAGCGTTTCGAGGGCCTCGGCCGAGAGCCGGAGATGGCGGGCAACGCGGCGAATAACCGGGTCGAGGGGTTCGCCGGCCTTGATCGCGGCGAGATCCTCGAGCGACACTTCGGCACGACGTGCGAGGTCGGCATCGGTTATTCTCAGGCCACGCTGAGCCTTGTTGATTACATCGTTGAAGTTATCCTCGAGTGGAATACGGGCCATGAGATTGAATAAAGCGGGGTGAGCGGGGACGGCAAGCGGGGATGGCATCGGACGGAAAATGCCTGGCGGTGCCATTGGCGGCCCGAGGGAAGGAGCGAATAAAACTCGTTTTCACGAGCTGCACCGGTGTTATTGCGGGCCTTATGCTCGTCCGGGGTATTCTTAATCCACACCTCCTGTCCCTGCTGGCGCGAGTGCGTCATACGAATACGCTCGTCATTGCAGACCGTGGATTCCCCTTCTGGCCGGGAGTAGAGACCATCGATCTTTCGCTCATCGATGGCGTGCCGACGGTCCTGCAGGTGTTGGGCGCGTTGAGATCAAATTTTCTGATCACAGAAGCATTCATGGCAGAGGAATTTCTGCAGGTAAATACACCTGCCGTTCGCGACTCCTTTGCCGTGGCATGTGCCGGGATGCCGATAACCTATGAACCGCATATTGATTTCAAAATGCGCGTCCCGCGGGCGATTGGACTGATTCGGACGGGTGAGACCGTTCAGTATGCGAATATGGTCCTGGTCTCGGGATAAGGTGATCGGATCGAATTCGGAGGGTGGGTTCGGGAATTTGGTGCTTTCATCAGCACGACAGTGTGCTTGGCTACAGATCAATACCATGAGCAATCCCTCTGATTATCTCTCCTCACTCTATTCACTCAGCGGCAAAGTCGCAGTCGTCATTGGCGGCACCGGTGAACTTTGCGGGGCAATGGCTGAAGGGATGGCCGGAGCCGGCGCCGAGGTGGTGTTGGTGGGCCGCAACGAAGAAAAGGCGAAGCCCCGGCTTGAACGGATCCATGCCGCCGGGGGAAAAGCGTATTTCATTTCTGCCGAGGCGAGTGAGAAGGCACCGCTACAGCAGCTTCTGGATACGGTCCTGAAGCGTTCCGGGAAGGTCGATATTGTCATTAATGGTGCCGGGGTGAATTCCGCGACGCCGTTCCTGGAGATCGCGGAAGACGAGTTTGATCGGATTGTGAAGATTAATTTGAAAGGCGTATTCCTTGGATGTCAGATATTTGGAAAGTATATGGTGGAGCGGGGAGAAGGCGGCTCGATCATCAATCTCGGTTCGATGTCCGGCATTGTTCCGTTATCGCGGGTCTTTACTTATTCCGCAACCAAGGCGGCGGTACACAATCTGTCGAAGAATCTAGCCCGGGAGTGGGCAACCCAGCGGGTACGGGTCAATACACTGGTTCCGGGCTTCTTCCCGGCAGAGCAAAATCGTAAAATTCTCTCTCCTGAGCGGGTCGCTTCAATTATGGGGCACACTCCCATGAAGCGCTTTGGCGACGCGAAGGAGCTGATTGGTGCGACCCTCTTATTGGCGAGCGACGGTGCCGGTGGATTCATTACCGGCTCTGAAATCGTCGTGGATGGTGGCTACCACGCGATGACGATTTGATTATCTGCTGTAGCAAATATGGGATAATTACGCACGAAGCTGGCTTGCTATAGCGAAAATATCACTCCAACGTACCTTCATGGCTACTGATAAACTCAAGGAACTCGAGGCAACGCGCGCCAAGCTCGCCAGTCTCGAACTATCGATTGCGAGCGAGCTCAACAAGGAGCTCGCGAGCCTTCCCGCGAAGTACGGCTTCGCCTCGGCGGAAGACTTTGTCACCGCTGTGCGCGCCGCCTCCGGCGGTCGCGCCAGCGCCCCAGCGGCGACCAAGGGCGCCGGCCGGCGCCGTGGCCGTCCAGCTGGCAGCACCGCCAAGAAAGCGGCTGCCGCAGCTCCATCGGGAGGCAAGCGCCGCAAGCGCGCGGTTAT
The DNA here is from genome assembly GCA_038320495.1 of Opitutales bacterium. Taxonomy (GTDB): domain Bacteria; phylum Verrucomicrobiota; class Verrucomicrobiia; order Opitutales; family Opitutaceae; genus ER46. The sequence continues at coordinate 15,640 of JBBQEG010000040.1, read as the reverse complement.
TACTGATGAAACCCGCACGCAGGTGAAGAAAATGGTTGAAGGCGGTAAGACCGGCGCCGAGATCGCGAAGAACCTCGGGATTTCTCTCCCGAGCGTTCAGAACATCAAGAAGGCGCTTGGATTGGTAAAGGAGCGCTGAGGCTTTTTTTCCTCTCGATAATCGAAGCCCTCGTTTTACGAGGGCTTTTTTTTTCTGGCGCAGCGGCCGCCAGCCCTGAGGCTCGCTCGATTATGCCAGAGACTTTCATTCAAGCCAATACCAACGGACGCCTGCACCCGGCGACAGAGCCTTCGATCAGTCCGCTCAATCGCGGGTTCCTGTATGGAGACGGGATCTATGAAGTATGGCGGACCTATGACGGTTCGCTTTTCGCCTGGGAGGAACATTTCGCGCGCCTCGAATCCTCTGCCCGGGCCCTTTATCTGGATATGCCGTTCACCCGGGATCAGATCCGCCAGGAGATTCAGCGTACCGTCGAAGCCTTCCGCGCGGCGACCGGATTTCCGGGAGATCTCTATATTCGACTGCAGGTGACCCGTGGAGCGGGTCCCATTGGTTTGGATACCGCCCTGGCTGACCGGACCGACTTCCTGCTCCTCGTACAGCCGTGCCCGCGTAACTCGGAAGCGGTGCAACAAAACGGCCTCACCCTTTCGATTGCGCGGTCCCTTCGACGTAATCCGGTCGACGCTTTGAATCCCGCGTGGAAGACTGGCAACTATCTCAATAATATTCTCTGCCTGCGCGAAGCCCGCGCGCGCGGGGCAGACGATGTTGTCATTCTCAATCAGAGCGGAGAGATCACCGAGGCCGCGACTTCCAACATCGCCTTCGTGCGTCAAGGCGAAGTGTTCACCCCGCCGCTCGCGGCCGGTATCCTCAATGGCATCACGCGGGGATTTCTGATGCGCGCGGTGGCACCGGCGGCCGGACTTCGCGTGCGGGAAGAGTCGATCCGCCCGGAAGCTCTCGCCGCCATGGATGAATGTTTCCTCCTTTCCTCGACCAAGGATATATCCCCGGTCGGGGCCATCGATGACCTGCGCTTTCCGGTGAAAGCGGGCTCGGTGACGAAACGGCTCCAGGCGGCCTTCGCCGCCGTTGCGCGGGACTACGCCACGCAACATCCGGACTTGCGCGTGTAATTGGTTTTTCAATACCGCGCCATGGTCGGATCGATTTCCGACGCCCAGGCATCGATTCCGCCCGCGATGTTCGTAACCGCATCAAATCCGTTGCCGCGCAAGAATTCCGTTACCCGCCGGCTGCGTCCCCCGCCGTGGCAGAGGATCAGGAGATGTTTTTCCCGGGAGAGGGACGTTACCTGCTCGGGGATTTGACGCATCGGAATATGTTCCGCGCCCTCGATCCGACAGATCTCGAGTTCAAAGGGCTCGCGCACATCAATGATGGCGGTGCGATCCGGATCGGTCTCCCGGATTCGTTTCGCATCGTGAACCGAGACTTCGAGCGGGTATTCAGAGGAGGACATAATGGAGGAAGCGGGAGTGGAAACGGAACAGACGGGTCCGCTGGTCTGCGCCCGCAATTCGCGGATTGAAGGTTGCACACCGCAGAGCGGACAGTGGGAGGTACGTGGCAGCGTTAAGGTGGAGACGTGTTGGTCGAGGGCGTTGTAGGTAAGGAGGCGTCCGCGCAACGGCGCGCCGATGCCGGTGACGAGTTTGATTGCTTCGAGCGCCTGCATACTGCCGATCACGCCGCAGAGTGCTCCGAGGACGCCGGCTTCACCGCAGCCGGGTACGCTGCCGGTGGCGGGCGGCTCGGGAAACAGGCACCGGTAACACGGGCCGCCGCCGTGGGGATCAAAAACCGCGACCTGCCCGTCAAACTTGAAGACGCTGCCGTAAACCAGCGGACGTCCCGCGAAAAAGGCGGCGTCATTATTCAGATATCGCGCGGTAAAATTATCCGTGCCATCCACGATTACGTCATAACCGGCAAAGAGTTCCAGTGCGTTTTGCGGTGTGATGCCCTCGTCGTGGGTGATAACCCGAACGAAAGGGTTGCTGGCTTCGAGGCGGCGTCGCGCTGACTGGGTCTTGGGTTCTCCCACCGATTGGTTATCGTGCAGCAGTTGTCGCTGCAGATTGTGCGCCTCGACCGTGTCGAAATCGGCAATGCCAAGCGTGCCGATTCCCGCGGCCGCCAGATAAAGGGCGGCGGGACTGCCAAGACCACCGGCGCCGATCACGAGGACGCTCGCGGCGGCGAGTTTTTGCTGTCCCTGGAGCCCGACCTGCTCGAGCAGAATGTGCCGGCTGTAGCGCACCAGTTCGGCGGGCGAAAGGTCGGTCGGTGAAGCGGACATCGGGGCGAAACAGAGCGGGAAGTGAGGGAGTCGCAATTGAAATTGCACCGCGGTCCAGTCTCGACGGAATGGCTGGGTGCGTTTTCTCGGCATTGACTACGGCTCCCGCCGAATCGGACTTAGCTATGGTGACGACTTGGGCGTGGCGACGCCGCTGCCGGCGTTGACGGAGGCCGACCTGGAGAAGCGGTGGTCAGCACTGACGGCCGTGATTCTGCAGCGGCGGATTACGGATCTTGTGATCGGGTATCCATTTAACATGGACGACACTGTGGGCTTCAAAGCGAAGGAAGTGGATGCATTTGCGGCGAAACTGAAGGCGCAGTTCCAACTTCCGATCCACCTCGTCGATGAGCGGCTGACGAGTTACGAAGCGGAATCGACCATCGCCAAGTCGAAGCGACGGGATGTGCGGGCGAGTGGGATTATTGATTCCCGGGCGGCGACGCTAATTCTGCAGGATTTGCTCATTCAGAAGTTCGGGCTGCCGCCGCCCCCGGAAGAATAGTCGGATCGCGGGTTTCGTGGTGTTCTCGAAGGACCGGGCTCTTCTCCGACGGAACGGCGCCGGGCTGTCGCGACGCAGACGGCCACCGGATTTTGGGGCAATATTTTCGTGGATAAAGCGGCGCGATCTACGCCACTTTGCGGCGTGGTTGAAATTGCTCCGAAATCCCGTCGCTGGAAATGCGTTTGTGCCTACAACGGCGCGGAGTTTTCCGGCTGGCAGAGTCAGACGGGAGGGATTGCGATTCAGGACGTGATAGAAGCGCGGCTGCAGGAGATCTTTAAAGTCCCGGTTCGTATTCACGGAAGCGGGCGGACGGATGCGGGGGTGCATGCGCGGGAACAGGTGTTTCATTTCGACGCGGCCTGGAAGCACAGTCCGGCCAAGTTGCTGGTGGCCATGCGCGGAGAGCTCCACGAAGCCATTCAAATCAAGTCGGTGCGAACGGTCGCGCCGGATTTCCATGCCCGCTTTCACGCGACCGGGAAGCGATATGAATACTTTGTGCATCTGGGTGACGCCGACCCGTTTGTGCGTCCGTATTGCGTGCCGATCTTTCGGCCGCTGGATCTGACCGCGATGGAGCAGGCAGCAGCCGTTCTGCGTGGCGTGCATGATTTCCGCGCGTTCACTGCCATGAACGGCACCGAGCGCGAAGATACCGTCCGCGAATTGCGTCGCCTCGAGATAAGACGGCGCGGGCGGCAGGTGCGAATCACCGCGGAGGCAAGTGGCTTTCTCTATAAGATGGTGCGGAGCCTCGTGGGTGGGTTGATCGCAGTCGGAGAGGGCCGTTTGTCTGTGAATCGAGTGCGGGAAATCCTGGCTTCGAAGACGCGGACCCCGCTGATTAAAACGGCGCCGCCTCAAGGGCTTTTCCTCGCCAAGGTGTTCTACGACTGAACGTTCGCGTGCACCTGACCCGGCAATTGTTGCGTGGCGTGAGTGACGTCCTCTTCCCGCCGCTCTGCGTGCACTGTCGCGAGACCGTGGACGGGCGAGCGGAGGACGAAAGTCCTGACGGCCCACGGGCGTTTCGCCATGTGTGTGTGCGATGCGCGAAGCAATTGGAGTTTGCGCGGCCGCCGCACTGCACGACCTGTGGACACCCGTTTTTTGGTGTCGTGGAAGGCGAACGGATGTGTGCGAAATGCGAGGGACTCGATCCGGCCTTTCGGGAAGGGCGTACGGCCGTGCTCTTCAAAGGGCCGGCTCGGTCCTTGGTGATCGAATTGAAGTACCATCGCGGATTGCACGTGCTGGAAGACATGGAGGAAATCTTTCGACGGGCGCCCCATGTGCTGGAATGTGCGCGGGGCGCGACGATGGTCCCGGTGCCGTTGCATCCCCGGAAGGCTCGTGAGCGGGGTTATAATCAGGCGGAACTGCTGGCCACCGCGCTCGCTCGGGCGGCAGGCGGGGGCGCGCGGGTCGAGAGGCTGTTGCGGCGGGATGTCGATACGCCAACGCAAACGGCTTTCGATCGCCGGACCCGGATGGCGAATCTGAAAAATGCCTTTGCACTCGTCCGGAGCGGCCCACTTAATTCGGGGCTTCATTTCATCTTGGTAGACGATGTATTCACGACTGGTTCCACGCTTAACAGCTGTGCTCGCGCCCTCCGGCGTTCGGGTGCAGTGAAGCTTGACGTCGTCACGTTTGGCCACGGCTGATCCCATGCATTTCGATAAACCGACCTATACGGTCCGCAAGGCTCGCAAGAAGGATATTCCGCGTGGCCTTTACACCAAGGATCCCGTTTCGGGGGATATCGTCTTCAACAAGGAGGTGGAAGACAACCAGATGGTGGTGCCGAAGAGTGGGCACCACTTTCCGATCGGCGCGCGGGCGCGCATTGCCCGGCTCTTCGATGAGGGGACATTTGTGGAGCGGGATGAAGGGGTTAAATCCAGCGACCCGCTGAACTTCGTCGACTCGCAACCCTATCCGGAGCGCATCAAGCGGTATGAACGCGAGAGCGGTCTGCCGGAAGCGGTGGTGACCGGTACCGGCAAGATTCACGGGATCGACGTCTCCGTCGCAGTGATGGATTTCCGCTTTTGCGGCGGGGCCATGGGCGCGGCCGCTGGGGAAAAAATCACTCGCGCCATCGAACTGGCGATCAAGCGCAAGACGCCCTGTATCATCTTTAGCGCGTCCGGTGGCGCACGCATGCAGGAGGGGATTTATTCACTCATGCAAATGGCGAAGACCAGTGCGGCACTCGGCCGCCTCGCACAGGCCAGATTGCCGTTTATTTCGGTGCTGACGCATCCCACGATGGGTGGCGTGACCGCCAGTTTCGCGACCTTGGGCGATGTTATTCTCGCTGAGCCAGGCGCTTTGGTCGGTTTCGCTGGCGCCCGGGTGATCAAGGACACGACGAAGCAGACTTTGCCGCCTGGTTTCCAAACGGCGGAGTTCCTGCTCAAGCACGGTTTGGTGGATCAAATCGTCAGCCGCCTGGAGTTGCGCGATCGTCTGCGGGATCTGTTGTCGGCCCTGCATTTGAAAAAACGGCTGCCGTCCGCGAATTCGGGCGGGCGTTCCTGACGCAGCCATCGCTGTCATGTCTGCACGTGAGCCGGCCGATTATGCGGCGGTAACGGAGTACCTCTTCGCCCTCAAAGCCCGCGGGGCGAAGTTCGGGATCGATCGCATGGCGATGCTGGCGGCCGCCCTGCGGCACCCCGAGCGGGCGGTGCCCTGTATCCACGTCGCGGGGACAAACGGCAAAGGCTCGGTCGCCGCCATGCTCGACTCGGTTCTCCACCTCGCCGGCTGGCGTACCGGTCTCTATACGTCGCCGCATCTGGTCCGGCTGGGCGAACGCGTGCAAGTCGCGCGAACGATTCTCACCGGGCAGGAGATCGTGGATTACGTGCGCGAGCTGCGGCCCGTGGCCGAGCGACTGGGTGCGGTGGATCCGGACGATTATCCGAGTTTTTTTGAGTTCATGACCGCGATGGCGTTCCAGCAGTTCGCGCGGAAACGCTGTGATATCTCGGTCATCGAAGTGGGCCTGGGCGGTCGGCTGGACGCGACGAACATTGTGATACCGGAAGTCAGCGTCATCACCTCGATCGGGATGGATCACTGCGAGTATCTAGGAACCCAATACGAGCAAATCGCGGGGGAAAAGGCGGGGATTATCAAACCCGGGTGTCCGGTGGTGATGGGACGGATGCCGCCGGCGGCGGAGACGACGATTCGGCGAATCGCCGCGGAACGTGGCGCGCCCTTGATTTCGGTGGCGGAGACCTATGGTGAGGATCTGGCGGCGTATCCGGAAACCAATCTCGAAGGCGATTATCAGCGGTGGAACGCGGCCACGGCGACCCTCACGGTTCGCGCCCTGGAGGGGCGTTGGAAAATTTCAGACCAGGTGATCGCGGAGGGCTTGCGGCAGGTGGATTGGCCCGGGCGGTGGCAGCGGTTGTCGCTGGGGGGACGGCTCGCGATCCTGGATGCGTCCCACAATCCGGAAGGTGCGCAGGTGCTCGATTCGAATTTGCAGCACTTGTATGCCGAGACGCAGCGCACCCCGATTGTCATCACAGGTGCGCTGGGCGCCGTCCGCGCCCGGCCCTTGCTCGAGACGATCGCCCGCCACGCTCGTGAAATTCATCTCGTCGTGCCGCACCAGGCCCGGGCGTGCACCTACGAGGAACTCGAGGCGCTCATCCCGGCCGCGTTCCAAGGGCGGGTGGTGCGCAGTACCGTCGAGGCATTGTTTCCCCGCCCGGACCTTTGTACCGCGGGTGGTCCGGACGATGTGGTGGTCGTCACCGGGTCCATTTATTTGCTCGGCGAAGTGATGGCCCGGCTTGATCCGGCTCGCGGGGCGGCGGAAGAACGACTGCAGGACTTCTGAACCGGCGGATGTGTGGTCGAATTGGAGTTCGGCGCCGAGGATCCGATCACACAGAGGTGCATTCAGAGGATATGTTCAAATCCGGATTCATTGGCATGAACCTACAACCGAGTGATGCCTCTGTCCGCGCCCTTGCGCGGGTGAGTGGGTGGCACCATAACCCCAGCCGATGATTACCACCCGCGCGCGCGGTCTCGCGAATCTCCATGCTGGAGTGACGACGCTGGGCGTGGGGCTGTTCTTCTGGCTCTACGGTGAGTTCATCATGCGTTACGTGCCGATCGTGCGGCTGAGTCGGGAGGTTAACCTGATACCGTATTTCGCCTGTGTAGTCTCCGGGATGTTGCTGGCTTCGCGCGATCTGTCGCGCCTGTCGGTACCGTTTCATGGGATGGATGTGGGCGAGGCCGCGCGTTTAGCGGGACGCCAAGTGGGATTCATGGCCGTGCTCACGTTTGCCATGATGTTTGCGACTCTCGATCGTAGTATCAGCCGGCTTTTTCTGGGGACGTTTTTGGTCTGGTCCTGGTTGGGGCTCGTGCTCGTCAACCTGCGCTTGCCCCGGGCGCTGGCCCGCATGGTGTTTCAGCAGGGGCATCAGTTGCCCACGCTTTTTGTTGGACGGGTCGCTTCCTTTGCGCAGCTCAATCCGTGGATCCTGGAAAAGCAGCCGCTGGGGGTCGCGCCGCTGGGGTTTTTAACCGACGATCCTTTGCCGGAAACGGCAAGCGGACTACCCGGATTGCCGCTCGGCCGAGTGAGTGATTTGTCCCGCGTGCTGGCGGAACGCGTCGTGGGCCAGGTGATGCTGCTCGAGTTGCCCACAAGCGATGCGGCGGCTCAGGCGGTGATCGCGTTGTGCCAGGAACATGGTTGCCGCCTGCTCATTCACAATGACACGGCCAAGAACTATACCCACTCGTTGGTGCCCACAACGGAAGCGGGCCGGCATTTTTATACACTGCAGGAGGAGCCGCTGGAGGATCCGCTGAACCGGTTACTGAAGCGAGGGTTCGATATCGCGATCTCGCTTCCGATTGTGGTGCTGGTGCTCCCATTTTTGAGTGGGTGGGTGTGGACCCTGCAGCGCTTGCAAGCGCCGGGTCCCTTGTTTCATGTGCGGGAACGGCGCGGGCAAAACGGTCGCGCGTTTCGCATGTTTAAGTTTCGCTCGATGCATCTGGCCGCGGCGAATCCTGAGGCCGAGTCGAAACAGGCGGGATTCGACGACCCGCGGATTTTTCCCTTTGGCCGTTTCATGAGGCGACGGAGCATTGATGAATTTCCCCAGTTCTGGAACGTGCTCGTGGGCGATATGAGCGTCGTCGGCCCTCGTCCCTATATGCCTCTGCTCGACGAAGAGTTCCGTCTGCGCACCCGTGGGTATCGCACGCGCCATGTCGTGAAGCCTGGGATCACGGGCCTCGCCCAAAGCCTCGGCTATCGTGGCGAAGTCACCGACCCCGATTTACTGGATCGGCGTCTGTACTGGGATGTTCACTACATCACCCACTGGTCGCTCGCGCTTGATTTGCAGATCACGGTACGGACGCTGGGGCAATTGCTCTGGCCACCGCGGACCGCGTATTGAGGTTCCGGGTACACGACGAGACGGCGGACCGGGGCTAGGAAAATTGGGAAAGTGGGAAATCGGGAAAGTGGAAAACGGCCGGAACGTGGCTTCGTGTTTCCAAAATCCGAGTTTCTGGCTCTTACGGTTTTCCGACTTTCCCGTCGAGTGTGCGCACGGATCGGTTAATTCAGGATCCCGGCGTAAGACGCAGCTGAAAGGGCCGATGAAGAAAAGGCGCTCGGAACCGAGACCCGCATGGAAACGGCGGCTTGTGCCTTGTGCAACGCACGGCGCGGGGCCATGATGTGCTACCGATGAATCCTCGCCGTAATTTTCTCAAATACACGACCGCTGCGGTCGTGATGGGTGCGGGTGTGCGGATGACGCCCGTGACCGCGTCAGCAGTGACGAGCGCCGTGGGTTCACGAGCCGCAGGTGGCGCTTCGTCGGGCGCGGCGGACCGTGCTTACTGGAGTCAGATCGCGGCGAAACTGGCGGTACCGCTGTTGCCGGCTTTGGCGGAGCGACGGTTGAAAGCGACGATGCCTGTCGAGTCGCATCCCCGTTCCAAAGACCGTCCGGTTTACACGCACTTGGAAGGCTTGGGGCGGCTGCTCGCGGGCATCGCGCCGTGGCTCGAGCTTCCGGATGACGGAACGGCCGAAGGGAAAGAGCGGGCGCGTTTTGCGGCGCTGGCCCAGCGTGCGATCGATGCGGCCACGGATCCGGCTTCACCGGATTTTCTCAATTTTTCGCGAGGCCGCCAGCCGCTCGTGGATGCCGCGTTTCTCGCCCAGGCGATGCTGCGGGCGCCGACGGCACTATGGGCCCGACTCGAGCCGCGGGTGCAGCGTAATGTCGTGGCGGCGCTGGTCTCGTCGCGTCCGATCCCGGCGGGCGAGAACAATTGGAAACTGTTCGCTTCGGAAATCGAGGCGTTCCTGCATCGAGTGGGCGAGCCGCGCGACGACGCACGGCTGTTTGAAGGCCTGAGTAAGTTTCAGGAGTGGTATGTTGGCGACGGCATGTATGGAGACGGACCGGAGTTTCACGCTGATTACTATAATGCCTATGTGATCCAGCCGATGCTGCTCGAGACGCTCGATGTCGTCGGCGATGAGTCGGCCGAGTGGCGGGCTTTTCGAAGCAAGGTGCGCGAACGACTCACGCGTTTTGCCGCGATTCAGGAGCGCTCGATCGCGCCGGACGGATCGTTTCCGATTATCGGCCGTTCGATCGCGTATCGCGCGGGCGCCTTTCAGGGGCTGGCGCTGGCGGCGCTGCGCCGGATGTTGCCGAAAGAGGTTTCGCCAGCGCAGGCCCGCGTGGCGCTGACCGCCACGATTCGTCGGACGATGGAACCGCCGGGAACGTTCGATGCGAATGGCTGGCTGCAAATCGGGGTCGCGGGGCATCAGCCCGGCTTGGGGGAAACCTATATCTCCACCGGGAGCCTCTATCTCTGCAGCTTTGCGTTGCTGCCGCTCGGCTTGCTGGCGACCGATCCCTTCTGGACGGAGCCACCGGCGAAGACGACCTGGGAAAAAGTCTGGTCGGGCGAAAACCTCCCGGTGGACAAGGCCATCAAGAGCCCGAAGCGAGGCTGAGTCGGGGAGGGAAGAGCGCGCTGGGCTCAGTTTCTAACCCGCCAACTCCCCCGGGGTCGATTAAAACTTCTTCACGTACGAGAGGCCATTGGCGTCGGCAAACGTGAGGGTGTCGGCTTCGACCTTGGTCAGCCGCACGTTCAGGGTGCGATCGACGAGGTCGTTCACGCGATAGACCCGCTCATTCATCAAAACGCGGCTCTCGTTGCCGGAGGAACGAATACCGGCGACGCGGATTGCCTCGACAAAAGCGGCAACGCGGGGATCGGGTTGAGGATCGGCTGCTGGGAGAGGAGGGGCGACGGGAACAGGTTTTGGAGGAGCCGCAGCGACGATAACGGGCTCGGCGAGCGGAGGCGCCGGTTCCAGAGCTTCATTTGCCGCGGGCACGGCTTCGATCGCGGGGATGACGGGCGCGTGGATTACAGGCGTCGTGGCCGTGGGGAGCGCGGGAGCTTCCGGGACGATGCTCGCCACGGGAGCGACCGGGGCATCGGACGGCCGGTTGAGCAGGAAGACCGTCGCCACCACGGAGAGTACGACCAGAACCACGCCTCCGACCACGAGGAGAATCATGGTGTTGGTGCTGCGCGGAGGGCTGCGTTTGATCACGCGATCCGTTGGCGCGCTTTCGGAAGTGGGGTTGCCTGGCGCGGGCTCCTCTTGACGGAGACGCTGCGCTTTTTTCAGGGCTTCGTTGATCAGGCTCATGACGCGGGAAGGGCGGCGGTTCGAGTGGAGTGGAGCAGCGAGGCGGACGCGTCGGCAATCAATTCGTGAGTGCCGCCATGTCTTTTAACGCCCGGCGGGCGTCCCAATAATTGACTTCATCCGAGTCGCGAATGAAGGCCGCGAGCATCGCTTTGTCGCAGAGATTATTGATGATGCGGGGAATGCCGCCGCTGCCACGGTGAATGGCGCGCAAAGCCCAGCGCGTGAAGCTGGGGCGGCCGTTGCCCCCGGCGAGGGAAAGGCGATGGTGGATATAATGAACCATATCCACGCGGGAGAGCGGATGCAGTTCGTAGTGAACGAGGATACGCTGGCGCAGCTGTCGGAGCTCCTCGCGGCCGAGCAAATCCTTGAGCTCCGGTTGCCCCATGAGGACGATCTGAAGCAGCTTCTGTTTGTCGGTTTCGAGATTTGAAAGCAGGCGGATCTGTTCGAGCACTTCGAAACTCAGGTTCTGCGCCTCATCGATGATCAGGACGATGTCCCGACCCTTTTCGATGCGCTCGAGCAAAACGCGGTTAACCTGGGCCACGAGATCATGTTGGTTGCGACCGAAGCGGGTTTCGCCGAGCTCGGTGAGAATGGCCTTGAGCATCTGCGTCTCGGTGATGCGGGGATTCAAAATCAGAGCCGTGTCGTAGTGCTCATGATCAATTTCGTTGAGGAACCGACGGCAGAGGGTCGTCTTGCCGCAGCCCACCTCACCCACGAGGACGATAAATCCCTTTTTCTCCCGGACGCCATATTTCAGGTGCTGGAGAGCTTCCTGGTGAGTCGGGCTGAGATAGAGAAACTTCGGGTCTGGAGTGATGTTGAAAGGCATCTCTCGAAACCCGTAAAAACTCTGATACATGCGTGGGATCCAACCTGCTATTTCGTTTTCCAAATAGCACGCCTATTTACAAGTCGTCGTTCGAGGGTGACGGAATTTGAAATTCCTTTACTCATCGGGCGTCGAAGCTGTTCATCGGGCGCGTTCGATGAATCCCCGCCGCTTGATCATTCCGGTTTATGTCGTGTTGATGGCCGCGCTGGCCCTCGCGGCCGGATCGTGGTTCATGGACGCCAAGGCGGAATACGCGCAGTTGAAGCAAGCCGAAGCGGCGAACCGGCAGACCTTGGCGGAGGCGAAAGCCCGCTTGCTCGAACAGGAACGCATCCTGCAACGCCTGCGAACGGATCCGGCTTATGTGGAAAAGGTGATTCGGAAGCGCCTCGGTTACGCGCGGCCCGGCACGGCCACCACGATGGAGATCATCTTCCGCTTCGAAGACTGAGCAGCTTGGTCGACGTCGCTGAAGCTTGGTTTGTGCGAGTTTTTTGTTCGAGCCCTGAACCAGAAGTCGTTCTACGTGACGATTACCCACTTCCATGGTGATCCATCCGCTGATTGAGAAATTTGAACGTGCCGGACAGGGGCAGGTCTTCGCCTACTTTGACCAGTTGCCACCTGAAGGGCAGCGTCGCCTGATTGAAGAGGCGCGCGAGATCGACCTTGATGAGGTCGCCTTGCTCACCCGCACGCTGCTGTCAAAAGATGCCGCGACCGGGGTGAACCTTGAAGGTTTGGAGCCGGCTCCCTTTGAGAAGCGCCCGGAACACGGGGGCGACGCTGAGGCATGGACGCGCGCCAAAGTGGCCGGGGAAGACGCGCTGCGGGCCGGTCGCGTGGCTGCCTTCACGGTGGCGGGAGGCCAAGGCACGCGCCTTGGTTATGAGGGCCCGAAAGGCACGTTTCCGGTAACCCCGTTGCGGCAGAAAACGTTGTTCCAAGTTTTCGCCGAAAAGATTCGTGCCGCCGGCACGCGTTACGACCGGCCCTTGCATTGGTTCATCATGACCAGCAATGCGAACCATGAGGCCACGGAGGCATTTTTTTTGGAGCATGGTTTCTTTGGCCTCGAGCGCGAACGCGTCCATTTCTTCCGCCAAGGGCGGATGCCGGCCGTGACGTTTGAGGGCAAGATCATGTTGGAAGCGAAGGATTCGATCGCGCTTTCGCCTGACGGACACGGCGGATCTTTGCGCGCGCTGGCTCGGAGTGGATCGCTGGATCTGATGTTGCGGGAGGGCATTACGACCCTGAGTTACTTTCAGGTCGATAATCCGCTCGTGCGCTGCATCGATCCCGCGTTCATCGGCTGGCACCTGCTGCGTCGGTCAGAGATGTCGAGCAAGATGGTGCCGAAAGCGTACGCGGAAGAAAAAGTCGGCCATTTTTGTGGGCAGAACGGGAAGACCATCGTGGTCGAGTATTCCGATCTGCCGATGGCGTTGCAGAAGGAGACCGAGGTGGACGGATCGTTGCGGTTCATTGCCGGCAGCATCGCGATTCACGTGTTGGATCGCGAATTTGTGCGCCGCGTGGCGGCGGGCGGAAAAGATGTGTCGTTGCCGTTTCATCGGGCGGACAAGAAAATCCCGACGATCGATGCCGACGGGAATCCGGTAAAACCGGAGAAACCCAATGGCGTGAAATTCGAGATGTTTGTCTTCGATGCGCTGCCGTTTGCCCGGAATCCGGTGGTGGTTGAAACGCCGCGGGAGAATGATTTCTCGCCGGTGAAAAACGCCACGGGCGTCGATTCGCCGCAGACGTGTCGCAATGATCAACTGCGGCAGTATGCGCGGTGGTTGAAAGCCGTGGGCGAGACCTTCGAGGTGGATCGGACCGGCCTGCCAGCTGCGACGATCGAAGTGTCACCGCTCTTCGGATACGACGAGGATTCCTTTGCCGATGCGTGGCAGAAGCTCGCGCCGAAACCCGAAGTGCGCGACGGGCTGTACCTGGAGTAACCTGGAGTAGGACGGAGCGGTCGCGCCTTCGCCCGGCCCGACGGTTGTCCGACGACTTCAATCGCTTCGAATTATCCCGGAGCCCGCTACCACGCCACCCGCACGTCTTCACTGACGGAATCCGGCGGGTGAACGATCACGCGTTCGCCGACGGTGAGCCCCTCGCGCACCTCTGCGGCGATGCCGTTGTGATGCGTGATTTCCAAATGCAGTGTAGAGAAGACCGGGTCGCAATCAAAGTCGGCACCCGCGAGCACCGGTTGGTCTCCCGGGGCTTTTCCCGGAAATGGCGCGAAGCCCTGATTTCGCGCTGTCTAAACGAGCCCGCGTTCGTCTAAATCCCCTCTCTTAACGTATGCCTACTCTCGATCGTATCCACGCTGCCATCAAAGCGGGTCACTTACTGCCGGGCACCGGCGAAAATTTGCAGGCCTTTCTCGCCGCCGAGCTCCCTGCCTGGGCGGGTCAAAGTATCGACGAACTGGTGACGCAGGAAGCGTGGGGCGAACTCAATGACCGCTTCTACCGGTTTCTTGAGTTCGGCACGGGCGGAATGCGCGGCCGGACGATCGGCGTCCTCCCGGCCAAGGCGGAGACGGGCACGCTCGATGAGCGGGGTTCGCCGGAGCACGCGGCCGTGGGAAGCAACATGCTGAATGATTTCACGCTGGTGCGGGCGGTCATCGGTCTCTTCCGCTACACCGCGAAATACCTCGCGCAGAAACACTCAAGCGCCAGCCCCAAGCTCGTGATCGCGCACGACGTGCGGCACTTCTCCCGGCATTTTACGGAGCTGGCGGCGTCGACTTGGACACAACTCGGTGGGCAGGCGTTCATCTTTGACGGACCGCGGCCGACACCGCAGCTGAGTTTTGCGGTACGCTGGCTGAAGGCGGATGCCGGGGTCGTGATCACGGCCAGCCACAACCCGCCGCACGATAATGGATTCAAGGCCTACTTCGAAGATGGCGCGCAAGTGGTGCCGCCGCATGACAAGGGGATCGTCAGTGAAGTGAGTGCGGTGCCGCTGAGTGAGCTCGCGCCTTTTCTCACGCCTCAGCTGGCGGGTGTCACGACCCTGGGGCCTGACGCCGATGCGGCGTACCAGGATGTCGCGGCGCAGGCGGTGCTCGATCCCGCGGTTTTCAAGGCGGCGCAGTTGGAGGTGGTGTTCACGAACATTCATGCGACCGGTTCGGTACATTCGATTCCGCTGCTGGAGCGCGCCGGGTGTGAGGTGCGGCCGGTGCCGGAGCAGCTGCAGTTCGATGCGCGCTTTCCGACGGTAAAATCTCCCAATCCCGAGAACGCTGATGCGCTCGCTCTGGCCGTGGCACTGGCGGAGAAAGAGGGCTGCGATGTCGTAGTGGCGACCGATCCTGACGCTGATCGCATGGGCTGCGCCGTGCGTAATCGCAAGGGCGGGATGGAGCTGCTGACGGGCAACCAGATTGGGGCACTCCTCGCCGATTATCGTCTGACCAAATACAAGGAGCTCGGCTGGATCCCGCGCGACGGATCGCCGCGGGCGGCGATTGTGAAAACGTTTGTGACGACTCAGCTCCAGGACGCGATTGGTCGCGGGCACGGCGTCAAAGTCATCAACACGCTGACGGGTTTTAAGTGGATCGCTGCGAAGTTGCGCCGCTACGAAAACGAACTGTGCGCCGCCATGGGTCCCGGCTTTGATTACGACGCGACGCCCTTTGCCGAACGCGCACGCCTGCTGCAGCAGCACAGCACCTTTTACGCGTTTGGGTGTGAGGAAAGTTATGGTTACCTCCCGAATGACTTGGTCCGCGACAAGGATGGGAACTCCGCGTGTCTCATGTTTGCCGAGGTTTGCGCCTGGGTGAAGAGTCGCGGGCTGACGGTGCCGGAATACCTCGACGAAGTCTTCCTCCGTTACGGTTTTTACCTCGAGGGCGTAATTAACATTTACTACGAAGGCGCGAGCGGTAACGCGAAGATCAAGCGCATCCTCGAGACCTATCGCTCGAATCCGCCGACAGCCTTTGGTGACGTGAAGGTCGTCAAATTTCAGGATTTCGGCCGCGAGACGATTTTTGACGATGACGGGGAAAAGATTCCCTCGCAGGATTTGTACATTGCCACGTTGTCGAACGGGTACTCGTTCGCTGCTCGCGGCAGCGGCACCGAGCCAAAGATGAAGTTCTATCTCTTCGCGAGCGACAAGGTCGCAAACGCGGCCGAACT
>JBBQEG010000039.1:0-21871 GCA_038320495.1 Opitutales bacterium | reverse complement strand
GGAGGTTTACGGGCGAATCGCCGAAGTCTATGCCCGGTTGCCGGCGACCGTGTTCCTGCGGGCGGCCGACGCGCTCCACCTGGCCGCAGCGGCCGACCACGGATTGAAGGTCGTGTATTCCAACGACGCCCATTTGCTGGCGGCCGCGCGCCATTTCGGGATCGTGGGCAAGAATGTGATCGGCGGAGGCCGCTAGTTTCCGGGAGTTCCGGTCTCTTCGCCGGTCCGGGTTGGTTACTGATCGGTGGGAAAAGCAGGGGTCAAGGTGGAAAAATGGGTCAATGATTAATCCTTAAAGTTTGTGATACATTTAAATTCGGCGGGCGGCGACCGAGCGCGTATTTCGACAAGCAAGCCCGCGCTGAGCATCCAGCCGATCGTCACATATTCGAGGATACACGAACCGGATTCGCCCGGTCCGCCGAGACCTCAGCAGGCACTGCACTGCGTTCGGTTTAGCAGACGCTGCCACCCACTGGCGACGATCCAGGCAAGGAGCGCCGTCACCATCGTGTGGCTCGCGAAATGCGCGCCGTTCGCCATTTGGTAAAGGCCCATCAGGCATCCTGCCCCCAGTCCGATACCGAGTCCGACTCTCTGCTGACCGCGGGTCCGACCCAAAAAAGCGAGGGCTAGGAGCGCAAAGCCACCGCTGGCGTGGCCGGCCGGAAAACACCGCCCGCAGCGCTCGGGCTTTTCATCGGCCCGAAGCCTCTCGAAGAGTTTTGTATATCGCACTTCACCGCCGTATCGCTGCAACTCGGACGGACAGTACACATTCGTCACCGCTTTCCCCCCGCCGATCAACGCCGGCACGGTCGCCAGCGACAGAAACAGAACTGCCACCTGGGCACGCTGGTCCAGCAGGCCAAGGCAACGACGCCACGCCGCGGGCCCGGCTGTCAGCGCAAGTGCGACCAGTCCAAGCGCGATCAGCGCAATCTTTGGACCGGTATAAAACATGGCGCGGCTCCAGGGCTCGTGGCGATTTATCAACCATTCGTGATGCTCGAAATCGAACAACCAGTCCTGGAGCCAAAGGTCCAGACTGGAGAACTCGAAGATAACCACCACGACTGCCAGGGCAAACAGTGCGGGCCAGAACGCGCGTTCAAGGCGCCACGGCACCGGGCGGAAGTTCGCGTTGGAGTCCATGGGCAAAGAGCCAGCTGGCGGTCTGATAGTAGGCGATGGCATCGGTCGTGAGTTCAGAGTCCGGCGGAAGCCTGGTCAGGTCATGGCTCCGAGCGCTGTACGCAAACGTCGCGCTCTGTCGCACCGGCTGAAGGACGACGAGCTTGCCATCCTGAAACAGTCCGAGCTTCTGATAGTTCCCGATTAGGGCGCGACCCGGCGTGCCGGGGGGCAAAGCCAGCAGGTCGCGTCCGTAAAAGCGACTTGGATACGACCAACCCAGCAGTCCAAGCAGGGTCGGCGCGAAATCAATCTGACTGGCGACCGTCGTCACGACCCCCGGCTTGATCTGTCCGCCTGGCGTGAAGATCAGCATCGGAATGTGATAGTTCTGCACCGGCAGCTCACTCTTGCCGGCGCTCGAGGCGCAGTGGTCGGCTACAATGACAAACACGGTTTGGTTGAACCAGGGATGCGTGGCGGCATCCCGCAGGAATTCTCCGATGGCGTAATCCGTATACTTTACAGCTCCCGACCGGCCCGCCGTTTTCGACGGCAGGTCAATCCGGTCCGCCGGAAACGTGAAGGGACGGTGGTTGGACGTCGTCATTACGAATTGAAAGAAGGGCCGGCCTTGGGCGAATACCTCATCAGCCTCCCGCATGGTCCAGCGAAACAGATCCTCGTCGCAGGCCCCCCAGACATTCGCGTACGTCACATCGCTCTTTTCCACCGAGGTGCGATCAATCACCTTGTAGCCATTGCCGCCAAAGAAGGTGTTCATGTTGTCGAAGTAACCATAGCCGCCGTAGATGAATTCCGTGATGTATCCCCTGCTCCGAAACACGGACCCGAGAGTAAACAGACCCGCGTTGTCCGGCCGCTTGATCAGTGACCGTCCCGGCGTCGGAGGAACGCTGAGCGCAAGCGCCTCCATCCCGCGATCCGTCCGATTACCCGTGGCGTAGAGCGAATCGAAGACGAGGGCACGCGGGATCAACGCATCGAGATTGGGGGTCACGGCCTGGGCGTTGCCAAAGTGCGCGAGAAAATCGGCACTCAGGCTCTCGACCGTGATTTGAATGACGTTCAGCCGCTGCTCCGGTCCGGGATTCGCAACCCATCGCAGGATATCAGGCGTCACCGTGGGCGCCGTGGCCGGCCCCTTGCCTGCATCTGCCGCCGGCTGATCGCCCGCCGTCGCCCCCACGATTTGCCGTATCCGGGCAAAGGATTCAGCCGTTGTCTGGGTGGGATAGAACGATTCGAAGCTCAGCTGGTTCGCGCGGAAAGCGGCCACGAACGACCACACCCCGTTCTTCGCCAGTTCCCGATTGTAGACGTTGGCGAAGGCCGGGAGCGCACTTTCATGCAAGGGGACTCCCACGATCAATGCGGCCATCGTCCAAGCGGCGGCAGTACGCCAGCGAGCCGCGGCGGAGTCCGGAGGCTGTCCGACGTTGCCGGAAAGAAATCCGGCGCGCAGCAGGCCCAGGGTTCCCAGCCCGCTGGCTAATCCTACGAGACCGAAAATGACCGGCATGGGATACGACTCGCGGATGTTCCCGATGACCTCCGTGGTATAGACAAGATAATCGACGGCGATGAAGTTGAATCGCACTCCAAACTCATCCCAAAAAAACCACTCCGCCACGGCGCCGAACAGGAGTCCATAAAGCGCCAGCAGCACGGTGAACCCAGCCATGACGGTTCCGATGCGCCGCTGGAAAAGCCGCGCAGGCAGAACCGCAAGTCCGATCGCGACGGGCAAACACCCCCACAAGGCGGCTCCAAGATCAAAAAGCGTTCCCCACGCAAACGCCGCGATCAACGTATCATCCCAGGTCACCTCGCCCGCGGCCTTGGCCAGAAGCACCACGCGGGTGACAAACCCACCGATGAGGGCCAGACCAAGGAGTGATCCGACGAGACGATGCCGCCGGGACCAGAGCCGATCCGGGACGGGAGCCGGTGACGGATCCACGGATCTTTTCAGGGGCAGACTCCGCTCCGGGGCGCGAGGAGCCGGGGAAACCAGGAGATCGTCAGAAGAGCGGAACAAGCGAGCTGGCATCGTGCAGGTAAGACCGCACTCGACGGCAGCCGTTAGGAACATGACAAAACCGTAATGCGAGCGTTAGCATTTCGTCATCGATCTGCTGAGTTCGCTCTCGTGCGCCGCCGCGGGAGCCCTAGGTTGCAGGTCATGCGGATTTTGGTGGTCGAGGATGAAAGAAAAGTCGCCGCGTTCGTGCGCGCCGGTCTCGAGGAGCAGGGCTTCGCCGTCGAGGTTTGCCACGACGGGAATTCCGCCTTTGAACTCGCGACCACCCAGTCATTCGACGGGATCATCATGGACATCATGCTGCCAGGGCGGGACGGCTTGAGTGTTCTCCGCAAGCTGCGCGACGCCCGTCATCAAACACCCGTGGTGCTGCTGACCGCCCGGGGCGATCTCGACGAACGCGTCGCAGGCCTGAATCTCGGCGCCGATGACTACCTCGGGAAGCCGTTCTCCATGACAGAGCTGATTGCCCGGCTGCGGGCCGTCCTCCGGCGGCACTCCGGCACCGCTCTCACGCTTCAGACGTTCGCTGACCTCTCGATCAACGTAGTGACTCGCGAAGTGCGCCGGGGCACGGAGCGGATCGATCTGACGCCGCGGGAATTTGCCCTGCTCGAGTGTCTTTTGCGCACTTCCGGCAAGGTGGTGACGCGCGTGGAGATCAGCCAGAGTGTGTGGGGGCACCAGTTCGATGCCGGCACGAACTTCGTCGACGTGGCGATCCAACGCTTGCGGCGAAAGATCGACGATCCGTTCCCGCTAAAACTGATCCAAACCGTGCGGGGAATCGGCTACGCCCTGCAGACAGATCCATGAAGCCGCTCCCGATCCAATGGAAGTTTGCGCTGTGGTCGGCCCTTGTCACCGCCTTTGCCGTGATCGTTTTTGCGATCGGAACGCTCCTCAATCTGAACTACGAACAGCTCGAAGCAATCGATCTGGAAATTCAGGCGGAAGCGGAAGCCCTCGTCCAGCGCACAAGCACTGCGGCCGCCGCCACCGCACCAACGAAAATCGAGTTTCATCCGTGGATGGCCTATGCCATTTTCGAGCCCGACGGCACTCCTAGTTATGTCTCACCCCGACTGGATGAGGCCGGCGCGCACCTCGCCGCGAAGGCGTCCACCGCCATCAACCATAAGTCCCCTCTCGGACACTGGCGGATGCGCGCCGTGACCGGAAAGCGCGGCCAAACCGCCGTCGTGGCCTACGATCTGGCGGAGGTGCGCGAAATCACCGAGGACCTGCTGCTCTCGTATGCTGTATCGTTGCCACTGGTACTGATCGCCGCCGCACTCGGCGGTCGCTGGGTGGCGCAGCGGGCGCTTCGTCCCGTGCGTCAACTCGCCCAGGCAACGACCACCATCCGTCCCGACCGGCTGGCTGTGCGGGTTCCTGAACCCCCGGGAAACGATGAACTGCAGCAACTCGCCCGGGCGTTCAATGTCATGATGGGCCGCCTCGAAACCTCGTTCACCCAGACCCAGCGGTTTGCGGCCGACGCCTCGCATGAACTGCGCACGCCGTTGACGATCATGCGAAGCGAAATTGAACAGCTTCTCCGCCTGACGATCGGAACCGCTGTATCCGAGGATCGACTACTCAGCCTGCAGGTGGAAGTGAGTCGGCTGGACCGCATCACCGAACATCTCTTGCTGCTGGCGCGCTTTGACGCGGGTCAGATGCGACCGACCCATGCCGCGGTGGACTTCAGCTCACTCGTCACCGAAGCGGCTGACGATGCCGAGCTGATCGCCGCCGCCCGAGATGTGTCGCTGCGCTGCCAGGTCGCGGGCGGCATCCAGGTCGAGGGTGACGACTTGATGCTGCGGCGAATGGTGCTGAACCTGCTCGACAACGCCGTCCGCCACAATGATGAGCGCGGCCAGGTCGAATGTACGCTTACGCAAGACGGGGCCAGTGCGATTCTCCGCGTCAGGAACACCGGGCCCGGCATCCCGGAATCGGCGCGAGTGGACCTGTTCCAGCGATTTTATCGCGCCGATCCGGCGCGCAGCCGGGGAGGTCACGGGCTCGGCCTGGCCTTATGCCGGGAGATTGCCCGCAGCCATGGCGGCGAAGTGAGATATGCAGCCGCCCAAGACGGCTGGACAGAATTCGTTTTGAACCTTCCCGCCCGACCGGCCTGAACCCCAGCGCCTCCTGACAACTCTCCCTCTTATGACCTCGATTCCTCTCCTCCTCGCCGGCATCTTGGGACTCGGCGGACCCGAAGTGCTCATCATTTTCGCCGTTCTGCTACTTCTATTTGGCGGCAGCAAGCTCCCGGAACTGGCCAGGGGCCTTGGGAAGTCCATCAAGGAGTTCAAGCACGCCTCGAAGGAGGATACTGAAATCGTATCCACGGCTGCCACGACAGCGACCACACCGAGACCCGCGCAGACAGTGAACGCGAAAGATGCGGCTCTTCCGTAGTCAGTCGCCGCCCCCGGCACCGCATCACGCGGGATCTCCTGCGTCGCCCTGTGGGCCGGCGGCGGTTCGGTTGACGCGTGTTCGTTTCGGTGCCCATCTGGTCCAGCAATGACCCCATCGACCAAAAGTCTGCGCGCGATCGCTGGGTTCGAAGCATTCAAGGGGGTGCTCGCGGTTCTGGCCGGCGGGGGACTGCTGCTGGTTGCCGGTCGAAATCTGCAGGGCGGAATGGAACTGTTGTTGGCCCGGTGTCACATCAATCTCGCGTGGCAAGGGGCAAAGACCTTGATGGCGGCCACTGAAGCCGTCGGTCGCTGGAATGGTGGTTGGGTGGCGGTTGGCGTGTGCGCGTATGCCAGCCTCCGGTTTTCGGAGGCCTATGGCTTGTGGCGAAATCGTGTTTGGGCAGAGTGGATCGGCGTGATCAGCGGAGCCATTTATCTCCCATTGGAAATCTGGGATCTAAGTCAGCGTTTCCGTCTCTTCACCCTGGCGATCATGGTTATCAACGTCGGCATCATCGCCTATCTTGGATTCGCCGTCGCACGTCAGCGGCGCCCGGCAACACCACTGATTCCGGTTCGCGGAGAAACTGGCCAGGACATCGGACGCGACTGATCTTCTTTTGGAACCCGCTCGAACAGCAGCCCCACGACCCTGATGTAAAGGCTGGCGGCCGCGGACACGCGCACGGTGCACACGCGTTATATGAACCTCATCGAGGTCGAGCGGGACTTCCGCACGATGAAGACAGGGCTGTTGGAAATCCGCCCGATCTTCCTGCGGAAGGCCGAGCGCACGGAGGGGCACGCGCTGGTGACAATGCTGGCCTTGAAGCTGGTGCGCGCACTCGACCGGCGAGTCGCCCAGCTGGGGCTCACGGTCGAGGATGCGGTCGCACGCCTCAACAGCGTGCGCCTGGTCGGACTTGGGGAACGCCAACTCGCCCTGTGGCGACTGCCCGATTCATATGCCGCCGCGCAACAGGAGATCCTGGCGGCTTTGCCAGCGCTGCCGGCGCCCAAGTTGTCCCTAAAAATCCCCGTGAAACACCGCCTCACCCAACCTCGCCGGGGCCGCGTTTCTCCTCTGAAATAAGGCAGGAAAGCGCCTGCAAAATCCAGTTCCGGAGCGAAAAGAAGATCCATCTGATTCGGCCCGGCTTGCTGGCGAAAGGCCTCGCGATAGACGAGGTCGAGCCGGATGTTTTGGGTTCCAGCACCAATCGGCTATCATTTGCGCCCACCATTCGGCCACCGAAATGTCGCCCCCGTTCGAAGGATTATCCGAGGGACTGGGGAGCTCTCCTTGAAATGCGTCATGTCTCCATGCCGGAGAATGCGGCCCGACGCACGCCTCGATCTGCTTGAGCCGTCAGCGCACCGTCGCTTACTCCGGCACGTAGTAATGCGTGCCGTGGAAGCGTGGGGCCGACGGCGCGCCGTAGCGGACGACGATCAGGTTGTGTGGACGGCGGGCACCGGCTTCCAGAGCCATCTCCATCGCCGTCTGCCACATCAACCAGGTGTCCACGGTGCCGCGCAGAATGGCGACGCCGTCCTCGACCTTGGCCGTCACCTGGCTGCTCGGATCGACGAAGGCGTAGGTCAGATTGTCATCGAGGTCGGTCTGGATGGCGGCGTCGCTCTTGGGCACCCACTTTTTGCGCACGGCGAGGTAATCGGCCACATGCACGACGCCATTCTGGCAGCTCGCGGTCCACTCGGCGTGCACCTTTTCAAACTCCGTGTCCACCAATCCGTAGAGGCTCACATGAGCGTTGCGGCATTCCACGATGATGTTGTGCCGCTCGACGTAGGCGTCGCGGAGCAAAGCGTCCCGGGTGACCTGGGCAATCTGATCGTCAGTCGGCGGCTTCTCGGCCCAGCGCACGCGGAGGTGATTCTCCACCCTGCGCACGCCGATGGTGTAGCGCGCGTCCCGCTCGGCGGCTTCCTTCGCGGCGAGATTGCCCACGTCGCCGGTGAGCGTCACGACGCCCTTTTCGACTTTCGCCTGCGGCGAGTAACTCAGGAGGCGCGGGTCCACCTTGAAGGCGCTGAGCACGGCCGCCTGAATCTGTTCGTCCGTCGCCTCCTTGTAACGGCGGCTGCGCAACTCCGGGTTGCTTTCGCTCCAGCTCACCTTGATGCCGCGGTCGTCCACGGATTGCGCGCCGGCGTCGCGCGCGAGGTCACTGGCAAACGTTTTCTGCAGATCCCTGCCCACGATCCCATTCAGGACAGCGCGTCCTTCCTTTACCGACACCTTCAATTCGGCGTCATCGAGGATCGCGGAAAAATCGAACAGTTGCTGGATGGCCGACAGCAGCTCGGCATCGCCGGGCCGCGACTTGGCGTCGGTGGCGAGCTGGTTGTCGATGGCGACGACGCCCTTCGCGGCGCTGGCGACACGGCCCGCCAGCGTCTTGAGACCGCTGGACGGCACGCTGCCGGTGAGCGTGGCGCGGGAGAAACTCACCTGCACCTTCACCTTGAGCCCGGCCGTGGCCGCGTCGGCGGCGAGTGCGGCCTCGATGTCCTTCCTGATCGCGGCGTCGTCGCGCCGGGGCACGTTGATGACCATCTGGTTGACGACCGACTGTACGCCGCGCACCCGCTGCGCGAGACCGGAGGCGATTTGCCGGGCGAGGAGATTTTGCACGCGCCCGGAGAGCGTGACGATGCCCTTGTCCACGGTGACATCGATGGCGTGGCCCTCGACGGGATCGGAGCGGAGCAACTGATTCTCGACGGCGAGGCGGATGATGTCGTCGGAGGGTTCGGCTTGGGCCGCCGGTGCGGGAGTGGCACCCTGCGCGGCACCGGGCGCCGCGGTCGCGACAAGGGCGGCGCAGACGAGCGCCACGAAGCAGATCGGGGGGATTGGTTTCATACCCCGAACGTTAAGCGGATGTCCGGTCGTGCGCGAGCCCCGGTTCCAACCTCGCGTCCCGCCTCATGGAGAGCGATAGGGTCCGACACGCGTCTTGAGGTGTTCCAGCCACCAGCGCACACCCGGATCGTCCTTCGTGTCCATGCCCCCAGGCGTGTGATTCGGGCCGGCGGGCGCCGGACGGGCCGATGGGTCAGCCTGTTGCAAGTTGCGGCGGCGCGTGAGCCATTCGCCTGACGGCGTGGGCTCAGACATATTCCTGGTGACGGCCAAACGGAAGTGCCCAGCGTTGGCGCAGGTAAACGGCACGATCGCCAAGAAATTTTACCAAACGAAGAAATGGAATTGCAGCAAAGCCGCCTATCACGCAACTAGGGTGAACCCCTCAATGAAGTCTCCTCTCGTGTATTCTCGGCGTTCATTGCTGGAGCGGGTGTCGCTCACCCTCGCTGGGCTCCTGGTTGGGATAGGTAGTGTGACTCTCCTCGGTTGGATGTTTTCCATCGACGAGCTCACCCTGCCGATCGCGGGGTACGCTCCGATGAAAGCGAATTGCGCGCTGACTTTCGTCCTGCTCGGAGTGATTCTGATCGCGGTGGACTTGGGGAATCCGCGCGCTGCGCTGGCGGCGGTCTTCCCAGCGCTGATCAGCACGATGAGCTTGGGACAGGGCGTCTTCGGTCGCGAACTCCAAGTCGACCAACTCCTGGCCGACGCTCATCTGCGGCTGTTCACCGAACACCCGGGTCGCATGGCGGTGGTGATCGCGAGTTGTCTTGCGCTCGCAAGCCTGATCACGGCTTGGCGAGCCACTCGGCGGGGTCGCCGTTTCCGTCGCGTCGCCGAGGCGATCTCAGGATCGTTCATCGCCTCCGTCGGGCTCTCAACTCTCGTGGGGTATCGCACGGGGCTCGAGATCGTGACCACGTGGGGATCAGCCACTCCGACGCCGCCCGTGGCTGCATTCGCCCTCGTGATTCTCGGTTCTGCGTTGGTCATTCTGGCGTGGCGCGAAAGCGTTCAGGACAAAAATGACGCCCCGGCCTGGGCTCCAATTCCAGCCGTCATTGGCTGCCTCACGCTTTCTGCCGTTTTCTTTCTCGGACTGCGAGCGCGCGAACAAGCGGCAAGCACGGCCGCCACGGCTGTCACGGCAGATACATTTGCGGTCGTCACGCGTGAAGCCCTTGCCCACCAGCGGAGTGAGTTCGAGCGCATGGCCCGGCGCTGGGGCGACAGCCCGTTCGGATTAACAGAGTCGTTTCAGGAGTGGCAAACCGACACCATCCGGCAGTTGCGTGAGTCGGGACTCACCGATCTGGGATGCATCTCGACCGCATTTGTGGATCTCTCTTATCGGAGCGTCTGGCAATGGCCGGCTGCCCTGGGTCCGCTCCTCGACCATCGCACGGTGGAAGTACGTCGGCTGGCACTGGAACAGTCGCAGCGCACCGGCGCACCGGCGATCTCCTCGATTACGCCCATCGGAGCAAATCCAGCCCAGACGGAACGCGGGGCTGTCATCTACACGCCCGTCGTTCGCTCCGGGCGAACAGCCGGGTTCCTGGCCGCCGAGTTCAGCTACCCGACGCTCTTTCAGCACCTCACCCAGCGACGCCTGAGACTTACCAGCAACTATCATGTCGCCGTCGCAGTGGACGGGCATCCGGTTTTCGCGATGGGCGCGGCACCCGACTCCCGGACCCGCCCGCTCATGGTGGAGAAGACCCATCTGGTCTCCGGCCATCGTATCCGCGTTTCCCTGACGCCCACGGCGGCTTACCTGGACGCAGAGCGCAACTTTCTTCCCGAACTCGCCTTGTGGGCCGGATTTGGTTTCACGGTGCTGCTGGGACTGAGTGTACATCTCGCCGGTCGGGCCCGCACCGGACAACGCGCGGCTGAGCTTTCCCACGCCAGGCTCTACGCGGAAAACGAAGAGCGCAGGCAGATCGAGGAGCGCCTCAAGGTATCCGACGAACGGTTACGCCTCGCGCTCGACTCCACCCAGATCGGAATATTCGAGTGGAACGTCGCCGCCGGTCACATCTATTTCAGCCCGGGACTCTGGGCGATGCTCGGCTACGATTACGGCCGCATGCCGGACACGGTCGAGGCGTGGCAATCCATGATTCATCCCGACGACCTCGCACGGTACCGGGCTGGAGTGGACTCACAACTCAACGGCGTCGCCTCGTTCATCGATCCCGAATATCGCGTCCGCGCGCGCGATGGCCAATGGCGCTGGGTTTACACCCGGGCCAAATCCGTCCCCACGCGCCCCGATGGCCGCCCCACCTTGATTGTCGGCACGGTGCAAGATATCACCGCGCGCCGCGAAGCCGAACACGCTTTGCGGGCCAGCCAGTCGGAGGCGCGTAAACTGTCGCTGGTCGCCGCCAAGACCGACAACCCGGTTCTAATTGGCTCGCCCGACGGATGCATCGAGTGGGTAAACGAAGCATTTTCCCGGGTGATGGAATACAGCCTCGATGAGGCCGTGGGCAGGAATCCGGCGCACTTGCTGGTCGGCCCCGGCACCGATCGGCGAACGGTCCGACGTATCCGCGCTGCCATCTCACGAGGCCAGGGAATCAGCACGGATGTCGTCAACTATTCGAAATCCGGCCGGAAGTATCACCTGCACGTCGAAATTCAGCCGGTGCACGGCGTCGATGGTCGTTTGGAAAATTTCATCGCGGTGCAAACCGACATCACCGCGCGGGTTGAAACCGAGCTGCAACTGCGCCGCGCCAAGGCCGAAGCCGATGCGGCGTCGCGTTCGAAGAGCGAGTTCCTCGCCTCGATGTCGCACGAGATTCGAACCCCGATGAATGGCGTGATCGGCATGACCAGCCTGATTCTGGAAACCCCGCTCACGGGTGACCAGCGGGACTGCGTCAACACGATCCGCACCTCCGGGGAAGCGCTCCTGCTGATCATCAACGACATTCTCGATTTCTCCAAAATCGAGTCCGGCAAGATGGACCTCGAGCAGGCTCCGTTCGATCTGTCGATGTGCATCGAAGAAGCGCTCGACCTGTTCGCGCTGCAGGCTTCCTCGAAGCGCCTTGAGATCGGGTACCATATCGCGCCGGACGTGCCGTCATGGATCGTGGGCGACGTCACCCGGGTCCGGCAGGTGATGGTCAACCTACTCAACAATGGAATCAAGTTTACGCCCAGTGGGAGCATCTCGATCGAGGCGAGAATTCTACCCGCCACCAAACCGTTTCTTTCCAAGGGGAACGAGCCGCGCAACCCGGAGAGCGTAATGCTCGAGTTCACGGTTCGCGATACCGGCATCGGCATTCCGCCGGATCGGCTCCATCGTCTCTTCCAAGCGTTCAGCCAGGTGGATTCCTCCACCACGCGGAAATACGGCGGTACCGGCCTCGGTCTCGCCATCTCCCGCCAGTTGTGCGAACTGATGGGCGGCAGTATCCGCGCCGAAAGTACGGGGGCGGGTGGATCGACGTTTATCTTCACGATTCGTACGAGGCCGGCTCCAGACCAATTCGAAACCGCGCCCTTCACACCGGTGGTTCTTCGTACGGGCTGGGTGCTCTGCGTCGAAGATCATCCCGTGACTCAGGGGCGCCTGCGCACGCTCTTTGCGCAGCTCGGAGTGGACTGCCAGATAGCCAGCGATGCGCGGGAGGCCGTGATCGCCGCCAAACGCGCCGATCGCCCGCCCGCTCTGCTCGTGGTCGACGCGGGCGAATACGAGAGCCGCCCCCCGTTCGACGCCCTCGCCGGCATTGCAGGACCGCGGTTGGTGCTTTTTCCCTTCGGCCAAAACGCACCGCTGCCACCGTCCTTGGATTGGCCCTACGCCAGTACCGCCAAACCGATTCGCACCGGTGCCTTCATCCAGGCGATGCACAGTATCTTCCAATCCCCCGTGCAGGAGTCGGGCGGAACGTCATCGCCCTTTGAGCGTCCACTCGCCGATGAGTTTCCGTTGGAAGTCCTGCTCGCAGAGGACAACCGGGTAAACCAAAAGGTCGCTCTGCGTTTTCTCGAGCGCCTTGGCTATCGCGCCGAAGCCGTAGCCAACGGCCTCGAGGCGGTAACAGCCGTGGAAAACCGCCGCTACGATCTCGTTTTAATGGATGTG
Organism: Opitutales bacterium; assembly: GCA_038320495.1. Taxonomy (GTDB): domain Bacteria; phylum Verrucomicrobiota; class Verrucomicrobiia; order Opitutales; family Opitutaceae; genus ER46. The sequence goes on along the minus strand of JBBQEG010000039.1, from coordinate 9,221 downwards.
CAGATGCCCGAGATGGACGGTTACGAAGCCACCCGCCAGATCCGCGCCCGCCTTACCCCCGAGCGCCAGCCGAAGATTTTCGCGCTCACCGCCAACGCGCTTCAAGTCGATCGAGACCTGGCGGTGGCGGCGGGGATGGACGATCACATTTCCAAGCCCGTGAAAATGCACGAGATCTCCGCCGCCATTCGCCGGCATTTCACACCCGCCGCCGTCGGCGACCGGGAACGTCCGTGAGGCGAAAAATGACACAGGCATTCCTGCCTGTTCGATTCAAAACGGTTCCAGTTCCACCAAGCACAGACAGGAATGTCTGTGTCACCTCGAGCCATGAAGGATTCGTTGCTGCCACGCAGTGATCTCAGCTGATCGACCGGCCTCGCCGACAAGATTGACGGTTTCCCCGGGGTCACGCTCGAGATCGAAGAACAACCACGGCGACCCATCTGCGTTCAGCACGAGTTTACGCGCAGCGGTGCGAACTCCGCGCCAGACGCGATCACATTGATCCGGGAGCGTCACGACCGAAGGCATCGAAATGAGTCGGCCGGCCGCGGCGGACACGGACGGTGAATCCTCCATCGTTCCTTCGGCCCAATCCAGCGTCCAGTGCGAAAGATCCAGCAGCGAAACCAAGGCGTCATTCCGTCCGAGACGCGGACCTTTCTGCAAATGCGCCGGCAGCCGAACCACCAAAGGCACGCGCACACTTTCCTCATACGGCCAGCCTTTGCGAAACAGACCGTGCGCCCCGTGCATGTCCCCGTGGACTGACGTCACGACGAGCGCCGCATCCCGAAGCGCCGGATCGCTCAATACCGAGCGTCCCAGCGCCTGATCCGTCGCTTCGATGTGCGCATAGTAACCCACCAGCTCCCGACGCGCCCGCGATTCGACCCCTCCGCCCCGCGGAACATTCGGCGCCAACTCAATTTCCGCCGGGGTGCGCGGCACAATCGTCGCACTGGGCGCGCCGTACGGCGGGTGCGGCGCCTCCAGACTGATAATACAAAACCACGGCGCCGGCTGCTCCCGCATCCACGCGGCGGCCCGCCCAACCACCACATCGCTCTGATAGCCCGGGAACTGCACGGGCGTGGGTATCCGCGTGCCGTGCAACCAAGGATTGTTGAGTTGGAATCCACTCTCAAACCCCTCCCAGAATTCGAACCCTCCGCGCAGCTCGGGCGCCACGACTGTACGCGCGTGGGCCTCGCCCACCAGCGGAGCGGACCGATCGCGTTCCGCGAGATGCCACTTGCCAAAAAACGCCGTGGCATAACCACGCCCGCGCATCGCATGCGCAATCGTGTGGGCGTCCGCCGGAAGCGGATCGAAATAATCGCCCACGCCATTTTCCGGCGACGGCACGCCGGTGAGCAAGGCGGCGCGCGCCCACGGGCCAAAGGGATGCGGGGTCACGGCCTGCGTGAAGACGCTGCTCTCGTTTGCGAGCGTATCCAGATACGGGGTACGCGCATTGGGGTCGCCCGCAAAGCCACATGCCTGCGCCCGCCACTGGGTGGTGACGATCCAGACAATATTCGGCGGGCGGCTCACGTCGACGAGTCCACCGCGCCGGGTCCGCCGCACAACGCAAATCACTCACTCGCACCGGCGGATCGCACTCCAACCGGAAAGGCCGGTCTAAAATCAGCGCAACCGCTACGCGCTTGCCTCGTCGTTCGCGTGGGGCGAATGCTGGGGGCTTAATGTTTCCCATCGGTTGCTTACTAACATTCCTTCTCCTCTTTCCAGTCCTTATGTCCGGTGCCGAAGAAAAGTCCGATTTGCCGCTGCCAGCCCTGACCGAGGTCTGGACGCCGGTGCCGCCCGTGGTGACCGTTGCGCCCTCGGGTGTGCCTTCGGACGCCATCGTGCTCTTCGATGGCAAGGATCTCAACGCGTGGACCTCGATGAAAACCCCGGGTGCGCCGGCGCCGTGGACCATCGAAGGCGATGCGATGGTGGTTTCGCCCAAGTCCGGCAACATCCGCACCAGGGCAACCTTCGGCGATCTCCAGTTGCACCTTGAGTTTCGCACGCCGGCCGAGGTCAAAGGCAAGAGTCAGGGACGCGGCAACAGCGGGATTTTCTTCATGGGAATCTACGAACTGCAGGTGCTCGATTCGCATGAGAACCCCACTTACGTAAACGGTCAGGCTGCCTCCATCTACAAGCAGCACGCGCCGCTGGCGAATGCGTCCCGCCAGCCAGGCGAATGGCAAACGTACGACGTGATCTGGACGGCCCCGCACTTCAGCCCACAGGGCGAACTCATTTCACCCGCCCGCATGACCGTGTTCCACAATGGCGTCCTCGTGCAGAACAATGCCGAGCTCAAAGGCGGCACCGTGTTTCGCGGTCCTCCGAGCTACAAGGCCCACGCGGCTAAGCTCCCACTGGAACTGCAGGACCACAATGATCTAATCGCCTTCCGCAACATCTGGGTGCGGGAACTCTGAGCACTGAAAACCTCCCAGGTAAGGATCCGAACTCGGAGCTTTGAGATTTGAAAGAGCTCCGATCGGCCTGACTTACTCCTTCGACCGGCCCGTGGAAACGCTTCCCAATAGTCCGACTCAGCGCCGCCGCGCGAGCGATCGATCCATTCCCATTGCTGCGCTGCTGCTGGTTCTCGCTGGACTCCTCGCCTACTCCAACAGCTTCAACACGCCGCTCCTGCTCGATGACGCGGGCACGGTCGTGAACAATCCGTCGATCCGCCAGCTGTGGCCGCTGTCGTCTGTTCTCTCGCCACCCTCGGATGTCGGGCTCGGCGGTCGTCCCGCGGCCAATCTCTCCTTCGCGCTGAACTACGCGTGGGGCGGCACCGAGGTAACCGGATATCACGTTGTGAACCTCGGCATCCATCTCGCGGCAGCGCTAACCCTGTTCGGCGTCGTGCGCCGAACTCTTCTCCTCACCACCACTCCGCCGGTCGTGGCCGCACCGCAAGCCGCTCCGCTCGCCTTCGCAATCGCGCTCCTCTGGGTCCTGCACCCGCTTCACACCGAAAGCGTGACCTATATTTCGCAGCGCACCGAGTCGCTGATGGGTTTACTGTATCTGCTAACATTATACACGTTCATCCGGGGAGCGACGGCCCCGCAGGAGCGAAAAACCGCGTGGTTCGCGGGTGCGGTCGTCAGTTGCACGCTGGGAATGGCCACCAAGGAAGTCATGGTCACGGCGCCGGTTGTCATCTTGCTCTTTGATCGGATTTTTCTCGCCGGAACGTTCCGCGCCGCGTGGCGGGAACGCCGAAGCGTCCATCTGGCCCTCGCGGCCTCGTGGCTGCTGTTGCTCTTTTTGCTCGCAGATGTCCACGAACGCGGAATCGGTTTTTCATCCATCTCCTGGTGGGAATACGCCCTCACGTCGTCGCGCAGCATCGTTCATTACCTAACGCTGGCGTTGTGGCCGAGCCCCCTGGTATTCGACTACGGAACCACCGTGCTGCGCGGTCTCACCGAAGCTTGGACATACGTTCTCACGTTGGTGACTGTGGTGGCCGGAACCGCGGTCGCGTTGTGGCGCTGGCCGCGGGCGGGCTTTGCTCTCGCCTGGGTGCTCATGCTCCTGTCGCCCACCTCGAGTGTCGTGCCGATAACGGGGCAGCCAATGGCTGAACACCGCATGTATCTGCCTTTGATTGGAATCGTTGCACTGCTCGCCACGCTCCTGACGCGACGCTTCGCGGGGCGGACCGCACTGATCCTCCCGTTCGCGGCCGCGGCGGCCGGCTACGCAACATTCGATCGCAATCGCGATTACGCGAGTGGGCTCACGCTATGGTCCGACACGATCGAAAAAGCTCCGGCGAACGGACGCGCGCATGCCTCACTCGGCGCAACGCTGCTGGAACAAGGCCAACTCGCGCCTGCGATCGTTGCGCTCGAGCGGGCGGTCGCCCTCAGTCCGGAAATTCCCGAGGCGCACAATAACCTGGCCATGGCGCTGGTGGACGTCGGCCGCACCAGCCAAGCCGTCGCGCACTTCACCGCCGCGTTGCAGCTCCGCCCCGGCGTCGCGGGCACGCACTACAATTTTGGCAACACTTTACTACAGCTCGGCCGCGCCAGCGAGGCCATTGCGCAACAGCAACAAGCGCTCATCCTGCAGCCCAATTTCGCGGAGGCGGATTGCGCCCTCGGCAACGCGCTCGCGGCCACGGGACGACTGGACGAAGCCATCGCCAGCTACCAGCGCGGCGTGCGGCTAAAACCCGAACTCATCGCCGGGCAGTTCGGCCTCGCCAATGTGCTCGCGCGCTCGGGCCGGGTCGCCGAAGCCCTTCCGCATTACGAAACCACCGTCCGGGCCGTGCCGCAGTCCTTCGACGCGCAATTCAATCTTGGCAACGCCTACCTCGCGCTCGGCCGCAGTGCGGACGCAATCCCGCCCTACCAAGCCGCGATTCGACTGAAACCCGACTTTGCGCCGGCGCGCAACAACGCCGGCAACGCGCTCGCCCTTGCCGGCCACCTCGCGGAAGCGATCGTCCAGTACGAGGCGGCACTGACGCTCCAGCCAGATCTCGCGACGGCCCGCACCAATCTCGAGGCTCTGCGGCAAGCGCAGTCGCGGCCAAGGTGATTCGAGGCCGGCTCTGACCTGAGTGAACCCGACACTCCCTGTTGTATTCGGGATGTAATTACAGGCCGAACCCTCGGCCACGTTCGGCCTCGGGTCGTCCGGCACGTCCTGCCCTGAGACAAGTACGGACCCGACGCCGAAGATAGCTCACTGCAGCTTCAATGGCAGGCTCCGCACCCGAGCGATCAAGTCGTCGAACACCGCGCCCGTTGCCTGCTCACGAATGTCGGTGCCCGTGCGGATCACGTGATTTGAGTTCAGGTTGCTGAGCAACGCGCAGTAATCGCCGTTCACCATCATGCCCAGTAACTCGCCCGTTTTTGCAAAAACGAGATCGCCCCGTTTGGGCGAAAAGTCCCCGAACATCCGGTTGAAAAGGCGATTGTCCACGCGAACAATCCCCGGCTCCGCTGGATCCAGCTTGAAGGCGACTTCGCCGTAGCCGCGCCCACCGCCGTCGATCAAAACCGCTTCTGAAAAGCGGAATGGGTCCGTGGCGAGTGAATACACTTTCGCACCGAGCGCGCTCACCTGCGCGGGGCTCACCGGAATGACCGTGAGCCGCGGATCCTGCGCCAGAAATTGCACGGCCGTGGCCGGTACGCCCTTCCCCCCGCGGACGAGGTCGACCGTCAGGCTTTCCCAATGGATACCCACTTCACCCAGCGTAAACACCGTGTCGGCGAGATGGAGGAGCGCGTAGACTTGTTGTCCATCCGTCACGAGCACCGTATTCGCATCCGTAGTACGATTGGCCTGCCGGAGAAAGCCGCGCCGGCTTGCATTGAAACTCGCGGTCACGCGATTGGCGGTGAACTCGTTGAAGAGCACATTCGCATTCACCGGGCGGTAATCGCGAATCTCGCGGGTCAGTTCACCCGAACGCTCCGCCAGCTGCCCCACGCCTTGGGCGAGCTTTGTGCTCGCTTGCGCGAGCTGCGTGTTGGCCTCCTGCACCTTGGCACGCTCACTGCGTTCGACCTCCACCTGGTCCTTCAAACTGGCCGCCGTTTCGCGCAGACTTTTCTTTTCCTGTTCCGAGACGACCACCGCGAGGGTCAAACCTTCAATCTGCCGCCGTGCCTCGGCCTGCTGTTTTTCAAGTGCCGCGAGTGCGTTGCGCTGTTTCTCGGCCTCAGCCTGCTTCTCGGCGAGTTCGCGCTGGAGTTGCGCCAATTGATCGCGGGTCATCGTCACTTCCTGAGTGGCCGTGGAAAATTTCTGGTTGAGATCGGCCGCCGCTCGCTGGGTTTCGGCAAGCGTCACGGCGACTGCGTTCCGTTCGTCGGCGAGACGCGCGCGCTCGCTTTGCACCTGCGTAAGACTCTGTTCGCGGGCGGCCAGGGCGGCATCGGCCGCGGAAAGCTTCTGCGCCAACTCATCGCGGACCGAACGTTCATCGGCCAGACTCTCACGCATCAGCTCCACCAAATCCTGGTCCTTCGTCACGGCGTTGGCGGCGAGTTCCGGCACCGGCGGCTGCTTGGCGCGCGGCGGCTCGGCGACCGTTTCCCATCGCGTGAGCGCCAGCAGCGTCAGCAACAGGAAATCGCAGAGAATTAACAGCAGCGTCTTGTTCATAGCGCAGCAGACCCACGGGCCGACGCAACGGAGGGTTCATTGGGCTCCCGAATGGGAGACGCGGCGACTTGGCCTTCGAGGATCAGGCGGGTCTTGTAGGGCCGCACATGGCGAATCTTCACCAACGCCACGCACATGATGCCGAAGAGGTTGGAGGAAAACGCGGCCAGCAGGTTCGCTTCAACGAGTCCGAGTGTCACCATCACCATCGCGGCCGCCGTGCCGCCAATGCCGACGTAAAGGCCCATGTCGAAGAGGTTCTCCTCGTTCTCCATCAGCCGAAGTTTCACCAGGGCGGGGAGTGAGTGCCGGTCAATCTGCCGGATCTTCATCAGACAAATAATATAAACCGCCACCTGCAACGCAGCGAAGAAGGCAATCGAGACGAGATTTGTGGGAGCCATGTTGATAACGGGTTTGGAGTCGGCGGGAACAGGGGCGTTGGAGATGACCAGCACCGGCAATCGTAGTTGAAACTCAGATACGGGAGCAGCTCGCAAAAGGAAAGGTTCCGTGACCGCCATCAGGAGAACGGAAAACATGAGCGCCAATGCCCCGGCTTTCAGTCCACCCACGCCGGTCGGCATGGAGGCAGGGCCACCGGGCTCCACGAACCAGCGATCGAGTCCACGCAACGTGAGCCAAAGCCCCAGAAGAATACCGAGATACTTCACCGCCATGAGGAGCTGCGGATGCAGCAGCGCGAGCTCTGCTCCGGCACTCAGCGCCGGCGTGGCCGTCCGGTTCACCGGGACTTGCCGAAACAACAATTGCCGCACCGCGCCTTGCCCGCTGGCGAGTGCCAGCGTCAAGTCCTCCAGGCCGGGTTTACCGAACTCAATCAGGTACGTCGCCACCCGGTCGGCCGAATCGGAAAAGAGCGCGGCCGCATAAATCAGCGGCAGCTGATCAGGCGTCACTCGCGCCAGATGGGCGAACTCACTGACGGTTTTGATGTTGTTCGTCCGCCGCAGCAATTCCGCCAGTTGACCCCAATCGAGCCGGCGCCCGAGCGACAGCACATCGACAAAAAACGGTTCGATGTCGCCCAGTTCGGCCTGCGTGAGCGCCGTCCCGGAAAGCGTTCGCAGCTCCCGCTGCAACGGCGCGGAAAGATGTCCGCCCTGGTAAAGCAGTCCCGTGAGCAGAATGAGCGCATCCAGCGGCTGACCGCCCGCTCGCGTGGCCGGAACAAAGCGGCCGGTCTTCGTGAGTTCGCGCAATTTCAATAGTGACTGCACGCCCATCGAGCCGGATTTCTCCAAGTACGCGCGCAGCGTGTCCCGTGCTTTCTGCGTCACGATAAACGTCAGGACCGGCACGCTTCCCTCGCGGCCAGAATCGGCGCGAAGGTTAAAAAGGGGATCGAGAAACGGGTCCCATCCGCCCCATGCCATCAATCCCGGCTGCCGCGCCGCATACTGGTCGATCGCGACGGCGAGCGCGGGCGCATTTGGATCGTTCGTCGCCTGTGCGGCGGCCAATACCATCGCGGCTGGACCGATTTTTTCGACTTCGACGAGGTCCTGGCCATACGCGCCCAGACTCGGGGTGCGTTCACCCGCCGCACGCAGCAAAGCGGGGCTGACGGATTTGAGGTTCACGGGCAACGTAAACGCCAGCGCCGCAATCACCAGACCCAGCACCGCAAGCACGGGAGCCATGAACGACGAAGTCGGGCGAAGCTGGGACGAAGCGGAAACGGTCATTCAGCGGAACAATTCATTTGCCGGCGGGATTTGGCAAACCCACGCTGCGGGATCTTACGACCGATGGCGCTCAGAATTGTTCACTATAACGATCCGGTTTTACGCACGCAGGGGGAGAAGGTTACTAAATTTAACGCCTCCCTCACGGACCTTGCCGATCAAATGATCGACGCGATGCACGACGCCGCGGGCATCGGTCTGGCGGCGCAACAAGTCGGGCGTTCCCTGCAGTTTTGCGTGGTGGATCTCCGGGAGTCGGACGCGGACTTCACGTGGAACTTGGATGGCGCCCGCCCGCCGCTCGATCTTTTCATGCCGCTGGTCATTGCCAATCCGATCGTGAAAGTGATCCCCGGCACCAAGGAAACCACGTACGAGGAAGGCTGCCTCTCGTTTCCCGAAATCCGTGGAAATGTCATCCGGCCCGACGCGATCAGCGTGACGTTCCAAGACGAACGTGGGGTGTCGCACATCCTCGAATGCGATGGGCTTTTCTCCCGCTGCATTCAGCATGAGGTCGATCATCTCAGCGGGATCCTGTTCATCGAGCGGATGGACAAGAAAACGCGGGCTAGCATCGCGGATGCCGTGAAAGCCCTGGCGAAGGAAACCAAGGCCGAGGCAAAAACGTGAGCCTCGCTGCTCTCGCCTGCCGCCTGCCAGCAGTCTTCCATGCGCCCCTCGGGCGCCGGCCCTTTCGATTTTTCCGAGATCCGCGCGCCGTCCTGGCCCGCGCAGTGCAGCGTAATCCAAGAGTGCTCCTATGACCCAAAAAGCTGACGGCATGAACTACGCCCCCCAGGGCAAACCCAGCCCGGTGGTGAAGCCAGGCGAATTCACGTTCGCCGCGGCGCACCTCGACCACGGTCACATCTATGGCCAGTGCAACGGGCTGATCGAGGCCGGCGCCGATCTGAAATGGGTGTACGATCCCGACGAGAAGAAAGTCGCCGCCTTCGCCGCGAAGTATCCTCAGGCAAAAGTCGCCCGATCGCTCGATGAGATCCTGGCCGATCCGGCCGTGAACCTCGTCAGCGCTGCCGCCGTCCCCTCCGATCGCGGACCACTCGGCGTGCGCGTGATGGAGGCAGGGAAAGATTATTTTACCGACAAGACGCCGTTCACCTCCTTGAGCCAACTCGATGACGCGAAGGCCGCGGTTGCCCGCACCAATCGCAAATACATGGTATATTTTTCCGAGCGCCTCCACGTGGAAGCGGGCATGTACGCCACCGATCTCGTGGCCGGCGGCGCGATCGGGAAAGTGATTCAAGTGATCGGCCTCGGGCCGCATCGCCTCGGCAAAGCCAACCGCCCCGACTGGTTCTTCGA
>JBBQEG010000038.1:0-21913 GCA_038320495.1 Opitutales bacterium | reverse complement strand
CCGAGCTGGAGGGCCTTCGCACGAACAGGTCTTTGCGCTCATTACCCCGGTTAACGACGTGATAATACCAGTCACCCTTACGCGTGCCGAAGCCTGATGCGTTTTTCAGCCGCGGGCCACGACAGTCGTTGAACTAATTGCAGTTCGCGGACGCGGTGTGCATTTTGCTGGCGTGAAAAAAAATCTGGGCAATCCTCGCGACGATAAAATGGAATGGCTGGAGTTTATCCGCACCGGATTCGGCCCGATGAATTCCCTCTGCGACCGCGCCGCTTGTTCGAGGACCGGATCCACGCCCGCACGAAAGCGCTCTTTGAGTGTTTCTGGCCACCCTTTGATTCACCCGGCCGCTAAAGCCGGTGCCGCCGCGATCGTCATCTGATAACGTGTGGGACGACACGAATTGTTTGCTTCGGAGTGACAACTACGGATTCAAACCAGATCACGGATTTATCGTGAAGGTAAACTTCGGCCTCGAAGAGGCCGTTGCCGGTGGCGTGCATGGGAACCCGAACGCCGTCGACAATCACATAACACACGCGAGCGTTACTCCGCGCGTCAACTTTGTAGCGCCTCCGCCCGTCCGGTAACGTGCTTGGCGTGAGGCTTTCTATATGAGTGCACCCTGCAGGTTGCCGAATTTCGTAAATGGTTAACGCTAGCAGTGCGGCCGCGAAAAGAAGTTTTAAGTTCACGTTTTTTTGTTTGTGAACCCAACTTCGTTCGCGACGCGCAGCTGAGTTTTCGTCAAGCAACTACGCGAGCGCATCGTGCGCCACGCATCGCTGGGCTCGCGATTCCGTGTGGTCTGTCACTGCCAGAGTTGAGCCCCCGTAGCGAGGCTCAACCGGGTTCCCTCTACGAGTCATAACGCGGGCTTGGGATCTGACTCAATATATCCAACGCTCCATCGCGATCTGTCCATTGTGTTATAACTGCCGGCGGGAGCTCAGGAAACTCCGGCATAATCTCGGCGTCAAAAAGTCGCTCCTCAGTGCCGTCAGTGTGGGTTTGGAAGAAAGGTACCAGATCTATCGAATGAAAAAGCAGGGCTTCAATTTCCGGCTTGGAGAGGTTTTGCGGCGCGTAGAGAAAGTATCCACGGGCACCATCACCGTCGGAGAAAATGCCGTCAGCGATGGGCCCCGAGGGACCAAACTGCCGGAGCATGAGACGCAAGCGGCTGCGCTTCGGATCTAGACCAACGTCCCGAAGGGCGTGAAGTAGTTTTGTTGCAACCGGGCCCGCGTGAACTGTGGCGCGCGCCGTGGAGGAATGAAGCATTCCGATTTTTGAGCCACCCAGGAACTTGAGGAATAATGTTGATTTCACATCGCTTCGATCTTTCCGGCGCGAAGCGCGATCCTCGCCCTCCGGTGATGGTCTCCGCCATCACCGGATCTAAAAATTATAGACATTATGACTCACGCTGCATTTCGAGCGCCCACTCCCAATAATCTAGTATATAGCACATCGCGAGCGTGTCGACGTAGCAGTAGTGCTCCAGCGCAGCGACACTTGCATCCTTCGCAGGACCGGCCGAGGCCACCTGCTCGAGATACCCCTCCATCGCCATGATGCCGTCCGCAATGGCACCTTTTGATTTCAACGCTGCATACGGATCCGTGTCCGCGGGAAAGGTGGCGTAAGGCATTCGCCGTTTGACCGGCGAATCCACCGACCAGAGCGCCGGAAGCACCGACTTGATCGACGTCCGGCCTTTCATCAGGGGACTGGCAAGGGGTCAAACTCTGCACTTTGCACTCGTCTCGTCGGCCCAGACTCGGCAGGGATATTCCGGCACCGAAGGTATGAACGGCAGGATAGGTGACAGACAATCTGGAGTGATGGGTTACACATACGGCAACAATGCCGTGGAAAAGTGTAATTCCGATGGACGAGATTATCCGATTCGTCAGAGGGACTGGCAAGGGGTCAAGCTCTGCACTTTGCACTCGTCTCGTCGGCCCAGACTCGGCAGGGATATTCCGTGGCACCGAAGGTATGAACGGCAGGATAGGTGACAGACAATCTGGAATGATGGGTTACACATACGGCAACAATGCCGTGGAAAAGTGTAATTCCGATGGACGAGATTATCCGATTCGTCATGCTGCACAGAGCGACCGTTTCACGGTGACCGAGCTGTGTGAGCAGTTCGGCATCAGCCGCAAAACCGGCTACAAGCACCCGGAGCGCTACGCCGGGGATGGCCGCGACAGCGGCACGAAGCGATCGCCAAGTTCGAGGCTTTTCGCGGCGTAAATGTCCCGGGCGTCGAGCGCCTCGGCGCGTACTTCCGGATGGAAGACAGAGGGCTTCACCGGCCAGCGCGTTGGCGCAATTCGGCCAAGACCTGCTCGCCAGGGATGGGCTGTACTTTTCTGCTGCGGATTTCGGCGAGGCGGTGCTCGGCCTCATCGGCCCACGCCGTTTCGATCTCCGAATCGATCTCCTCGTGAAGCTCCAGCGTGAACAGATCCACCCGTTCCGCGAGCTGTTCGCGCGGCAACGTTCGAGGGTCATGGACATGGCCTCCAGCGAGGGAATTTCAGGGTGCATGACCGCGAATCGCAAATAGACCGTTCAAAATGTCAGGTCTGCAATCCAAACGCCAGAGTATCGTCTTCACGGGAAGCAATCATAACTTGCCTCGGAATCCCTTTTGATTGATTTTGGAAGCGTGAAAACGACTGTGGACATTCCGGAACGCGACTTGGAGGAAGTCATGAAGCACACCAATGCGCCGACGAAGACGGAGGCCGTGGCCCGCGCTGTGGCCGACTACAACCGCCGGCAGCGCTTGACCAAGCTCGCGGGCAAACTCGGGACTTTCCGGGATCTAATGACCCGGGAGGAACTGCTCAAGACCCGAGCCGAGGGATGACGCTCATCGATACCTCAAGCTGGATCGAAGCGCTGCGTCAGGACGGGGACCCGGAGGTGCGCAGCCGTGTGCGGGCCCTGCTGCAAACGGGCGATGCCAGCTGGTGCGACTTGGTGCGGGTGGAACTTTGGCACGGTGTCCGGGGCCCGGCGGAGCGGAAGATGATGGAACACTTGGATGCCGACGTCGCCCTGCTGCCCACGACGGATGTGGTCTGGGAAAAGGCGCGCGAACTGGCGCGACGCAGCCGGGCCAAGGGGCTTACGGTGCCGGCGACGGATCTAATCATCGCGGCCTGCGCCTGGGCCCACGGGACACAGATCGAGCATCACGACCACCATATCACCGCCCTGCAAAGATTCTTCGATTGACGCCATTGTTAAGACGGAACGCCCCTTGGGGCAATGGCAGTCTTACCCAGGTATGATCCGGCAGAAAGGCCTTATAAAAACCGAAACGGACCGATGGATCGTGCCAAGAATCCGGACACCGGCATTCCCCTGAATTGATGGCGTTGGTTGATGATAGCTTCATGGCTCCGGCAGACGATCTGTTGCGCAACTAGCTGGGTGGACCATCGCTTGGTCCGCGGGAACTACCTGATGAAAGCGGCGGCCCCGGCGTGGGCGCTTTGATTCTATGAAGTTCCTTGAGAACTCATTACCGGTAAGATCGGGTACGGGCGCCATCGAATCAGGCAGACCCCCTTGGCGGCAGCCCCACCAACGGCGAAGCTTGTCTGTCCGCCCCCTCAAGATCTACTTCACTTCAGGTTGGGCTTTCTTTGGTTTCAATATTCTCTTTCATCCGAAGCGCCAAAGGCTCCGCCTTGTTTCGAGCAACGTCGTAGGCCCCTCAATCCCGAATGTGCTTCAGAAACTCAACTGCCAATGTCGACATATTGAATCTCTCGCATCACGTGCGGAGCGATGTAAGGACTCAGGGAATCTTCTGTAACTAAATCCACTCGACGGTTGAAAGCCTGTTCACGTGCATCTCCGACCGCTAGCAAGTTGTCGATCGAGCGCGCCGCGGGCCTAAAATGAACCAGCGCGTCGACGTCGCTCAAGTCGTGTTTCTCCTCTCGCGACCGACCCAAAAATGCCGAGACGAACAACTCCAGCTGCGCGGAGTCGCTCAACTACAGGTGCGATCACGGTCTCGAACATGGTGGGACGCTACGCCGAAGCGAATAACGGTCAAGGGGCCTTCTTCTTGAGATATAACCAAATGTTGGACCGAGCCAAACGACCGAGCCAAAGGGGTCGAACCGCTAGATGCACCTTCGTACGCGGGAACAGCGGCGGAGGCACCGGCGGGAGCGGCGCCGCTGACCATCAAATTTGGGGCGATAACAAAATTGCGTGCTTGATTTTCGAGGGAATCATCAGCGGGCATGCCTCGACGCATTCGCATTCAGTTTTCCGGTGCCCGCTACCACGTTTTCAATCGCCGCCGATCCCCAAGGGGCCTCCCTGCCCATGATACAACAACGCCAGACCACAACCCGGACGGCCTTCTGCGAGTATCTCGGCAATCTAGGATTGAGGCGCTCCTGAAAATTCTCGGACTCGTTCCACAATCTCTCCACGCTCGTCGCCGCGTTGTAAACCGGAACCGTGTTGCGTCCTAAACTTTATCGCATCGAGGGAGTATTTAATAATTCCAGTCGTGAAGTCCAGCGAGCCTCAGGTGCGAGTCGTGGCGGACGATCGTGAGAATGCGGGTGGAGTGATTGAGGAGTTGCGTGCGCGGACCGATGTGGCGCTTGAGGTGCGGAGGTTGGCGCGAGGAGATTTTCTCGTCGAAGAAAATTTCGCGGTCGAGCGGAAGACCCTGAAAGATTTCGCCACGTCGGTGATCGACGGGCTTTGGTTCAAACAGACGGCTGCACTCGCGGTGGGCATGCGTCGTGGCGTTATCATTCTGGAGGGCACTCCGAAGACCGCGGGAGAGCTCGGCGTACCGCGGACCGCGCTGCAGGGTGCTCTGATCACGGTGAGTGTTTTCTATGGGCTCGCGGTATTGCGGGCGAGCGACCCTACGGAAACAACCCGGCTGCTCGTCTATTTTGGACGCCAGTCAAAGCGGTTTGCCACGGGCGCGCTGCCGCGACCCGGCTATCGGCCCAAAGGAAAACGCGCGCGCCAATTGTTTATCTTGCAGGGGCTGCCAGGGGTGGGACCTGACCGTGCGGAGCGGCTGCTCGATCATTTTGGCTCGGTGGAGAATCTCGCAATCGCGTCCTTAGAGGAATTTGCTGCCGTCAACGGAATCGGCGATTCGACCGCCGCGCGAATCCGCTGGGCCGTCGAGGAACGATCCAGCCGCTGCGAAATTTAGTCATTTGCTCCATACGAAAACCCGCGCGAGCAATCAGGCGATTCCGCCGTTTTTCCCCTTGTCGGCGGTCATTTCCCGCGCTACCGGTGACCGGCGATTTCAACGCGGTGGTAGCTCAGCTGGACAGAGCAACGGTTTTCTAAACCGTCGGTCGAGAGTTCGAGTCTCTCCCACCGCGCCATGCTTCACGTTCCGAAGACAGGCAGGAATGCCTGTGTTACCTCGGGGGCCTTTGTTCGGAGGACAGGCAGGAATGCCTGTTTCACTTCAGGATCGCAGCCACGTTTTCGGCCGTGAGCGGTTTCACAAAATAGCCTTCCACCACCTCGGACCCTTTCACGCGTTCACGGTCGCGCATTTCACCCGAACCCGTCAGCGCAAATATCCGAAGCGGACGCTCCGGTGGGTTTTCGCGAATCCAGGCGAGCACCGCGTGACCGTCGATGTCGTCCATCTTGAGGTCGAGCAGCATCACGTCCGGAAAGGGAAACGCCACGCGGTCCGTGAACTCCCCTTGCCCGGCCAGATAGTCAATCGCCGCCCGGCCACTCTCCACGTGCATCAAGGCCGTCTGCGTCGCTTTGCCCAGTTCCCGTGCGGTGAAGAAAAAATCGTCCTCGTCATCTTCTGCGATCAGGATCGTCATGAGCGGTCGCGGATTTTGGAAAAGGCGATTTCTGAACAGTCGGCGGCACTCGGAGCTTCAAACGGAAGAGCGCACCCGTTGGCCATCGGAACGACGGCCATTTCCACAGCAGGGATCAGGTCGATCCAGAATTGCGAGCCGAGCCCGGGGGTCGAGATGACGCCCACCGCTCCACCCATGCGTTCGGCCGCTTTCTTTACTATCGCCAGACCGATCCCCGTCCCCGCAAACTGCTTCTTCGCCGCCCGCTCAAACATCCCGAAGATCCGCGCGTGGTGCTTGGGATCGATTCCGTCCCCATTGTCTTTCACGTTCACGCGCAAGAACCGGCCGCTGGCCTCGGAGAACACCTCGATCTCTGGTATCCGAGTCTCGGGTACGAACTTCACGGCGTTGCCCAGCAGGTTGGAGAAACACTGGATCAACGAGGGACTGTGCCCCATCACCCAACCGAGCGGTTTTTGAATCGAGATCCGGTCGACACTCGCGACCAGCGCCGGGTACTGCTCGATCACCTCGGCAAACAAGGCATCCAGATCAACGGCCGTGATTTCCATCTCGCACCGGGCGGCGCGCGTATAGGCAAGCACGTCCTGGGTAAGGCTATCCATCCGACGGGCCGCGCGCGCAATCTTGTCGAGGTAGACTTTCGCTCCCTCCGGCAAATCGTCGCCGTAATCTTCCAACAGCGCCCGCGAATAACCGTCGAGGCTCCGCAAGGGCGAACGCAAATCATGCGAAACACTATAGGAAAACGCCTCCATCTCCTCCACCATCCGCTGCAGGTCCGCGGTGCGCTCCGCCACGCGCGACTCCAATGAACTCAGAATCGCATCCCGCTCGGTCAACAGGGCGCGGATTTCATATTGCCGCCGACGCGCCGACAAGACCGTCAAGATCGTCGCCATCAGCGTCGCCGCCCGCAGGGGCCGTTCCAACAACGTGATGGTGCGGTGAGGTCCGCGAAGGCGATTAGCCACCGCCGCCCCACTGTTCGACATCCCTCCGCCGCCAATTAATACAATGGGAATATCAGACCACGGCGGCTGCGCGGCAAATCCCGCCGACAGCACATTGGTGAGAACGGGACTAAACGCTTCCTCCGTTAATACAACTGCGCCGCATTCGCCGCCCAGCCCATCTCGAATATCAGCGTCGAATTTGCAGATGCGCGCAGCTACTCCGCCGCGGCGTAGCACGCTTTCAATATTCGCGGCATCTGCGCCAATGGGCGCCCGTACGAGAACAAGGTCTCCCTTGGCTTGCGGCGACGACATCATTTTCCGGGAAGGTTCTCCCACATGGAGTACATCGCAACCCCGGTGCGCGGATTCGGACACCACCCCAAACACCGGGCGTTTGCTCCAAGCGCATCGAGGTCGGGAAAGAAGGGCAGTGATAGAGGTTGATCGCAGTTCACGACGAAAGATCTCCCTGCGAGCGGTCAGGCATCATCTGATCGGATTCTCCGTGGAAAGTTAGGTTCCCCGTAAGTACACCTTGAAAATCAGCCAGCGGCGGGCCGAGCCGCAGACCTTGGCTATCGATCTTGAACTCACGGATCGTGTCCTCGTGTTTCCCGATTCGCTTTTTAATGACCGACACCGCTTTCTTGATCCGTCCGCCTTGCTCAAAATAGCGCAATAATAAAACGCTATCCGCGAGATAGCTCAGATCAATCGGCGCGCGCATTTGACCGACAAAGCCATGCTCCACCACTGTCATCAGAGTCAACACGCCGAAGCGATTGAGAAACGAGAGCAGCTCATGCAGCTGAACAATCAGGAACTTAACATCCGGCATTGCCTGCAAGTAGCCGTTGATACTGTCGATGATCACGACCTGAATATGACGCTCTTCGACCTGCTCCATCACCCGATAAATGAACTCACCTGGCGTCATTTCCGCAGGGTCGACCGGCATGACCCTGATCACATCCGACTCGATAAAGTCGTCCACCTTCAAGCCCACGGAGGCGGAGCGGGCTTTCATGGTATCGCAACTTTCCTCGAAAAGGCACATGAGCACGTTCTCGCCCCGCCGGGCTGAAGCGACCGCAAACTGGAGGGAAATGGTCGACTTCCCGGTTCCGGCGGGTCCCAAAAACAGGGCGCTCGTCCCACGGTGAAGACCGCCACCGACCAAGGCATCGAGTTCCGCGATACCAGAGTCGATCGTTTCGCGAGCAAATTTCCGACGGCGCTCAGCAGCAATCAAACGGGGGAAAACTTTCATACCTCCGCGCACAATCAAGGCGTCATGGTAGCCACCAAGGAATCCCACGCCACGCATCTTGTTGACTTTAATCCGGCGTTTTTCCGCCCCGTAGTCGGATACGTTCTGCTCGAGCGTAATCACGCCGTGCGCGATACTCTGCACGTGAAGATCGCCGGCTTCCGCGTTGTGATCGTCGAGGAGCAGCGCCGTCATTTGCTGACCGGAGAAAAAATGCTTCAACGACAAAATCTGCCGGCGATAACGCAGCGCGGTATCCGACATCAGTCGCAATTCGGAGAGCGAGTCCAACACCAGCCGGCGCGGTTTAACTTTCTGGATGCGTTGCAGGAGGAGCTGCGTCGTCTTGTTGAGCTCGATGTCAGCGGGGTGGAAAACCGTGTTCTGCTCCTCCTCCGAAAGTTGCTGTTCCAGGGCGGTCAACTCGAAAATCGACAGTTGTTCGATGTTCCAGCCATGCGAATGAGCGACGCTGGTTATTTCTCCCCGCGTTTCGGAGAGCGCAATATACAGCGACCGCTCTCCCAATTCCGCGCCCCTTAATAAATACTGTAAGGCAAGGGTTGTTTTACCCACACCCGGGGCACCTCGAAGGAGATAGAGGCGGTTTTCCGGCAGTCCT
Source organism: Opitutales bacterium (assembly GCA_038320495.1). GTDB lineage: Bacteria > Verrucomicrobiota > Verrucomicrobiia > Opitutales > Opitutaceae > ER46. The sequence goes on along the minus strand of JBBQEG010000038.1, from coordinate 13,180 downwards.
CCTTTAAGGATCTCATCCAAGCCGGCGATTCCAGTCGATGAAACGGGGTCGACTGCAAAATCATCGGTCATTGCGATAACGATCTTGAGTGCCAACAGATGATACAAAAGAAATCTACCCGGGAAACATTCGGGATCGGAGCTCGTATTTTTCCCGATGAATTAGGCGAGACTTCTCATTCGAAGTGAGTTCCGTTACGGTGATTCTCTGGGTCAGCACGTTGCGAGTCTGAACGCGCTTCTGTGAACGCTCGTGGCTTGCCCCCGACGAGCGCCGCGGAGCCTACCGGGTGGCTTCGGACCCGAACTACGCCAGTCCGACAGCACACCGTCGTTTCGGCGGCCACGGACCACCCGCGGCAAGCATCGGAAGCGACCCTCAATACCCGAGTTGCCGATTCACTTCGTTGAGCAAGGGCTGGCCGTGAATATAGCGACTCAAATTCTCGGCGAAAATCTCCATGACATAGTCATCGTACCGCGGAGAACAGCCCGCGACATGGGGAGAGATAATGACGTTTCTCAACGCCCACAACGGGCTCTCGGGCGGGAGAGGCTCCGTCGCGAAAACATCGAGGCCCGCGGCAGCGATGCGGCCGCACGACAACGCCTCAACCATGGCCGCTTCGTCGATGAGGTCGCCGCGCGCCACGTTGATCAGGATGGCCTCGCTTCGCATCAGCGCGAATTCCCGCGGCCCGAGCAAGTGACGCGTTCCCGCCGTGGACGGCGCGGCGAGCACGATGAAGTCCGCTTCCGGAAGCACCGCGGCGAGTTGCGCCGGGCCGACGATTCGTTCCGGCAACTCACCCGCAGGATCGCCGGTGTGGGGAAACGCAAAGCCTTCGTCCTTCCGGGCAGAAGGGTCCCGTTTTACCGCCAGCACGCGCATGCCAAGGGTATCACACAGCCGGGCGACCTGCCGGCCAATGCTGCCATAGCCTATAATCAACACGGTCGACCCCCGCAGATCGCGTCCGGGAAACTGTTTATAGGGCGGAAGCGGATCTTCCGGCCAACACGCCCGGTGCTGAAAATCGAGGTAACCGGGAAAATCTCGCGCCAGTGCGATCATCAGGCCCAGGGTATATTCACCCACGGTGATCGCATGCAGCCCACTTGTCGTGGTGATGCGCACGGAGCTTTGTCCGAAAGGCGTCTGCAGCACGCGATCCACTCCGGCGCTGGTGCTCTGATACCAGCGCAAAGCCGGAAACCCCTCGGCTGAATGCGGCGGGAACGTTGAGAGCAACACCTCCACCTCCGGCGCAATCACCTCGGCGACGTCGCCAGTCGCCAGAAGCCGATGCTCAATCCGCAGCCACGGCGACAGGCTCCTTAAGCGCTCCAGGTGAGCGGCACTCAGCGGGCGGGTGCAAAGGACGTGAACCGGGGCGGAAGCGACGCTGCTCATGCCCGTAGCATCACGCCGCCCGCGCCGAGTCGAAAAGCCTGAAATCGCGCCCCCCCCGCAAGCGGTACGTAAACGCCAGCCCTCCCGGGGCGTATCATTCCTACCCTCGCGGAGAGCATGCAGCGTGAAGAAATCGTCCCGGCGGACGATGAGAAAAACATGAATTCCATGGTCCGACCGATTGTCATCGCAGAGAAAAACCTGGAAGGCATGTCGCTCATTACCCGTCGGATTCGCGCCACCACAGCCCATTATCCGGTGATTGGATTTCGAGCGGCTCAAGGAGCAATTGACTATTTCGAGCAGGCGCTGCGTCTGCCAAGTCGCACCGCGCTCCCGGGAATGCTCTTCGCCGACGCCCTGCTGCCGGGGATCGATGGATTTGCACTCACTTCCTGGATACGACGGCAGTCCGGCTTCAACTCGGTCAAGATTTACCTGCTGGCTACGTCCCTCCATTCGGACGCTGCTCAACGGGCACACGATCTGGGAGCGAACGGCATTCTGCCCAGACTTCCGAGTGCGGCGACTTTGGCGAATCTCCTGCAGACGCTCGATTCACCGACCACACGGGCGGCCTGATCACGTCCGGAATCGCCGTTGCCAACCGGCCGTCCGCGGCTTCCGCAGCCTCGGCGGATTTCACGTCTCCACGTATCCGTCAAACGGTGACGGTCTGGTCCGTCCGCCAGGCGCTGAGCGGGCTCGAATCGACCGGGGACGCAGCCATTCGTTTCGATTCGCGGCGGGGTCAAACTCGCAGCGTACCTGCGTGGCATCGCCGGGCCCCAACATTGTCGGTTAAAACAACCGAATCCAACGTGAATGTGAGTCAAATGTGAGTCCATTACTCGCGGAAGAGTGGCGATCCACTTGCATGCCCCGTTCGCGCCCCCGGCGACCGTCAGGGCTCCATTTTCCCTCTTCGTCCTGCCTCCGCTGTCTGACCTTCCGCTCGAATTATCCGCCGCCCCCGGGCGTGCTCTTCTCAAATGAAATCCTGGACCATTGGAAAACGTATTATCCTCGGCTTTGCCGCGGTAATCACGATCACGATCATGTTAGGTGGCTTCGCCATCTCCCGCCTGACGGAAATCCGCTCCGGTTCCCAGCGCATTGCCGAAGACAGCCTTCCCGGAATTGTTCTCGCGGGCACCTTGTCGGAACTCATCCGCGACAATTATGCGGAGACGTTTGAACATATCATTGCCACCGATCCCGCGGAGATGCAGCGGATTGAAACGGGAATGGCGCAACTCGCGGCCAAGGCCGTCGACGCCCGCAAAGCCTACGAGGCGACCATCACGACTCCCGCGGACCGCGTGCTTTTCGACAAAACCGCGCAGCTGCGGACCACGTTCCTCCAAGCGCGTGACGAAAAAGTTTTGCCGCTCAGTCGCGCCGGCCAAACCAAGGAGGCAACCGAGGCGATGCGCGCGCATCTTATCCCGGCCTATCGGAATTATACGAAAGCCATCACCGAGCTGGCGGACTACAACGAAAGTAACGGAGTCGCCGCGGGAAAACAAATACATGAGGACTCCGCTAGTGCCACCACCGGCGTAATCATAGGAGTTCTGATCGCCCTTGGCTTGGGTTCCACGATCGCCGTTATCATTATCAGCGGCACCACCCGGACGCTGCGTCAAGTCGCCGACTCCCTCAACGAAGGCTCCGACCAGGTGGCATCCGCCGCCAACCAGGTATCGGCCTCTAGCCAGACCCTCGCCGAAGGCGCCAGCGAACAGGCCGCTTCGCTGGAGGAGACCAGTGCGTCACTGGAAGAGATGTCGAGCATGACGAAGAAGAATGCGGAACACGCGCAATCGGCCAAGAGCCTGGCGAGCGAGACCCGTGTGGCCGCCGACGCCGGCACTACGGATATGCGCGAGATGAACGCGGCGATGTCCGCCATCAAGACCTCCAGCGACAACATCGCGAAGATCATCAAGACGATCGATGAGATTGCCTTTCAAACGAACATTCTCGCGCTGAATGCCGCCGTCGAAGCGGCCCGCGCCGGGGAGGCCGGAATGGGCTTCGCCGTCGTCGCCGAAGAAGTGCGCAGCCTCGCGCAACGCTCCGCCCAAGCCGCCAAGGAAACGGCGGAGAAAATTGAAGACTCGATTCAGAAGAGCGCGCACGGTGTCCAGATCAGCAGTAAGGTCGGTGAACGCCTCCAAGGCATCGCCACGCGCACCAAGCAGGTCGACGACTTGATCGGCGAGATCGCCACCGCCTCCGCGGAACAGACCCAGGGTATCCAACAGGTGAACATCACCGTCTCGCAAATGGACAAAGTTACCCAGACCAATGCGGCCGGAGCGGAGGAAGGTGCCAGCGCCGCCGAGGAATTGAGCAGTCAGGCCGCAGTCTTGAAGGAATCCATCTCGCAACTCCTTCGACTCGTCGGCGGCTCCGACTCCGCTTCGAAAGTTGAGCGGCGCGTAGCTGCCGCCCCCACCCACCATGTGGCCACGCCGATTATTCGGACCCCGCGCGGCACTCCACCCTCTCGCAATGGCTTCGCCACCATCCGTCCGGAAGTGCCTCCGCGCAAAAATGGCAGGGCCGCGATCACCGAGCACCCCGAGGCGCATCTCAGCTTTGCGGATACACCATAAAAAAACCAACCTGGCCGTCGCGCTATGTGCGCGGCCAGTAAATTTCGTAGTTAAAATGTGGATGCGATGACGCGCCGGCGGTAACGCATAGCCGGCAACAGAGAAGAAAATGAGCGGGCTTTAGAGCCCGCTCATTTTTTTTGCAGAGCTCACCTCTCCCCAACCCCGCCCACATGTCACCCAATACGTGACACTTTGCGCGCGGCGTTTTCCGTTACACGCCGAACGCGTAACGCGTGCTCCATGCGCGTTCGCTGCCGGGCGCGAGTTCGGTTTGCAGATAGGGCTCGATCGAAAAAGTGTGATGGTTCGCCCAGACCGGCATCCTGGTCGCCACATAATCCACCCGCATCCGCACGAACGAGAGTCGTGGGTGACTGAACGTCGCATCGAGCGGCACCGGCGCCACCTGCAGCAATTGGAAATGACTACCGCCCCCAGCGGGAAAACTCTGCTGCATCGCAAACGCACCGTCCGTCAGGGAGAAAACGGGATTGTCAGCCACCTTAAAGTCACGAGGCAATCGTCCTGAGATCCGGCCATTGACCAGCTGAAAAAAAGGATGCGAAAACCATTGCAGCGGGAGGACGGCCGATCCGCGATTGCGCAGTCGGGTGGCGGAAATGATTTCGCGATCCTGCAGCGAGACCGTCCGCGTGAGATCCACCATCCAGTCACCGAATGATTGCGTGGTCTGGAACTCGATCGCGTTCGTTCGCTGCGTCACGACCCACTGCGCCGGAGCGACCAGCCCGAGAGAATTCTTCTCTCCCAGGGCCACGGTGCCGGCGCCGATCACGATCCCGTCATGCCCCACGGCCGTTAGCAGCCGGCCGGTTTCGAACTCGCGGACCCGAAACGCTTCAGGAAGCCCCTGGCCATTGAACGGGGTGGGTTGCGGCTCGGGATATTCGGGACCCGCGAGGAGATCGCCCGACGCATCGCGGACCTGCCAAATGTAACCACCCCAGCAATACCGGGTGCCCTGCAAGGCCTGCGTCTCCGGAGACCGGGGATCGAGCAAAAGCACCGTCAGGGCGGAGTTCGACAACGACAGCATAGGTGAGACTTCACGACACCTAAGGCATTTCTCAAGCTCGGACGTCGAGTTGCGAGGCGGGCGCGATGATCAGGGCAAGCAGCGGGAGTCTCTCGTGAATATGGAAGCGGATCCCGGCGAAACCACCAACCTCGCGATCGACTTAAAATTCGCCGCCGTGCTGAACGCCCACCGGCGTCAACTACTGGAGTGGAGCCGCACGACGAAGGATACGACCTTTCCGTATATACAGCCGGAGTAAGGAGCGACGCCAGCGGGACGGGTGACGAGTCCGGGGCGACCGGATCGAGGCGGGGCGGCGGCGAGGTCGGCGGCTCCGCGTTCCACTCTCGTCATTCGCGCAGTGAATCTGTTTCGATGCGGTCTGAAATCTGCATCCTGACCGCGACCGCTCATGCCCTCCCTTGAAAACAAAACCGCTGGACGCGCCCGCGTCCGCTCCGCGCCAAATCGGGGGCGCACGGCCTCACGCGCTTGGTCGCGCGCGTCACACGCCTTGCGCCGCAACTCGAACGTCACGCGGGAGCTCAACGCGTGAGTCTCTCGCACCTGCTGATTCTCGTCGCCGCCCTCGTTTACGCGGCAGGCGTGCTGGTCGTCAAACGCAGCGCCGAACTCGGGGTCGGCGTGTGGCGAACGGCCTTTGTCGCCAATGTGATTTGCGGTTTGCTGTTCCAGCCACTCTGGCTCCTCGGCGGACGCATCCCGTGGGAATTGTGGTGGCAGCCCTTGATCGTGGCATCGTACTTTGTGGTGGGCCAGTGGTTCACTTTCATGTCGCTGGAAAAGGGCGATGTCTCCGTCGCCACCCCTGTATTGGGACTTAAGATACTTCTGGTGGCCGTGCTGGTGACCTTCCTCGACGGCGTCAGCCTGGAGTGGCACCTGTGGGTCGCCGCGCTGCTCGCGACGCTCGCCATCGCGCTGCTCAATCGCGCGGGTCGGCAGTCGTCCCATCATCACATTGGCCGGACGATTTGCACTGCCGGAATGGCGGCGGCCTCCTACGCGCTCTTCGACGTCTCCGTGCAACGCTGGTCACCCACTTGGGGGCTGGGTCGCTTTCTCCCGATCACAATGGGGCTCTCCGCCGCTCTCTCGATTGGGTTCACGACCAAGTTTCGCGCCCCGCTTTCCGCGATTCCGTGGGTCACATGGAAGTGGCTTCTCGTGGGCACGATCACCTTGGGGCTTCAATCCGTCGTATTTGTTTCGGCGGTGGCCCATTGGGGACATGCGGCCTCGGCCAATGTAATCTATAGCTCGCGCGGTCTCTGGACCATTGTGCTCGTCTGGATCTTCGGCCAATGGGTGCGGAGCCAGGAACAACATCTCGGCACCCGCGTCCTCGCCGGACGACTCGTGGGGGCGCTCCTGATGATGTCCGCCATCGCACTCGTGCTCATCTGAGAAAATTCCCATGCGCCCCGCTTCATTAAGGTGGATGAGCAAACAACGACTCTGCTCCCCGCTACGGTCGACCTTCGCACCTTTCAGTGGATAAACGCGAGGCAGGCGCGCATCGGAATTGAACAGAATGTAACGAAGAAAACGAAGGTGTGCGCCAGGAAGATGGGATCTTCGTTTCCTCCGTTATCTTCTGTGCTCACCGGCAACAGCGAGGATCCGAACTGATTCGGGTAAGCACAGCCAGACCGCGAGTAACGGAATGCTTCCGGATCCGCTGATGCGCGGGTGAGCGGACCTGCCGCTGACCGCAGTCGGGGTCATCAACCCGGCCGCGCGTTGATCCGGCAACGGATTGGCTTTGCACTCAACGCTCCACGCGCCCTTAACGGGAGTGGTCCCTTTTACCCCTTATGGCCTCTCCCTCTGCCCTGGCGTTCCCGCGCCGGTCGTTTTTGAAATCAGCCGCCACGGTCGCCTTGCTGGGCGGTGCGAGTTCGAGCCGCCTCGCCTCCGCGTCCGTATCCTCGCCCCTGCCCTCCGAACTCGATCGCGTCCTCGCCGCGCCGGTGCTGACGCTCGATTTCGTGAAGTCACCCGTCACCATCGCCTCGATGGAATTGCTCCGGAACGGCCGCACGTTTCTCGTCCGTACCCGCTCCACGGGTGGAGCCGAGGTGATCACGGTGCCGAATCCCGCGAGCATGGCCAAAGCGTATCCGATTTTCACTGACTACATTGCGCCCGTGTTCGTGGGCAAGGAGGCGCGCACGCTCGAGACGCTCCTCTGGGACGTCTACCGGCACAGCAGTAATTATAAGCTGCAAGGGCTGGCGTTCTGGGTGGGCGTGGCGGCCGCCGAGATGGGCGTATTGGAACTTCTTGGACACGTGGCCCGCCGGCCCCTGGCGGACTTTTTTGGCGGTTCAAAACGCCGCGACATTCCGGTTTACTACGCGAGCGGCAACCGTGGCAACACGCCCAAAGCGGAGATCGAAGTCTTGCGAAAACTGGTGGACGGCTCTGGCGTGCGGGCGCTCAAATTCCGGTTGGGCGGCCGAATGAGTCGCAACGCGGATTCGCTCCCGGGACGGACCGAGGCATTGATCCCACTCGTACGGCAGACGTTCGGATCTGCGATGACGCTGTATGCCGACGCCAACAGCTCCTACGACTCCGTCGAGGGCATCCGGATCGGGCGGATCATGGAAGAGCATCGCTACGGCTTTTATGAAGAGCCTTGCGAATTCGATGACCTGTGGGGCACCAAAGCGGTGGCGGATGCGCTAACGATTCCCGTCGCGGGGGGCGAACAGGAATACAGCCTGCATCGCTGGCAATGGATGATCGCAAATCGCGGCGTCGATATCGTGCAACCGGACCTCCATTACGGTGGTGGCATGATCCGCGCAACGCAGGTCGCCCGCATGGCGGCGGCGGCGGGATTGAGTGTCGTACCGCACATGTCTGGGGGCGGGCTGGGGTACGTCGACGTGGTGCAATTCGCTTCGTTTACACCCAACATCGGCCCGTTCATGGAGTTCAAAGGCAACACGACCCTCCCGGTGACCTGCGCAACGTCGTCCCTTAAATGCGAAGACGGAAGCGTGCGCTGCCCTGCCGGCATCGGTTGCGGCGTAACGCTCGATCCCGACTTCGTCCGGCAGGCAAAAGTCGTGGCGCGGAGCTGAAGCCGGGCCGCGCCGATCGATCAGCGGGCTAGCCGCTTTCCGGCTGGAGCAACGAACGTGGGCTCAAAGCACCAGCAGTCGCTAGACCGCGCGCATCGAATTGTCCTTGGCGATCTGTTGCGGAGCGCGGCGTTGACTGCAGTCGGCTGTCCGTCGACGCGAATCCCTCGGATAATGTGCGGCGAACTACGCCGCTTTCTTCTGACGAGTGCGCTTGGCAACCGTCTTCTTGGTGGTGCGGCGTTGAGGCGGTTGTCGCTTCGGCGCCCTCGCGCCCTTTCCGGCTTCGTTTAGGCTTTTCTGCAGCACAGCGACCAGATCGATAACGTTGGTGGCAGCGGGCGCCTGACGCTTTCCGCCGGGCAGTTCCTTGCCGCCCAACGCGATTTTCTTCTCGATGAGCTTCATCATGGCGGCCGCATACTCATCCGTATAACGGGCGGGTTCCCATTCCGAACTCATCTGCTCGACCAGCGCTCGCGCCATCTCCAGCTCGCGCCCACGCGAGGCTTTCTCCGCCGGTACTTTCACGGCTTCCGCGGGCACGATCTCCTCCCCGAAATGCATGAGTTCGAGCACGAGCAGCCCGCCATTCGCCTTCACCGCCGCAAGATGCTGACGACTCCGAATCACCACTTTGGCAATTCCCACCTTCCCCGAGTCGGCCAGCACTTCCCGCAAAAGACCATAGGCTGCCGCACCGCCCTTCATTGGCTCGAGATAATAGGGTTTATAGAAATGGATGGGGTTGATCCCGCTCACATCCACGAAATCAAGAATCGTAATCGCATCACGCCCTTCGAGTTCAACTTTCTCGAAGTCCGCGTCTTTCAAGACCACGAATTTCCCTTTTTCATATTCGAAGCCTTTGACGATTTGTTCCCAAGGCACGTCCTTGCCATCGACCTCGGCCACCCGCTTGTAATTGATGGCACTCAGATCGCTCTCGCGTAACATCCGAAATTTGAGTTCCTCGCGGCGCGTGGCGGTAAGGATGGCAACCGGAATCGTTACCAAACCAAAGCTAATCGAGCCTTTCCAGATGGGTCGCATGTTTCCTTAGACAGTTATTCACCGGCAATTGGAGCTCGTTGTGAATAACTTCTTTTGGCCGTCGGTTGGTGCTTTATAGTAAGGATGTTAAACCCGGGAGGCCGGTTCACGGGGGCGAAGCTGGCACGCTTAATGCGAACCATGGGATCGGACTCTCCCGTCGCATCCTCCGACTCTTTCCGGTCCAAGTTTCAGGGTGCCACCCTAGCTGACGACGTGATTGCGAAACCGACCACACCGGTGGTGTTGCAGCGTTTGCTGATGGAGTTCGGCCTGGCTCCGTCCGAAGCCGTGCCGAGCCCGCTGATGTTTCGGGAGGCCAGTCCGCTGCGGTCGTTGGAATAAACCGCGCACTGTTCCCTCCCACGCAGGATGGAACATCGACGCGTCCTTTGTGAGACAGATACACCGCGGTCTGTCGTCCGCCTCCGCCGCCCTAAACAACTCGGGTGGGAATCTCCACCGTCCGTCCCAACGATCGCATTTGCCAGCGCCCCTGTCGTGTTGGCATCAACAGAATTCGCCTTATCTGTTTCCCATGATGAACGCTTTTGCCTCCACGCTCCAGAATCACGGCTTATCCCTGCGCCGCACTCATTCCCGTGTGCTTCAGCTCAATGTCGGCAAGCTCTGCAATCTTACGTGCAGCCATTGCCACGTGAATGCCGGACCGGCGCGCAAAGAAATCATCACCCGGGAAACGATTGACCGCATTCTCGACTGGCAGGCACAGGCGCGCCTGCCGGTGGTGGATCTTACTGGCGGAGCACCGGAGATGATCCCGGATTTTCGTTACCTGGTCGGGCGGCTGCGGGAGATTGATCCGACCGGTACGCTGATCGATCGCTGCAATCTCACGATTCTACTCGAACCGACCTACGGAGATCTGGCGGCCTTTCTCGCCCACCACCGGGTGGAGATCATAGCGTCCATGCCGTGCTACTCCGCGAAAAACGTCAACGCCCAGCGCGGCGAGGGCGTATTCGATGCCAGCATCACGGCCCTTCAGCAACTTAACACCCTCGGCTACGGAATTGCGCCGGAGTTACCGCTGCACTTGGTATATAATCCTTTGGGCGCGAACCTGCCGGGGCCGCAAGGTGAACTGGAGTCAGATTATAAAAGAGAGCTGCGGACCAGCTTCGGCATCGAGTTCAACCGACTCTATACGATCACGAACCTGCCCGTTTCCCGCTTCGCCTCGTGGCTTCGCCATAATGGGAAATACGAAGAGTATATGGCGTTACTCACGGCGGCGTTCAATCCGATGACGGTGGACGGTTTGATGTGTCGCGATACCATCAACGTGAGCTGGCTCGGCGAAGTTTTTGACTGCGATTTCAACCAGATGATGAATCTGCCGCTAGGCGGAACCGAGCCGGGCCGGCGCCGGTTATGGGAGATCGATCCGGTGGCCCTGGCGGGGGCCCCCGTCGCGACCGGGAATCACTGCTTCGGCTGCACGGCGGGCGCGGGATCGACCTGCGGCGGAGCCATCGAACTGCCGACGACCGACACGGTCGCGCGGCCTTGATTGCCTTCGAGCTCAGCCATCATGCGCGCCTTCGAAGCTCGAAGCGAGGGCGAGTCGGGTCCTGGCATGAGTACGCCGCAGATTCGGCGCGAGGGCGACTGGTCCTTCGCGGTATGGCAGGAGGGCGGCCGCATTCATGCGCTTGGCGCCAAGGGAGACACGCCCACGGAAGAATCGCTGCGTGCCCTTTTCCGCGCCTGAGATCACTCGATTCGGCCCGCGAATTAACGCTCGTTATCCACGCCGAAAACGATCTGTCGCGGGTGGGGAGCAAGACGAAAGGTGCTGAACACGCGATCCCACCAGGAAAACAACGCACTGAAGTTCGAGTCAGCCTCCACCCGGATAACAGAGTGATGAACCTTGTGCAGATGAGGCGTGACGATGATCCACCGAAGGGCGCGATCCAGCCACTCAGGCAGCCCAATGTTGGCGTGGTGGAATTGCACGACCGCAAATAGCATCAGTTCATAGAGCGCAAGCTGCTCGAGCTGCACCCCGAGGAGCGCCAGCAATGGCAGGCGAAGGACCGATGAGAGGATGACTTCGCCGACATGAAACCGGTTCGCCGTCGTCACGTTCATCTCGCGATCGGAATGATGCAGCCGGTGAAATCGCCACAGGAACGGGATCACGTGATTGAGCCGATGCCATAGGTACGTCCAACTATCGAGAAGTAGAATCGCCAGCATCCAACTCGCGACCGCAGGTAATGGCAGCCAGTGCAGCAAACCAAATTGATGGGTCGCGCTCCACGTCGCGATGATGGCCCACAGACCGACAAAAACGCCAGCCACGACGACCGCGTTGAGCAGACCAAAGCCGAGATTCGTCGCAGCGTTGAGCGCCCGCCGTTTCAGCATGCCCTCGCCTTGCGTGAACGCCGCAAAATAGGGCGACATCAGCTCCCAAACGAGGAGCACGACGAGCATCCCGATCGAGAGCGGCAGTCGATAACTCGCGATGTCACTGGACCCATTCATCGAAGGCTAATCGAAGCGCGAACGGGCCCATCAGCCAGTCGCAACATCCGGCCGGCGGCGACCCGGAGCTATAGTGGCTACTGGAGGTACCGCGAAGAAGCGAGGTGCGAGCCACGCGGTTGCTCACGGTGCGAACGACTTCATCCAGGCAATCTGGGGCCATTCGACGTCCAAGTCCACGGGCTGCGGCGCACCCGGCGTACTGCGGCCGCTCTTTATATAGGCGACGAGCTGTCGCCCCAGATCGCGGACGACCTCGGGATGGACATCGACGAGATTATTCTTCTCGGCCAGATCCTGGCTCAAATCATATAGCTGAAAGGCAGGCAGGTGGTCGACCTTATCCGCCACGGGCCGGCCCCAGGGTGCAGGCGAGGTGGTCGGGTAGGCCCAACCGCCCGAGTCCGGGCAAAGCAGGAGTTTCCATTTTCCGGAGCGAATCGCGAACGAGCCGTTTTCGGAATGATGCACGAGCGCGCCACGCGGCGTGCGAGGCGTCTCACCGCGGAGCAAAGTCACCATGCTCGTACTATCTTCGCCGGCAGTTTCGGGTAGTTTCACCCCCAGGAGCTCCGCGCAGGTGGCGAGCAGATCGACTTGGCCGACCGGTTCCGCACAACGCGTCCCGGCGGGTACGACGCCTGTCCAGCGAGCAATAAACGGCACGCGATGGCCACCCTCGAAGAGGTCGGATTTCGCGCCGCGCAAGCCATTGCTCGGGTCATGATTGAAAAGCGCGTGGTCCGGAATGTTGGCAGCGGGCGCGAAGCCGTTGTCGGCGGTGAAGACCACGAGCGTGTTCCGACCGAAACCATGCGTATCCAAAGCCGCGACAATCTGGCCGATATCGGAGTCCACTTGGGCGACGAAATCGCCATACGGCGTCGTCCGGGTTATTCCCTCGAAGCCGCGCGTCGGCAAAATGGGGGTATGCGGTGAAGCGAGCGGCAGGTAGAGAAAGAACGGACGCGACTCACGACTCGCCGCGCGCTCGGTGATGAACTGCAAAGCCTCACCGACCACGCGGGGGTGCAATTCGTCCATCTTGAAATCGTCGCTAATCACACCGCCGCGCCAGAGCTTGGGTGAAGCGCTGTCGCCGATGGTTCCGGTGGGAACACTCACCGCGCGATCGGCAGCGAGCCACACGTAGGGAGGCATGTCGAGGGACGCACTGATTCCGAGAAACCGATCGAACCCATGCGCCAGCGGCCCACCGGTAAACGGCCGGGCGAAATTAACGTCTTCCGGCGCAGGTCCGGTGCGCTGCCAATTCACACCCAGATGCCACTTCCCAAAGATCGCGGTCTCATAGCCGCTTTGCTTGAGCAATGCGGGGACCGTCAAACGTCCCGGCTCGAGGAGCGCGTCGTCGTAGCCACGGGTTACGCCGCGTTTTAAACGGCCCCGCCAGG
>JBBQEG010000037.1:0-22420 GCA_038320495.1 Opitutales bacterium | reverse complement strand
TGTCCGCAGCAGCTGCAACGCAGCCTGCGTCGGATGTTGGGAAGTGTGCCGCCGCGAACCGTGATCGCTCCCGGGCATGGGCCCATGACGACGGTGGAGAACGAGTTGCGCTTCAATCCCTTCGCGGTGTGAGGCGACTCGCTTTCCAAGAAGATGCCAAGCAGCTCGGACGACCCCAATGCAGCCGCGACGCCGCAGGTTTCTTGGCGGATCCGGATGCATCTTTCTGTTTGCCCGCCGGGACGGTCCCCTGATCACAAGGAAACTCTCCGACTTGAAAGTAGGATCGCTGCTTACGGGGCGCGACAACTCGGGTCGTCGCGGCTCGCCTGCTATTCTCCCGGCCGTTGACTTTACGCGGTCGTATTACCTTCCGTTCGATTTTCACCTCGGCCCCGCCCTGAGCGCGGACGGTCAACTTGAAGCTAAACCCGTGTTGGACGAAAAATCGCTCACCACCACGCGCTGCACTGCCAGAAGCGCCACGTGACTCTTGGCTCGGCAAAACACCACGCGCTCGCCGTCTGCCGCGGGTGGCGAAGCGCGATTTATAGAAGTCAGGACCGTAAAGCCTCGCGTCGCACGTGCCCGCGCTTTACCTGCGCGGCCAGTGGCTGCAGCGTGCCCGGATCAACCCGGTGATCGCAACTTCGGCTCGCGACCCCACCGGCGGCCATTTCTGGCCTGCGCGACGAATTGCCTTATCCCCGCCTTATCGTCGGTAACGATGATGCCGTCGTCGGCCTCAATCCCTGCCTTGGTCAACAACTCGTTCGCGTCAGTGGTGTGGCCGATGACCTTCAAGTGGCCAAAGGCATCTCGGAGCCAATCCAAGGCCGCTGCTTCCAGCGCCAGCGCCTTTGCGCCTTCCGCCGAAGCCAGGAGCACCACAGCATCGAAGAAAATGGAAGGCGCCGCGGAAAGTGCAAAATCCGCTTCGAGGAGATTGCCCGCGCTATTCAGGGCTCCACCGACCTTTGGGGCGATGCGCACCAAGGTGGCGCGCTCCGCCTCGACCGCCGACTGCAACTCGTGCAGCAACGCGGAATCGAATCCGGGAGTTACGAGGACGCCCACTTTTCGGCCCTCCAATGTGGACTTGGCTTTTGCCACGATGCTGACGGCGGGAGAAGGAGCCAAGTCCTTGGGGGCCTTTGCCGGGGTGATCGTTTGCGCCTGTCCCTCCATGCCGAGCGCTTGCTCCACCCCTGCCGCTAAGGTGTCCTCGATGATTCGCAGATGGCCCAGCATCCGGCACCGCACCGGCTTGGATTCCACTTTGCCCAATTCGAAGGCGAAAGCGCTGATCACATGGCGTTGCTCCGGCTCTTCGAGGGAGCGGAAGAACATCCGCGCTTGGGAATAGTGGTCCGCAAACGTCTCTTTGCGGCGCCGCGTTTTCTCGGCGTCCAACGTTTCCGGCGCGCCGTGGGCCGGGAACGTTTTGAAGCCGCGCGCCGCGCTTTCGCGGGGAAAGCCCGCGTCGAGCGAGTTCGGCTCATAGGCCACGCGACCCTTCGGCACCATCATTTGACGGAGGCCATCCCGTTGGAAGTTCCGCATGGGGCACCGCGGCGCGTTGATGGGAATCTGATGAAAGTTCGGTCCGCCAAGTCGACTTAGTTGCGTATCGAGGTAGGAGTGCAGACGGCCTTGCAACAAAGGATCGTTGGTGAAATCGATCCCAGGCACGATATTCGCGGGGCAAAAGGCGACCTGCTCCGTCTCCGCGAAAAAGTTATCCGGATTGCGGTCCAAGGTCATCTTTCCGACCGGCCGGACAGGGATGATTTCCTCGGGAATGATCTTCGTGGGGTCGAGCACATCGAAATCAAGTGAGTCCGCCGTGGCTTGGTCGAACAGCTGGAAACCGAGTTCCCATTGCGGCGCATCGCCGTGCGCGATCGCCTCGAAAAGATCCCGCCGGTGAAAGTCAGGATCAGCGCCGTTGATCTTCACGGCTTCGTCCCACAGCACCGCAGCGACGCCGAGCAGCGGGCGCCAATGAAACTTCACGAACGTCGAGGCGCCGTCCGCATTTATGAGGCGAAACGTATGGATACCGAAGCCTTGAATCATCCGCAGAGAACGCGGGATAGCCCGGTCGGACATAACCCACATCAGCATGTGCATGCTCTCGGGCATGAGAGACGCAAAATCCCAAAACGTGTCGTGGGCGGAGGCCGCTTGGGGATAACCACGATCCGGCTCCATCTTCACGGCGTGGATGAGGTCTGGAAACTTCATCGCATCCTGAATGAAAAACACCGGGATGTTGTTTCCGACGAAATCGTAATTGCCCTCCTCGGTGTAGAATTTCACGGAGAATCCTCGGACGTCACGAGGCAAGTCCCCGGAACCGGCGCCGCCCGCCACGGTGGAGAAGCGGGCGAAAACCGGCGTCTTTTTTCCGGGCTCGAGGAACTTCGCGCAGGTCACGTCCGCGAGGGAGCCGTAAGATTCGAAGAAGCCATGCGCTCCCGAGCCCCGCGCGTGGACAATCCGCTCTGGAATCCGCTCGTGATCGAAGTGCGTGATTTTCTCCCGCAGGACGAAATCTTCTAACAGCGTCGGGCCGCCCAACCCCGCTTTCAAAGAGTTCTGGTTGTCCTCGATCACGACGCCTTGATTGGTCGTCAAAGCGGGCGCAGAGGGCGGAGCTTCTTGATGCGTCTCGCCGCCGAAAAATTTCCGGAGCGCGGAGATCGGGCAGGTCCCCTTATTCGCCACCGGCGGGGGTTGGGACGAGGTCGTTGCTTTTGCGGCGGGCTTGGTATTGCGGAGCATGAAAGTAGGGTTGCGACGTTTTAGGAGGTGACGGGAGCCGAGGCGCGCAGCCTATCGGTGCTTTTTCTTGCCCAGCTTGCCGGGTGTGGATTTGGCGGGCGGTCTTTCTTCGTCGCCGGTGAAGTCCTTGCCGGCTTCCACCGCGAGATCGCCCAAGGCACAGAGACGCTTGTCGCTGTCGCATTCCTCATCCAGCGTCTGCTGCAAGAGATCGGCGACGTTCGCTTCGTCGACCGCTCCAGCGACCCCGCGCACGGATTTATACCCCGCGATTTCGTAGTGCTCGACGCGACGAGCGGCGCCAATCAATGCGATGTCCCGGATTGCCCCGTTCGCCTGGAGTTCGATCGCCTCCGCCCCCTCCGCCACCAGGCCTTTCATGGCGAGGCAGGTCTTTTCCCCGGCTGAAACCCCGAGTTTCGCGAACGCTTTCTCGAGTCGTTCGACGTGCACTTTGGTCTGCTCCAAATGGTCGAGGAAACCTTGCTTCAGGTTTTCGCCGGTGGCAGCTTCCGCCATCTTGGGCAGAGCGATGACGAGCTGCTGTTCGGCGCTATAGAGATCCTTGAGTTGGTCGATGAGAAGGTCGCGCAGCGAGAGCGGGGTGGGCATGGATTAATGAAGGCAACGGAACACAGCGGCTCGTTCCGTCGTGGAACGTTTCTCCGCCAGCGACGTGCTTCTTTCGAAGCGCTCCACACAATGGGGTGGTTGCCGCTGAGTTCTTTAGCATACAGGAGCGCGGCGTCGCCGCCATCCGGACAATTCCTGAAACTGAACTCGGGTCCCGTCCGGACACCCGCCCCCGGAAGGTGCATCGGAAGCGTCAACTGTTCCATCGGCACGCGGGACAAATCCGCGATGTCCATGCCGGCAAAGATGACAGCAAGCGCTTCAACCTTGAGACGCTTGGCTCGGCAAACGGGAACTTCGGTCCTGGCCATGAAACGCGCGGCCCGTTTCTTCGTCATCGCGCTCTCGGTGTTGGCGAATGACGTCATGACATGACGCTTCGCGCTCGTGCCTTTTCAGCTCGGTCGGAGCAGTGAAACCTCCAACGTCTCGATCACGCTGTGCAGGTTGCAGGCGAGACCGAAATCCACGCCGGTCGCCGCATCCGATTGTTCCGCGAAATGCAGGCCGACCGCGATGTCCGTGGTCTGCCCGTTCTCCACGATCATCCAGAGCGCGCCCGAATCGCCACCGCTGCACAGCCGCCCATCGGCCGGAGGTCGTGCCGGATCGATGGAAATCTCGAAGCCGCCCACGTCCTGCGCCCCGATCGTGCCCCCGTAGTTGTGGCGGAAAATGAGCCCGGTGCGCTTCACAATCCCAAACGTCACGCCCGTAGTGCGCCCCGACTTCGCGACGCGGTCCCCGATCGCCGCCTTGGCCAGCCGGCGCGGCACCACGCCGAGTTCGAACAACGTCTCGTCAAACGCCCGGCCTTCGATGCTCGCGATCGCTCCATCGCCCGCAAGGCCGATATGACTGCGCAGCAAATGACCGCTGTGGTTGCGCGCGAGGTCAGCTGAATCGGAGCTCCCCGGTTGGACGATCGAATCGCCCGGCGACGTCCCCGTGCCCGCCAGTACGTGGGCGTTGCTCAAAATGCAGGGCCCGCCCAGCAGCCGTTCGTAGACAATCGCGCCAATCGTTCCCGCCAGCACTGTCGGATGGCTCACGCTCACTCCTGGCATGATGCGGGCAAGCCGGCGGCGACGACGAACCTTCGGCGCGAGCGTGTTTTCCTTCGCCCACGCCGGAGGCATCGACTGCGGCACGAGGTGGAAGGAAAGGCGAAACGAGCGCTCGACCACGTCCACCGGAATGCGACGACCGTCGGGGGCGCGCAAAAAACGCGGGAGCTTCACAAAACCTTTCGCAGCCAGTTTCTGCGGCTCCCGAATTTTCTCCGCGACCGAAACCTGGATCGAGAGTTCGCCGGTCGGTTGCCCATCGACGAGCTTCGGCCCGACGCCGACCGAAGTGACGTTCGGATAACTGAGCCATCCCTGCGCCCGGGCGCGCAGCACCTCGATGATCTCCTCCTGCGTGAGCGAACGGGATTTCTTTTTGGCCATCGGGGGAAATGCGGCCGCGGTGCACGCGCGGTCGCGGGACTTGGTTAGTGAACGCGCGCGCGCCGCGGCTGCGTGAGCGCTTGGAGACGGATCGCACCCGGCTCGCTCATGATCGCTTTCAGCAAGGTCGCACGATCGGCAAGGTCGGTGAAACGATGCTTCACCGGTGGATTTGCGGGGTCGTTTACTTCGATGCCCGTCAGGAAACCCGAGAGTTGCGCCTCGGCGTTGGGCGCGCGGTTCGCGATGTGGAGGAAATTGGCCGTGCCGGTTTCCACGTTGTGACAACCGTTGCAGGTGAAGACGGCCAGCTTGTGCCGCGCTTCCTTGTTTCCCACGTTGGGAGCCTGCCAGACGAAGCTCCCTGGGTCCTGCGCCGTCCCGACCAGCGAGGACGCGGCCATGAACGGCTGATTCTGAAACTGCGCGGGAACGCGCACTGTGCCGTCGAGAATCTCGCCCTCGTTGTCGTCGATGAATTTGGTGAACGTTGCCGTGTTTTGGAAAGCGTTTGCCGGCGTCTGGAGCGTCGGGGACGGCACCAACGCGCCACCGACCAGACGGAACTCCCGCAGCTCCCAGGGTAGCGCGAGCGCGATCTCATTTGTGCGAATTTGGTTCAATTGCCCGTCCGCACCGGAAAATTTATCCGTGATCGTCTGCAGCGCGCTGTTGAACTGCGGGCCAAACGACATTGCGCCGAGCGCATGCCACTCCTGCGCCCAGCCGCGCAGGCGCTCGCGATCCGTGCCGATCAACCGATATTCGAAGATCACTGTGAAGGGCAGCGGCGCATCGTTCGCCCCCAGCACTCCGAAAACATACCGGCCCTCGCCGGCGGTCTTGTCGACGGGGTCATCGATGCGGTTCAGGTCCACTCGATTGACGATCGCGAGGAGGCGGAACGGCGCGTTGGCAAAGTTCATCGTCCACGCGGCATCGGTCGCACCCGTTTGGCCATCGCGCGTTTTCCAAGTGTTGATCACGCTCGGACGGATCGCGCTGCGCGCGGCGACCGTCTGGGCGTTGATCGTCTGCGTCGACTCCCACGTGCGGAGCCAGTTCAGCGTAAACGTCTTTACATCGCCCGTGCCCGCGAGGCGTTTCATCAGCCCGCCAAACGACCACGGGCCGTCCGGCCCTTTCGTGCGATCGTCGTTCACCACCGAGAGATGCGTGATCATGAGCTCCTTCTCGATCACGGGCTCGTGCGGTGCGACCACGACTGGCGGCGGCGGCGGCGTGACCGGCGGAGTCGGCGGAGGCTGGGTGGGATTGCCGCTATTCGAGCAAGCGCTCACGAGCGTGAGCACGGCGAGGGCGAGACAGGGTAACGGAGTTTTCATCGTACACGCACCGGTAGGTCGACAAGGAATCTCCACCGAAGACGCCGGAATTCAGGGATCACCTTTCGTCCCGGGCTCCTGCGGACTCGGCGGAAAATCCGCCACGAAATCGCCGCCAAGTCGAGGCTAATACACGCCGCTTCCAGCAAAGAATATGGGGTCAAACTTCACGGCGCGAGTGCGGTCGGGGCGCGGGTGGGGGAGCGGAGTGCAGGCGACAGGCCGTGAACGGAGGAAGGAGTCGGCGACGGTGGGAGCGCGGCGAGGCCGCCGGTGTCGCGACGGGAGCCTGCGACTGGGAGCGATCCTGGCGAATGGTCGCGCTCGGGCGACGAATCGCCAGAGGCGGCCGTCAGCGCGGAATCTAAAGCCGCCTCCGACCGCAGCGAATGGACGGAAGCCTGAATCGAAGTGGATGCACCGGTGCGGTAGAATGTAATCGCTCGCGCTGGAAAATTCCGGCGCAGCCGGCATCGGGGCGTTGCGGGGATCCCCGCTGGAAAGGGGAGCGCGAGACTTCGGCTCGCGCGTGGGGAAAGGCCTTTCTCTGGCAAGTTATAGCGGAGGAGGAGCGTCGAACGGCAGGCTGAAATACGCGAAGATCGCCTGGGTTCGCTCGTAGATCAGGCGCTCGAACATGCCACCGCGTTCGCACAGGGCGTTCATCGGCGGGTTATTCGTCCGCAAGAATTCGAACAGTTCGGGGCGATCGTATTCCACCGGGACGTTCGGCGCTGATCGACTTTCATGACCGCGATGGATGGCAAGCAACCACCACGTCCGCCACCACGAAGCGCACGGCACCGCCACAGGCGTTTAATCGGTCGTAACACTCACGCGCTTCTGCTCGTCTACTGTTCCGATGCATCCTCTTTGGCTCCTTCCTCTGCTCATGGTCGTCGGTGCGGTCCTCGCGTCGCGCGCCGCCGAAACCGGGAACCGCGGCGGGCGGCTCGAAGCGCTTTTCACCGAGCTCGATCGCGATGGAGACGGACAGCTCACGCGCGCCGAAGCCGGGACTTTGCCGTGGTTCGATCGCCTGGACCGGGACGGCGACGGGATCGTCACGCGCGGCGAAGCCCGTGCCATTGCCGCGGCGCTGGCGCGCGCGTCAGCGATCTCGGCCGATGACTCTCCACCCGCTCCGACCACAGAAAAGGTCGAGCTGCCATCGCCTCGCGTGGGGCCGCATCTGCTGAAACCGGCCGACGTCGGCGTCGGCAAGCTGGTACCTGATCTCACGTTCACGGATCTCGAAGAGAAGGCTGGGCGGCTTTCGGACTATTCTCGGGCCAAGGCGCTGGTCATCGCCTTCACGAGCACGAGTTGCCCGCTGACGAAAAAATACACCCCCAGCCTCGCCCGGATCGAAAAGGAGTTCGCCGCCCGCGGGGTCCTCTTCCTGTTCGTCAACCCGATTTCGACCGACACCATCGATGAGATGCAGGCCGCCATCAGGGAAAGCGGACTGGTGGGCCGCTACGTGCACGACACTCAATCAGCACTCGCTCGCGCGCTCGACGCCAAGACCACGACGGAGATTTTCGTCCTCGATGCGGCGCGGACGCTCGTCTTTCGCGGCGCGGTCGACGATCAATACGGCCTCGGGTATTCGCTGGACGCCCCGCGCGCCACGTATCTGCGCGATGCCCTCGGAGCGGTGCTGGCGGGCCAAGTTCCATCGCCCGCCGCCACCGAAGCGCCGGGATGCGCCCTCGATTTCCCTTCCGATCGACCCATTGCGGCCGCGACGCCGATCACCTATCACAACCGGATCGCGCGCATCGTGCAGAACAATTGTGTGGAGTGTCATCGCCCCGGGGGCGTCGGGCCGTTCAGTCTCGCGACGTACGAGGACGTCCGATCGCACGCGGGCATGATGAGGAAACAGGTCGCGCGCGACGCAATGCCGCCGTGGTTCGCCGCTGCTCCTGCCGCCGGCGAAACCTCTCATTGGAAGAACGATCGTTCCCTCGCTCCCGCCGACAAGGCCGATCTGCTGGCCTGGCTCGCGAGCGAAAAATCCGTGGGCAATCCCGCCGACGCACCGTTGCCACGCGTGTTTCCGGCAGGGTGGGCTATTGGGCAACCCGACGCCGTGGTGCAGTTGCCTCGTCCGGTCGCGATCAAGGCCGAGGGCGTGATGCCGTATCAAACGCTCCGCGTTGAAACCACCTTCGCCGAGGATCGCTGGGTGCAGGCCTATGAAGTCCAGCCCACCGCGCGCGATGTCGTCCATCACGTCATCGTGAAGGTCCATCCCAAGGGCGCGAAACCGGTCGAGGACGGCGACGTTGCCAGCGAGCGCGAAGGGTTCTTCGCCGCGTACGTGCCCGGTAACAGCCACGCGACCTTCGCGCCCGGATTTGCCAAAAAGATTCCGGCCGGCGCCACCGTCAGTTTTCAGATGCACTACACACCGAGTGGCCGGGCCACGACGGACCAGACGCGGCTCGGATTGATTTTTGCGCCGGCGCCGCCACGGCACGCCATCCACGTGGCGGGATTGGCGAACCCCCGCCTCCGCATTCCCCCCGGCGAGGCACGTCACCCTGAAACCGCCACGCTCACCCTGCCCGCGACCGTCACGCTGCTCAGCTTCACGCCGCACATGCACCTCCGCGGAACCGCGGCTCGTTACGAAGCTGTCCTCCCTGACGGCACCCGCCAGCTGCTCCTCGATATTCCGCGCTATGATTTCAACTGGCAGCTCACGTATCAATTCGCCGAGCCGCCGAGTTTTCCGCGCGGCACGCGACTGGTCTACACGGCCTGGTATGACAACAGCACGGGTAACCCCGCCAATCCGGACCCGACGAAACTGGTGCGCTGGGGCCCGCAGACTTACGATGAGATGATGCTCGGCTATGTTGAGTATTACCTGCCCGGCCAGAAGTCTTCTCCCACCTCCAGCACGACCGCTGCTCGCGCGCCGTCCGACGAGTAGGTTCGTTCCTGGGGCCCGCAGTTCCTCGGCGGCGCCCATGGTTTTGACCTGGACATGAGCCCATTTATAGATCCCCACCTTGCGCTGGGAACTGGAACTGCGCCGGTCGGTCCAGACTGCCGCCTCACATGCTTCGTTCCCCCCCGTCCGTTCAATCCCTGTATTTTTGATCTCATGCCTGCCAAAAAAATGACCGTCCACGCCACGGCGAAAACCGCGCTTCCCGATTCCGCGAATCGGCCGAAGACGAGCGTCGCCGGCTCGACGAAAAAAAACACCCGGATGCAGCCGGTCCTCGACGAAAAAGCCGCCAAGGCCGCCCGCAAGAAGACCAAAAAGTAAGTCCGTTCCCGCGTTGCAGGGGGCCGTTTTCCAGCGCACCAACGGAATAACTTGTGTGACTACGAACTCCCCACTCGCCAAGTGGCGGTGCTCGCCGGAGCCACGCTCTCCGGAGTCGTCGTCGCGCTGCTGACCGTGGCGCACATCGTGGCGGGGCATGGCGTCGTGCCGCGAAAGTAGCGCAGGACTCCAGCCTGCCGTGCGTGCGCGGTCCGCGGGACGGGGCATGTGGTTCGGGCCTGTTGCCGAAACGACTATTTCGCGCGGCCGGGAACACCTGTCATCGAAAAGAACTACGCAGCAGAGAACCACAGCCGTTCCGAGACTGTATCCGGGAGCGAGTCGTACGGGGTCTGCCTGTTGTTAAAAAACGTACGAGCCGCCCCCCACTCGGATTGGGGTGATGATCGTCTGGCGGGAAGGAGGCACTGGCTGGCAATCCGGAGGAACAGCAGAATCGAGGCTTCGCGTAAAATTGATCCATCATTTCTGGCTCCGGTTAAACCAGCCGACGCTGATCTTAACGGACGGTCCCGAGGCGGTGCGCGCTTTTATGGCCG
This sequence comes from Opitutales bacterium, assembly GCA_038320495.1. Taxonomy (GTDB): domain Bacteria; phylum Verrucomicrobiota; class Verrucomicrobiia; order Opitutales; family Opitutaceae; genus ER46. Next base: position 12,354 of record JBBQEG010000037.1, on the reverse strand, counting down.
AGTTCGAAAATGGTTTGGGGATGCTATAACGCGCATAGGAACTGAGGCTCGTGAACGAACTACCTTTCGTTTGGTATCAACTTCTAACGGACTGACCACTTCGGACGCTCGACTACGAGTCGCAGGGCCGCTCCTACGTCTACGAACCACGCGTGACCGAGGAGCAGTGTTTGGCCGCGGTCAGCGGCTCGTTCGTCAATCGCGTCTTCGGCGGTTCGCTGACGCCGATGCTCGCGGCGGATTTGTTTAGGCTGAGCGCCCGAAACATTGCGACGACCCGCGCGACAATCGTTTCGTCGCCGATGGTTGTTCCGTTTTCCACCAAACCCCAGGCGCGAATCTCTTTTTCAAAGTCGGCGAGCCTCAGTTTCTCGACCGAGACTGACAGCGTCCTCAGGGATCGCCACTTTTGCTTCCCGTTCGACTTGACCCGCCCGTAGGAGGTGCCACTTTTGGCGTTCTTAAGCAGGTTGGTTACATTTGTTCTTTGCCAGCGCTGGGATCCTATACTTTCAGTCTCCATTTTGGAAAGTGTAGAACTCCGGTGTAGAACAGTGCAAATGTCACATAAACTTACTCGCGTAAGTTTCAGTTGGTAAGTAAATTGGGCGCGGTAGCCAAGTGGTAAGGCCGAGGTCTGCAAAACCTCTATGCGTCGGTTCAATTCCGACCCGCGCCTCCAATTTTTGTTGCATGTGCGACAGAGAGTTACGCGAGGCGGAAGGGCCACTGTCCATGAAAATATCAGTGGCGATGTGCGCGGCGGGCGGGGCTGTCGGCCGCACCGTGCTTCAGTGCGTGCATCGATCATAGCGCGGGACGACGGGCTGCGCTGCGATCCATGGACGGTGTGCGACCGGCGACGTCGTCGGATGAAGATCTATTCGCTCATATGTCGTTCTCAGCCTGACGTTCTTCATGCCTCACCATGTGGGCGGCACGGGACCTCTGCCCGAAGTGGAGATGCGTCTGTGTTCTTCGACGAGCTGGCTGAAACGTGCGAATTGCTCGGGTGTGAGAATGGGTCGTATCCGCTCCATTGCCGACTCTGGAACAATCCGAAAGAGCGTGGGCGCACCGTCCGGGTCCATGACTGAGATCACCTTCGTCCACCCGGATGGATCTTTCGTTTCAATCAGCACCTTTGTCACCGCGTCGTGCTGGGGCGGAGTCAGCGCCGAACCCGTGGATTCGAGCCGGCGTTTTAGTTCGGCACCGACCTGGAAATCCGGCTTGACGCGTTCCCATTCGATCCACGCCTTGTAGTCGGATTCCGGCACACTTTGTTTTGCCTACATTGGAACGAATCCAGTGAGCGGGCTCGGTTATTGGCAGCGGCTATGACCGGAGCGGAAGTATTTGCTGCCATTGAGATAGAGCACCTCGCTGCCGAGTCGAGTCGCCTGGTGCCGCCACTGCCTTCCGTCGTGAAAGGAGAGAGTCAGCAGAGCGCCGCTTGGCGTGCGATCGACGGACCATTTGCCCGAGCTATTGTCTCCGGTTCGCGAGTATCCCATGGCCTGAGGAACATCAAACGAAGCTTGAGTTTGTTCGCCGTGGAAGAACGAACCATCGCCGCAGAGATAGAACCGTTCCGTGCCCTGAAACGAGGTGTCACGTGAGGTGCGGCTGAAGTAGAAACTGAGACGGCTCCCGGCAAAGTAAGCACGCAGCTGAAAAATCGTTCCAGTCGGGTTGCCGGTTTCGGCCTCTTCCTGCTAGCCCCTTCCACTTTCCCTCGCCAATCAAAACGCCCTGCCGGTTTCCATGCATAGTCGCAAGTGCAAGGGCGCATCGAGTGCCGACGTGGAACCCTCCCTCTTTATTCCAAATCGTCCGCTTCCAATTGAGGTTCGCGCGCGCACCGACTTTTCATCCGCTTCATGACGACCCAAGAAAAGGAGAGCATCGGTCTCGTAGCCTTGTCCGCTGCCTTCTCCGATGGCGCGAAGTCCGAGGCCGAGCGCGCCCAGTTTCGCGGCTTGCTCGATCAGCTCGAATTGCCCAACGCCGCGCAACTCGTGTCCCGTGCGCTGCTCAACCGCGCGGCCTTGACCGAGGCCGTTGCCTCTCTGACGACGGCCGAGTCGCGCACGCTCGCCTTCGAGATGGCGGTTTGCCTCATTGAGGCCGACGGCCATCGCAATCCCGCCGAGACGCAGTTCCTCGCGACACTCGCCGAGCAGCTGCAAATCCCCCCGGACCGGTACGCCAGATCTCTCCGCTTCACCGACGAGGTTTCCGCCTCGGCTGCTCTTCCCGTCGTCGTGGCCGCTCCGGTGAAGCTGGCGCCCCAACCCGCCGATGCCGCTTTGGAAACCACCATCCGCCGGACCGCCATTCTCGCCGGCGCGCTTGAGTTGCTCCCCCAGTCTGCGGCCACCCTCGCTGTCCTGCCCCTGCAGACCCATCTCGTCTATCGCGTCGGCAAACACTATGGCCATACGCTCGACGTCGGCCACGTGAAGGAATTTCTCGGCGTGCTCGGCTTGGGTCTCGCATCGCAAGCCGTGGAGGGCATGGCGAGAAAGCTATTCGGTGGCTTGGTCCGGCGCGCCGGGGGCAGCTTTGCCGGCACTCTCGCTTCGATGAGCGCCGGCCCGGCCATGACATTCGCCAGCACCTACGCCTTGGGCCATCTAGCACAGCGTTATTACTCCGGCGGGCGCAGCCTCGACGCGCTCCAACTCAAAGAGACGTTCCGTGAACTCGTCGGCAATGCCCGCGCACAAGGCGCAAGCTTCATGCCTGAGATCCAGGAGCGCGCCCGCAGCCTGAACCTATCTCAGCTGCCGTCGCTGATTCGCGGCGAGTAGTCGTTGAGCACTATTTTGTCCATGCAAGCATTCGGCGAGCGCCGCGTTCCACCGCTATATTGGCTCGTTCAGGCGGAGAGTCGCTCCGGCCGATGGTCAGGCCGACACATTCACGAATAGGCGCCGCAGCGTAGTGCTCACCTCTTCACTCCGACCCCGCCGGCCTCAAACCTGAGAGTAGCGCCAAGAGGTCCGCTGCTTCCTGCCCCGTGAGACTCGATAGTAGCCCCTCCGGCATGAGCGACAGGGGGAAGGGCGTTTCCTTTCGGATTTCCCCGGTGGGCACGGCGACGACTTCACCAGAGGGCGTGCGGATCTGGACTGCGATGGAGGTCCGCTCGATCACAAACCCAAGGTGCGCCGTGCCGTCACGGAGTTCGAAGGAACGGGCGGTAAACTCCGGCGCGATGGTCTTCGACGGTTGCAGCAGGCTTTCGAGTAACTGCTCGCGGGTGAGCTGCAGCCCGATGGCCGTGAGATCGGGTCCGAAGGCGCGCCCTTCCTGACCCACTTGATGACAGGAGAGACAGGCCGCTTTCGTGAGGACCGCCCGCCCGCGCGTGGCGTCGCCCCGCAGTGCCAGGATCATCTGGGGATCACTGTTCGCCCCGAGCGTAATCGTGCGTTCGTCATCCGGGAGGAAACGTTCGAAGAGGGCGCGGATGGTGTCGGTCGAGGCGGCCAGGCCGGCGCTGATTAACTTTTCCCGCGCGGCCGGTTCGAGGGCATCTTGGTCGAGATGATTGACCATCCGGAGCGCAGCGCTGGTGGAGTCGGGCGCGGCGGGCAAGGGAGCCGCGGGGACATCTCCCGCGATCCAATCCCAGAGGACGCGCAACGCCCGGGGATCGACTGTCGATGCGCCCAGTTGCGGCATGTGGCCAGGGCCGCTCTTGGCGATCCGGTAGAAAAGTGCACTGCGCTCGGGCGCTCCCGGGCTGATCAGGCGCGGGTCGTCCAGACCGAAGTCGCCCTGGATCGGTGCGGTTTCGAGTAGCGTGTTTCCCGCGAGCGCTTCGATGTTGATTCGAAATGCCCCCGAGCCGCCGCCTTGGAACCGGTGACAATGCGCACAGTTTACGTGCAGCCAGGAGCGCGCGCGCCGTTCCAGCGAGGCGTGCGGATCGTCAATCGCGGCCAGAGGGACCGTGGTTGCGCCGGTGAGATAGTCGCGGGTGACCACACCGGCGGCGTAAAGCCGGGAAACGTCGAGATTGCCGGGAATAAAACCGAGAGCGCGCCCCGTCTCGTCATTGTGGCAACGCAGGCACTCGGCCGTGCTATGAAAGCGCCACGGGAGCGAGCGTTGGCCGCCGGGCGCGCTCGGATCACGGACGGTGAACAACGCTGAATCTCCCTCGGGACCGACCAAATCGGCGTCGGTCTGCGCGTCGTTCCAGCGATAGGTGTAGGCGTGCCAGTCGCGACCGGAAAAATGCAGCAGTTGCGTTTCAATCCGGCGACGTGAGGCAGGTTTGCCGACTTCGAGTTCGAGTGAAACCGTGCGGGCAAACACGCTCCCGCCCCGCACCGCTGGCCGCAGCGGCCGCGTGGGACCGCGGCGATCGTCGCGCAATCCAGCGGGCGCGGTGCCCGGCATCGCGAGCCAGCGCTCCGCCGTGGCTCCGTCCTGCCACAGCGGCGTCACGACGGAGTAGGGCGTCACGCCGGCATGAGGTGTTTGCTGGGCGGTGTCGACGAAGAGCCCGGTCTCACTCAGCCGACGCGGAAAGGCCTCTGCGGCGATCGACGCCGGCGGGGAAGGGACCAGCCGACGGAGAGGTTGGTCACTGCCGAAAGCTGCGAGGTACAGTTCGTTGTCGCCGCCGATGCCAAAGGTCACAATTTGATGGGGCGTGCGTGCGATCTCGCGGCGCCGGGTGACTTTGCTGCCATCGTGCCAGAGCGCCCAGATGCGTCCGGTCAGGTAATCTCCATAAATATAGGCGCCGGCCAGTTCGGGCAGCCGGGTGCCTATATAAAATACGCCGCCGGTAATGCTCGCCGCTTCCGTATGGGGGTGAGCGACGACAGGCGGGATGATCGGAGTGGGGCCTGGCACCGCGTGAGGTTTCACGGGCTGCGGACCCTCGGTGATCGCCCAACCGTAATTGCCGCCGCGTTCAATGCGGTGGATCATCTCCCACATTTCCCAGCCGACATCGCCCGCCCAGAGGTCGGCGGTGCCGGGGCGGAAGGCAATCTTCCACGGGTTCCGCAGCCCATAGGCCCAGATCTCGCCCCGGGCGCCCGGAGTGCTGACGAATGGGTTGTCACCAGGAATGCGATACGCGAGACCGGGGTCCCGGCCTTCAATGTCGATTCGCAGAATGGAGGCTTCGAGATCGTCGATGGCCTGGCCGGTTTCATCGGGATCCGGGGGCGTGGCGGGACCCGCGTCGCCGGCCGTGACGTAAAGCATCTTGTCCGGGCCGAAAAGGATATTGCCGCCATTGTGCCCGGCACCGGAAAACGTCAGGACAGTTTCCGCAGTGAGGGGATCAATCCGAGGCACGTTCCCTGGCACCACTTTGAAACGCAGCACGCGGGCGCCATCGGCCGCGTCGTTCATCCGGGCGCGGATGAAGACTTCCTTGGTCTCGGCAAAGCGCGGGTGGAAGGCGAGGCTGTACACCTCGAGTTTGGTAAAATCGGGATGAAGGGCGGCGAGGTCGGCGAAAAGCTCCGCGCGCGGTTGCGGCTCGCGCGGATCGAAGGACCAGATTTTTCCCCAGCGCTCCGCGACGAAAAGGCGGGCGCCATCCGGACCGGTGACGATATCGACCGGCGTTTCGAAGACGACGCCCGAAAAAACCGGGGCGGTCTCATACGGCGGCGTCGGTTCCGGCGTGCCGACCAACCGCGATGAGGACCACGCATCCCGGGTTGCGGTAGGGGAGGGCGCCGTGGCAGCAAACGGGGAAAGGCTTCCGACGCCGGCAAAGAGGAAAGTGACGAAGAAACGTTTCATCAACGCAGAGAAAGGGGCAAATTGCGGGCCTCGGTGCGACCGAATAATGAAGGGAAAATATCGGCGATTGGTGGACTGCGGCAGTCGGCGGCGCCTCCATTGCGACGATAAAAGGATTCCTCGCTGTTTCCGGTGAGCACCGACGAATGAACCTGAAGTCAGCAGTTTCTTTTAACCACAGATTCCACCGATGAGCACGGATCCAGCGGGTTACTAATGGAGAGGCAACTAGCCGTAATTGACGTGCAAGGTGAAGGTACTGACCCCGATGGAATTACCCGATATCGGGTGGCAGATAGAATCGTCACCTTTCCTTGAAATTTCGACGCCGCTCGATCTCAGGGAATTACCTCGATGTTGGTCAGAACCGGTAGCGCCATAGCCCAATTGGGCCTCCATTTTTTACGTTTACTCGATCGAACGGGACGCCCGAATTGAGCGTCGAAGTGTCGGTATTTCTTACAGATTCGATCAATTTCTCCATAGGTAGAATCCCGTATCGTCATTCAGGTGCATTAAGAATTGATTCATACAAACGACTTTAAGATAGCGAGTTAAGTTTCATCCAATTGGTGCCTACGCAATGATGCAGAGCGTACGTGGCACGCGGGAAGCTATCCTGGTTCCACGCAACCTTATGATCACCATAAAAACCCTCTTTAAAACTCTTGGCTTTAGTGCCGCGATCATGACCGCCTCTGGCGCATCTGCGGCCTTGGTCATTGGCATTAATCCGTCGACGCCTCTTGGCGGCTATGATCTCGGCGGAGGTCAATTCGCCAGTCTGCTTGGGATTCAGTCTTCCAATAGCTTGGTAGGGCAAACGATCGCCCTCAGTAATCTCAATGCGGCGATTCAAGGTGGCGTGGTGAGCGCCTTCTATCATGCCGCGGGAAATTCTGGGTCGGCTAACCTTGGCGCTGTCACTCCGTTCGCGCCCTTTGTGAGCGCAGTCGTTCAAGCGGGTCCGGGCAATCCGAACCCGACCAAGGTCTGGGATTCGCTCTACGCCGTTCATACCGACACCGTGGTCTTCAGCAACGGGAGTGGCGGCAATAACACCCTTTCAACGGGTGGTACGCGGACCGTAGGGAACCCGTTCACGTCGAGCTCGATTACGACTGAGAATCCGTTCACGTTGATCTCAATTACTGATCCCTCACCATCACCGTCCGTTCCTGATTCGGGTGCGACGATTGGGCTGGTTGGAGCAGTCTTGGCGGGACTGGCGCTCTTGCGCCGGCGGTTTACGGTTTAAGAGTCGTTTAGATCCCATTTCGAAAAAGGGCCGGAGCGATCCGGCCCTTTTTCGTGGGCGCATTCGACTGCGCGTTAGATTCTCCAGCGTGAGAGCCGCGTCACGTCGCGCGGCTCCCCGGGGCCCGTTACGGCCGCAAGATTACCTTCATATAGCGGCCACCGTCCTTGGCGCTCAGCCGTTCAAACCAGGCAGCCCCGTCTTCCAACGGAGCCACCGTCTCGATCATGGGCTTTACCTCAATCTTACCTTGGGCGATCAGGTCCAGACACAGCGGATACTCTCCGGCACTCGAACATGATCCGAGCACGGTCAGCTCTTTCGTCACGATCGCCTGCAGCGGGAAATCCTGGGTTTTCGGTGAGAGATTTCCGACCAGGACCACGGTGCCTCCACGCTTCACGGTGGCGATGGCCAGATTCACCGTTGGCGTGAAGCCCACGACTTCAAAGGCGGTATCCGCGCCTTGATGGTCCGTGATGCGCGCTACCTCCGCCGCGGTATCGGCTTTCCCGGAGTTGATCGTGTGCGTGGCCCCGAGTTGCCGTGCCAATTCCAGACGGCTGTCGACAAGATCCACCGCCACGATCTGCCGGGCACCTGCCCAACGGAGCGCTTGGATGACCAGAAGCCCGATCATTCCGCTGCCAATCACGACTGCCGTCGAACCGGGAGCAATCGTGGTCCGCTGCACGGCATGAATCGCAATCGAAACCGGCTCCACCATCGCCGCCTGCTCAAACGACAACGAATCCGGCACCCGGTAAAGGATCCGACCCGGCACCGCGAGCTGCTCGGCAAAGGCTCCGTGCTGACGATACTCCGCCGGGGCAACGCCGACTACCCGGCGATTCTCACAGAGGTTAACCTGGCCCGCTCGACACGAGTGGCACTTTCCGCACGAGATCGTGGAGTCGAATGTGACTCGATCACCCGGCTTCCACGCGGTCACGCCCGAGCCGGTCGCAATCACCTCCCCCGCCGCTTCATGGCCCATGATGAGCGGTGGATTGCGCCGACCACTCGATCCATCCCAGCCGTGAATGTCGCTGCCACAGATTCCGCAGGCGTGGACCCGGACCACGACCTCGTCCGCCGCCGGCTCGGGGGCAGGGAAGTCCACCAGTTCAAGTTTCGACGGCGCGGTGAGCAGGAGGGCTTTCATAGGCACGAAAGGAGTTCAGCCAAACCGGAACACCCCGCTCCCGGCAAGCGTCCTCTGTGAAGTTTCGCCATCACAGCGTGGCGGCCACCGGAGCCGTCCGCTCGCTCAGGAGCCGTTTGAGCCTGCTCTCTCGCGCTCCGCGATGCCAGGCACGCCCAGAGCGGCGCGCCCAGCCTTGCCCTCAACGGAGCTGAGCGTGTTTGATCGCCAGCAGCTCTTTCATGACCCCTGAAAGATCGGTCGAGCGATTCAGGCCGCCGAACGCGTCATGGACTTGCCGATACACGCGGTACAATCGGTCGTAGACCTTACGGTTCGCCGCGATGGGCCGGTAGCTTCGCGGCTGAACGCTCGTCATGGCTTTTTGCGCGGCGGGAAAATTGCGATGCGCGCCCGCCAGCACCGCGGCACTAATCGCCGATCCGAGTGCGCACGCTTGCGACGAACTCGATACCTGCATCGTGCAACCCGTAATGTCCGCGTAGATTTGCATCAGCATCGGGTTCTTTTCCGCAATCCCTCCCGCGCAGACGATTCGTTTGACCGGTACGCCGTACTCCTTGATTCGTTCCAGAATTGCACGCGCCCCGAACGCGGTCGCTTCAATCAGTGCCCGATAAATGTCCGCCCGCGTCGTATAGAGCGTCTGGCCGAGCAGCACGCCGGTCAGCTCCGGGTCGACGAGAATGGTGCGGTTGCCGTTGTTCCAATCGAGCGCGAGCAGTCCGTGCTGGCCTGGCTTCTGCCGCGCCGCGGTCTTGGTGAGGATGGCGTGGAGGGCCCCGTCGCCGCCGCACACGACTTCGACCCACCATTTGAAAATATCGCCGACCGCCGACTGGCCCGCCTCGATCCCATAATATCCCGGCAAGATCGCGCCGCGTACGATCCCGCAAATGCCCGGAATGTCCGGCACGGACTTCGTCGCCGACACCACGCCGCAATCGCAGGTCGAGGTGCCAATTACTTTGACGAACACGCCTTCCGCCACCCCGCAGCCGATGGCTCCGTAGTGGACGTCCATTTCGCCGATCGCGATCGGAATGCCGGCCTTCAAACCGAGTTTCCGGGCCCAGGCCGGACTCAGCTGGCCGGCGGGAACTGTGGCGTCATGGGCTTTTTGATACAGTCGATCCCGCAAGTCGGCGAGCATCGGGTCGAGCAGGGCGAGAAACTCCTTGTCCGGCAGCCCGCCCCAGTCATCGGCGTAGAGCGCCTTGTGGCCCGCGCAGCAGACGCCGCGCACGACCTGTTCCGGCGTCTCGACGCCGGCGAGCACGGACGGGATCCAGTCGGCGAGTTCAACCCACGAATGCGCGGCGGCAAAGACGTCCGGCGCCACGTTGAGGCAGTGCCAGATCTTGGACCAGAACCATTCGGAGGAATACGTGTTGCCGCATTTGGCAATAAACTGCGGCCGATGCTTTGTCGCCAGTTCAGTGATACGCGCCGCTTCCTTCACACTGGTGTGATCCTTCCACAACCAGCACTGCGCATTCGGGTTCTTCCGCCATTTCTTATCGAGCGCGAGCGGACGGTTTTTGGCATCGACTGGCAGCGGACTTGACCCCGTCGTGTCGACGCCGATGCCCACAATTTTATCGGCGGAGAATCCCCGCTTCTTTCCGGCCGCTTGGAGCGCAGCAAGGACCGCGCGTTCCAGGCTGGTCAGATAATCGCCAGGATATTGCCTGGCCAGCGTGTGGTCCCGGATGTCAAGGAGCACGCCCTGGTTGCCGCTGGGGTAGTTGATTACCGCCGAGCCAAATTCCGCACCATCCGCACAACGCACCACCAGAGCGCGCACGGAGTTGGTTCCATAATCGATGCCAAGGGTAAACATGATGAGCCCGGGAGTGAGGCGCGATTTTCCAGGCGCGGCAAGACGTGAAGCATGGGTGCTTCGATGAACCTTTCCGCCAAGGAGCTGAACCGGGCCGCGACACGATCTTCAACCTGGTGCAGGCGTTGGTGCGGAACCCTTCCGTACCGGCGTCCACCGGCCGCCAGTGCAAGGATCTATTTTCACGCCGAGAAGAAACCTCTGGGAGCGCATCTCGCTGGCAACTTCGTCGATGGCCACGGGCGAAGGGGGCATGATCTGTGGTCAGCTCTATTGTCTGCGTGCCGCCGTCGCCCGCCAGCTTTACCTTCCCCGGGATCTCGGCGCGACCGAAAATGGCTTTATCAAGAGTATGGTCTGCACGGCGTTCCTCACCCGCCACTCCGACCCCGGCCGCGTCGTGCTCGCCCCGGAGGCCGTGCACGTCTTCGAAGCCTATGTCAGTCCCCGGGCCGTTCTGAACAACCAGAAACGGCAGATGATCGGGCAAACCGTGGTGCATGTGCTGGTGGAGTATCTGCGCACGCTTCCGATGCGTGAGCGTACTTGTTTGGCCGATACGTTGAGGCGCCGCAAGGCGGAGGACCCCGACTGGCTCAAGAAACTGGTTGCGGCCCACCTCCAGCGACCTCGGTTCTTCTGGCAGCTGTTTCCCGGACTGTTGAGCTTTCGCTTCGAGCGTTATTTGCGGCTGTCCGGTGCGCGCAAGGTGATCCACTTGCCCGCGGTTTCGGCTGGTTTCGTCGTGACCTTGATCACCTGCGCGCGGGCGTACCGGGCGCTCCATCAGGGCATGACGCAATATTGGCCCAAGGCGAGAAGGCACGCGGGCCTCCCGGTTCCGCAGGATGCTCCCTAAGCCGGCGGGATCCAGGAGATCAGTTCATGCGCATCGCTCATCTGCTTCGTAAATACAACCCCGCAGAGTGGGGTGGGACCGAGACGGTCATTCATCAAATCTTTGACGGGCTGCGGCAGTCATTCTGCGTGACGATGATGCCAATGCGCTGACGCCGGTCGTGTCCCGGTCGTTACCGGGAATCCAGTTCAGTCGACTGTAGTATAAAGACACTGACCATCAGAAGGTAGCACCTGCGGTTGCGGATCGCTTGCCTGCCTGTTCGTATCGTCCGGTTCCGCCGACGATGAGTATGGGGGCTGCGCGCCGATTTATGACGGGACGGGGAAAACGCAGAACCCTCCGGGAAAAAAGCAGGAAACTTTCCTTTCCTGTGGTTGCTCAAACCCGGCGGCGAAGCACCATGAGGCTCAATGAAGTCCCGGAAGGCGCTTTACATTGTACTGGTGGCGTTTGTCGTGTTGGCAGCATTTGTCATCATGCGCAAGCCCGCGAGCCGGAGTGCTCAAGGGACGGGAGCGTCGCCGGCGGCGAAGAGTGCCCCGGGGCGGGGTGGCGGCGCCCCTCTTCCGGTTTACACGCATCAGGTGGTGCCACGCACGTTGACGGAACGCATCACCGCGACCGGATCGGTGTTCGCGGAAGAATCGGTGGAGCTCGTAAGTGAGCTTTCCGGCAAGGCGGTGTGGGTGGCGTTCAATGAGGGGAGTCGGGTGAAGCAGGGAGACGTGCTTTTGCGGCTCGACGATACCGAGTTACGGGCAGAACTCGCCCGGGCTGAAAGCCGAGTCGGCTTGGCGCGATCGCAGGCGGAGCGGCAGGTTGCGCTGGCAGAAGGCGGGGGGACGACGCGGGACAGCCTTGATGCAGCGGTGAGCGAAGTGAGCGTGCGCGAAGCGGAACTTGCCCTCGTGAAGGCACAGCTGGCAAAGACCGAGATCCGGGCGCCTTTCGATGGCGTGATCGGTTTGCGCTATATCAGCGTGGGCGCCTATATCACGCCGTCCACCCGGATTGCGACGTTCCAGAACATTGATACGGTGAAAGTTGAATTTGCCGTGGCCGAGCGGCACATGGAGCGGCTCAAACGTGATGCGGAGGTGATGATTTCAATTGCAGGACTGAACCAACCGTTTGCCGGCAAGGTCTATGCGATCGAGCCACGAATCGATTCGGCGACGCGTACCTTGCGGCTCCGCGCGCGCGCCGATAACCCGGGGGGCCGGGCACTCCCCGGCGGGTTCGCCACGGTGGAGATGGGGCTCGAGGAAATTCCCCGCGCCCTCCTTGTCCCGGCCACCGCGCTCGTGGCGGGTTTGAACGAGCAGCAGGTGTATGTGATCGAGCAAGGGAAAGCGCAGCCCCGGAAAGTTCAGATCGGGCTGCGCCTCGCGCGTGAGGTTCAGATTGTGTCGGGCTTGGAGCCGAATGCCGTGGTCATC